>CAXBSH010000253.1:0-8399 GCA_963977705.1 uncultured Planctomycetaceae bacterium
CCTGGGACCACCGAGCACCAGCTCGGTGACCCTGATCCACCTACCCTCCGCTCAGTCTGAGCCTCACCCTCCCAAACAAACTTCAAGGGCTTTGAAAACTGAAAACGGATCAGTCGTCAGTGCGCGTCAAGGTCCCCTTGGGCGGGCGAGGCTCCTGCCGAGCCGAAGTCAATGTCCAGGCTTCAGTTGTCGTTGTTCGCCGACAACCGTAGCCAGGTCATTCCTGACGCCGAGGACAAAGGGTAGCCCGAGCATTCCTGCTTGGCCCCATCCTTTAAAAACACCGGGAATCGGAAGGCTGACGAGAATTACGTGCCCGGGCTGAAGCCCAGACTACGAGTTTTGTCGTTCGCGTCATTTGGTCCTGGGCTGAAGCCGAGGCTGCGGTTGTGGTGCTTTGTGTAGGGTGGGCTTTAGCCCGCCTTGGTTCTGTTTGCGTTTCGTTTTTGCAGTTTTTTGTTGCTTTATGACGCCAAGGACAAAAGGTAGCCCGAGCATTCCTGCTCGGCCCCATCCTTTAAAAACACTGGGAATCTCAAGGCTGACGAGATATACGTGCCCGGGCTGAAGCCCAGACTACGCCTTTGATTCCTCGTGTCATCACTGTTCTGAAAACTACACGCCACCAGAACTCACCCTGCGATTCTTCTTGCGTGTCTGCGGTTGCGGGCCCGTCTATGGGTGAGTCTGGCGAGGCTGATCAGGGTCCGGGGATTCGCCCGGTTTGTAGAACCGGGACAGGTCAATGCCACCTTTGGATTCCATATCCAGAATCTTCAGTTTCTGTTCGATCTTCTGCAGTCGAACCTCCAGCCCTTTGGGCAGTTGTTCTGTGTCGTTTTCAACGATCGATTTCGGCACGGATGGATAGCCAAGGTGACGTTGCAGTGCAGCGAACAGGTACAGCGGATCACGTCCAAGGTTCGCGCGAGCGATGCGACCCTCCTGTTCGCCAAACAGGACCAGTCCACGTTCTGCTTCAGCCGTTTTGCTGCGGCCTGCTGCGCGGCGAGTATAGAAATGTTCGGACACGCGATAGATCAGTTCTGCCAGTTCCAGAGTTCCCAGTTCGGCCTGCAGTCGCAGGATCCAGCGACGCCATTCGTCTGAGTACACGGGGTCTTCGGACATGGCTTTGAGTCCGTCGCTGTAGCCCAGGCGATTGCGAGCGATGCATTCCAGCTGGTAGATGAACAGGCCGGCCATACTGGGGGCAGCCGTGCGGTATCTGGCTTCCAGTTCCAGAATTCTTAGCGCGGTCAACTGTTCGAAGCGAGACTCGTCCTCCTCGCTGCAGCGGATCACAAATGCCTGAAAAGGGGCGAAATAATGGGCCAATCGAGCCATTGCGCCGCTGATGCGTCCGTGGTGCAGGATTTCAGCGCGGAGGAAATCGATGGCCATTGGCAGGCGAGTTGTGGCCAGCAGCTCTTCGTGGATGGTCTGCAGAATTTCCTGAGACGGGACACTTTCCAGCAGCCGTTCACGATAGACACGAAAGAAGTATTCCTGTTCGACATATTCTTCGCGATCGAGCGGCTGCCTGGACATGCGACTGTGGTTCCGATTGAATAACGGGAATTCGGCGACCGCCAAGTCTCATCACCACGCTGGAAAATTGCAATCAGTCGAGGGTGACTGGCTCGGTCTTTTCAGAGTGTGGTGTGCGATTCCGGACAAGCGAGGGTTGTGATGCGTGAAGAATTCCACGACGCAGCAACGAGTCACAAGACTCGTCGTTCGGCACTGCAATCACTGCTTGGTGCAACGGCAACAAGTCTCAGCCTGCTGGTTCCGGGGGCAGCGGTACAGGCTTCAGGTGTGACAGGAGATCCCATGTTGGCAGAATCGTCGGACGAACTTCGTGAGCATCTGCAGCGTTGTCTGGGTGGACCCTGGCCGGACTTCGGTCCATTACAGGATCGGGTGGAACGAACGGAGCAGTTGGACGGTTTTCAGCGACATTATCTGTCGTATCAGGTCGAGCCGACCGAACGCATCGGGGCCTGGCTGTTGATTCCTGACGGAGCCTCAGCCAGTTCTCCTGCGCCCGGAATCTGTGTATGGCATCAGCATGCAGGGCAGTATGACGTGGGGAAGGACGAACCGGCTGGAGTGCGTTCGCCGAACTTCGGTGAGATGCATATGACCGGCGCTGCACTGGCTCGCGAAGGTTACGTGGTGCTGTGTCCGGACGCTGCCGGCTTTGGCGAACGCAATCGGTCACCAAACCGGGAAGTGCGAACACTGCAGGGGCGTGATCTGGAGCATTATCTGTTCGGGTTGCAGGTGGTGGCTGGGCGTTGTCTGGCCTGGAAGAACATCAGTGATATGCGGCGTGCCGTCAGCCTGCTGGCCGCTCGCCCCGAAGTCCGGGCTGAGAGACTGGGGTGTTACGGACACTCCATGGGATCGACTCATACGTGGATGGTTGGTCCGTGGGAGCCTCGTTTGAAGGCACTGGTTGGGAATTGCTGCATGCCGACGTATGCGGCGATGGAACGCACCAGTCTGATTCATTGTTTTCCGAACTATGTGCCCGGCTGGCGTCAGTACGGAGATCTGCCGGACATTGTTTCGCTGATTGCTCCGCGGGCTCTGCATCTGAACTTCGGGGAACTGGATGCGGGCAGTCCGATTGAGGAGGTGCGTGCCGCAATGCCGCGTCTGGAGCAGGCGTGGCAGGCGGCCGGTGCGCGAGCAAACTTTTCATGGTTCATTGAAGCGGGGACGGGGCATGTGCTGAGTGAGGAAATGTGGCGATTGACGAAGGAGCATTTCCGCAGGCATCTGGGTTGAGTTCAGGCGCGTATCGCTCAAGCAAAGCCTTGTCCATAGAATGCACGCCCAACTTGTGCTGGGCGTTCCCAGGGCTGTCGTCAGTATTCTGTATTCAGTTAAAGCGAAGTCCCTCCCTGGGTGGGTAAGGCTCCCGCCGAACCGAACGAAAACTCTCCCAAGTGCAACCGTTTGGCGGAAGCCTCCAGTCCGTCGATTGGATGAGTTTGCTCTCCTCTCCTCTCTCCTCGTTCCTCTACTGCTGTTGCTGTACCAGCGATCGTCCGCGTGCTCCCAGTGCGAACAGAATGCCACCGCTGGCCAGGACTGCAGCCAGCAACAGCAGACGTGCGGGCAGGTGCTGCTGATTCTCGGTGTCCAGCACGATCCCAATCGATCGAAATGCGGGCGTCATCTTTTCCAGGCTGAGCAGCATTGCATTGTTGCAGAAGTGCAGCAGCATTCCCGGGAATACACTCCCCGTGTGCATCCGGGATAATCCCAGCAGCAGTCCCAGCAGGAATGTTCCTGGCAGTCGTTCAACCGTCAGTGATGCGTCAGTTACCACATGGGCTGCGGCGAAGACGGCGGTGCTGATCAGCAGTGGGCGCAGGCGTCCTGGCAGCAGATTCTGCACTCCATTCCAGAGGAAGCCGCGGAAGAAGAGTTCTTCACAGACTGCGGGGGCGGCTGCCAGGCAAAGTAACTGCATCGGCAAAGTCGTATTGCTGGTCAACCGATCAACCATTTGCCGCAGGGCTGGGTTGTCCATGATTTTCTGCAGTGTTCCGGAACTACCAGCCAGCAACAACAGTTCATAAACGGCAGTCCATGCAGAGCAGCCAAGCAGGCAGGCCGCGGGTAATGCGGCGAGGCGAAATCGCGTGAGCTGAAATCCGGCCGTCAATTGAACCTGCCCCAGTCGCAGGGCCGCACCAGGCAGTACAGCGAACACAAGTACCAGCACCACGGCTGACAGCACCAGTTGTCCGCTGGTGTTTTCCGGGTTAACCAGTCGGCCGCGCAGCCCTGCCAGTACGGCAAAAGCCGGCAGCAGTGCCAGCAACGTTCCCAGCAGGATGCGACGCGGCACAAACGACAGTTGCTGCCCCGTAGTTCGCTGCTGCTCCCTGCGATCAGCAGCAAACAACACTGCGTCACTTCCGAAAATTCCAGCCGCCAACCGCAATGCTGCGACTGAGTAGCCTGCTGTTGCCGTCAGAGTCAGCAGGAACAAACCGGTCGATGCCGTATTCTGAAACAGTTCGCGGCCCAGCAGCACAATATTGACAAGCGGTACCAGTGCCAGTGGGGCACTGAGTCGAACTCCAGGCATCAGACTCAGAATTCCTGGCGCGAGTGACACCAGCATCAGTGGAATCAGCCACGCCTGAGCTTCACGGAAACTGCGAGCAAAGCTGGTAACAGACAGCAGCACTGATGAAAAGAACGAGGCGAACACAATCAACAGCAGCAGTACCTGAAGAAGGACTGTCAGCCCAATCCCCTGTGGCAACAGAACTCGATCAAACCCCGTGGCTGCCAGTGTTACCAGCATGGCAATCAGGTTGATGATGGCCGTCATGACGGCCACCAGAAATACACCGCAGAATTTTGCTGTGAGCAGTTGTCGTCGTGATACCGGGGCGGCCATCAGCAGTTCCAGCGTGCCACGCTCACGTTCTCCTGCAGTCAGATCGATCGCGGGATAGACGGCGCCCGTCATTGTCATCAGGACCAGCATCAACGGTACGAAAGCGGCCAATGGCGATTCCGCTCTGCGCGGTGTGGCAATTCCCTGTTGTCTGATCGGGACCATGGCAGCGCTGCCAATCCCCACGCGGTTCAAAAGATTGCGCACGGCGGCGTCCCGATTTTCACGGATCCGGAAGGTCAGCTCTTCCGCAGCACCCTCGCTCAGTGGATCACCCAGACGATACAGCACCTCGATCGTATTCGTCACGTCGGCAGATCCATTGGTCGGCCTGGAGCGCAGCATGACAGCGGCATCCACGGCTCCCTGCTGCAGGCCATGTTCAATCAGTTCGGCCGGATAGGATTCGCCTAAGGCAATACGCAGCGATGGCTGGATACGTCCGGTTGTTGGGTTCAGAGGGCTCAGGTCCAGTCCTGGCAGCGTGCCAGCAGGGACTGCGTTCGCAGGACTGGCGGGTTTGTCGGAAGACTCAGTAACCGGAGCCAGCATCACGCGAGCATCGTCCGGTGACAACTGGTCATGAATCACAACACTTGCTTCGGGGATTGCCGTCTCCAGTCTGGTAACGGCAAATCGCTGCACAACCATTCCCAGCAGGGGATAGACGATCAGTGGCATCAGCAGCAGGGTGGCCAGTGTGCGGCGATCGCGGAGCGATTCTCGGCACTCCTTCAGGGCCAGTCTGCCCAGTCTTTGCAGAGCGGATGGCGCACCCGTTGATGTTCGTGACGCCGGCGAACTCATGACTGCAGCGCTCCAGCGGGCACAAGATCCAGAAACATATCTGTCAGATGTTCCCGGCCCGTTCGCTGCTGCAGGTCTTCCAGAGTACCTTCCAGTCTGAGCTGTCCGCGAAACATCAATCCGAAACGGCAACACAATCGCTGGGCTTCATCCAGCCGATGAGTACAGAAGATGACTGCTTTGCCCTGCTGTCGCAGATGTGCCGTATACTCAAAAATCCGGCGACTGCCGACAATGTCCAGTCCGCGAGTGGGCTCATCCATCAGCACGACCGGGGGATCATGCATCAGGGAACGCGCCAGATTGATTCGCTGCTGTTGACCAGTACTCATACCGGCACAACGACGGTCAAGGAAGCTGCGCAGATCGAACAGATCAGCCAGCAACTCGACTCGCGCCGCCGCCTGCTCCGCAGGTACGTCGTAAAGGTCTGCCAGATACAGCATGATCTCTCGTGGAGTCAGCCATTGGTACAGGCCCGAACTGGATGACACCAATGAGACGCTGCGTTTGATTTCCAGTGGCTGAGTGGCCGCGTCATATCCGGCGATGCAAACGGTTCCTGACGTGGGTCGCTGCAGTCCAAGCATCATGCGAAGAGTTGTGGTTTTTCCCGCGCCATTAGCACCCAGCAGTCCGTAAACTTCGCCAGGGAAAACCTGCATCGACACGCCGTTGACAGCCAGCACAGTACCGCTTGCCGACGGAAATTCCTTCACCAGATCCCGCACATCCACTGCCGGCCGTGCGATTTCTGCTGAGCAGGCGGTCGCGGCAGGAGTGGAAGAGTCGGGGGAAATCATAAGGCGTTTTTTCAGAGGTGGGGCAACTGCCGGAGATTGTTCTGAACATAGGCCCCAAGGCATGGAATTCAATCTGCCTCGCGGTTAAAACGCTGGGATTGGGGCAGAATTGTGCGGGATCTTTCGGGAAAAGGGGTGCTGTGGTGACAGACAGACTGTGCAGATCTGGTGGTCTTTCACGCGTGTTACTGCAGGGACTGCCCGGAATACTGCCCGGAATACTGTCTGCGTGGCTCGGAATGGGGGTCTGTTCGCCGGCAGTGGCTCAGGTACCACCAGCTGCCGAAAAGAACTGGCATCAGTGGCGCGGCCCATTCAGTAACGGGTCAGCAGCACCGGATGCCAGTCCGCCAATCCAGCTGGAAACCGGAAGTTCCGGAAGCTGGTCTGTGGAGCTGCCTGGCGAGGGCGCTTCGACTCCGATTGTCTGGGACGATCAGGTGTTTGTGCTGTCGGCGGAACGCACAGATCGCCCGGCCGAAACGCCGATCCAACCGCATTCCGATGCCAAAACTCAGCCCCCTAACGTGTACTATCGCTATCTGGTAACCAGCGTTGATCGTCGCACCGGTCAGGTGCGATGGCAGCAGGTGGCGACTGAGCAGCTGCCGCATGAAGGCAAGCACACAACTCATACCTACGCAGCGGCTTCACCAACAACCGATGGAAAACGCTTGTACGTGTCGTTCGGTTCTCGGGGGTTGTATTGCTATTCACTGACTGGTGAGTTGTTGTGGCAGCAGGATCCCGGCGACATGCGGACGCGGTTTGGCTGGGGTGAAGCTGTGACGCCCGCGCTGGCCGGTGAGCTGCTGATTGTGAACTGGGATGCAGAGGAAGGGTCCTTCATTATGGCCCTGCGGGCCGAAACGGGGGAAGAGGTCTGGCGTCGCGAGCGTCCGGGGGAGGTCACGTCATGGAATACTCCGCTGATTACTGAAGTCGACGGCCGTCTCATGGCGGTTGTGAATGGATCCGGTAAGGCTCGAGCGTACCTTGTGGCTGATGGCACGGTGGTCTGGGAGTGTGGCGGTCAGACGACCAATGCAATTCCCAGTCCGCTGCGTTTCAAAGAGCTGGCGATCTGCATGAGTGGTTATCGCGGAGCAGCATCCTTCGGGATTCCGCTGAACAGCACAGGCGATGTCACGGGAGGTCAGCAGATCAGTTGGAGCTTCCCGGAGGGAACACCGTATGTGCCATCACCAACGCTCAGTGGCAACCGGTTATATTTCACAGGGAATACGGGCGATATTCTGACTGTGCTTGATGCCGCTGTGGGCAAGCCACTGGCTGAAAAGAAGCGACTGAGCGGTGTAGGGAACTGTTATGCGTCGCCACTGGCGGCCGGCGGTCACATCTATATCACGGGCCGCGAAGGTACTACGGTGGTGTTACGGGATGAGGCGCCGTTTGAAGTGGTCAGCACAGCCACACTGGATGGCAACTTCGATGCCTCACCAGTTGCTGTCGGTTCGCAACTACTGCTGCGCAGCTGGAACCGTCTCTACAGTTTTTCCCGCTGATCCCAACTGCACAGCCAAAAGGTAGCCCGGGCATTCCTGACGCCGAGGGCAAAATGTAGCCTGAGCATTCCTGCTCGGCCCCGTCCCCTGAAAAATAATGGGGATTTCGAGGGCGACAAGAAGTTCGTGCCCGGGCTAAAGCCCAGACTACGAATTTTGCCTCTCGCGTCATACCTGCCCGACCGCATCCCCTCACAAATAAAACTCATAACGCCCCGTCGTCATGGTACCGACCAATGTGGACTTCGATGTCCCATGGCGACTCTACGCTTGTGCTGGTGTGTCCCCGCTAGCAGAGCGATATCTGTGAGCACCCCGCCGTGTGGCGGAAAAACAACACACGCGAGACCTGAAACTCTGATGCTGTGTCCTCACCGCTGCGGCGGCTATTGTGGTGTGTCCCCGCTGGGTTGGTGTGTGTCCCCACTGGGGGCCTGACACGGCGACTGCCGCCAGTGGGTGGCCCCGACGGCTGGCCATGGCATTTAGAGCGATCGATCAAGTGCCGTTGCGGAAAAGCATCGGCTCGCACTTCGAGAATAGTTTGCACCGATGATACCGGCCACTGTGTTTTGTCCCCGGTCGTATGGTGTGTCCCCGCCTGGGCCGGTGTGTCCGCGCTTGGGCCGGTGTGTCCCCGCTGGGTTGGTGTGTGTCCCCACTGGGGGCCTGACACGGCGACTACCGCCAGTGGGTGGCCCCGACGACTGGCCACGGCACGTAGAGCGATCGGTCAAGTGCCGTTGCGGAAAAACATCGGCTCGCACTTCGAGAATAGTTTGCACCGATGATACCGGCCACTGTGTTTTGTCCCCGGTCGTATGGTGTGTC
>CAXBSH010000254.1:0-8391 GCA_963977705.1 uncultured Planctomycetaceae bacterium
GTCCCCTGCGCTGCTCGCAGCTCTTCGGACAACTGCTGAGAAGCCCGCTGCAGCTCAGCCTGAGCCCGCCGCAGAGATTCTTCCTCGCTGCCCAACACCGCGTCGGCAGCGTTTTCAATACCATCACGCAGTCGTTCAAGACCCCGGCTGGCGATCTGTTCTGCTTCCTGTGTCTGCTGCCACAGGCCTCGTTCTGCCAGCATTTCAGCGGCCTCAAGGGCCTCTTCGGGCTTCAGATCCTTCACGTCACGCAAAGTTTCGTACAGACGATCAGACAACAGCGGTTCCGTCTCTTCAGCCTGCTCAATCAGCTGTTTCGACTGATCCATCACGCGATTCAGACGATCCCGCTGTTCCTGCACCGCCTGTTCGACCTGCTCGCGGTTGCGTTCGGACCTGAGTGACGGGCGTTGAGCCTGCTTTGCCGGTTCGGCTGATTCCGGTTCAGGCGACGCTGACTTTGGCGGCGCTGACTGTCCGGACAGCTGTTGAGCCAGCTGCTGCTGTTTATCGGTCAATTCCCGCGCCTGATCGCGCAGCTCTCGCACCGCCTCATCGAACTGCGAAGACGTCTGATTCCGAAACTCTTCCTTCAGCTCGTCAAACTGACGCTCGGCCCTGGTGCCTTCAGCAATGGCTTCTGCCATGCGTCCCTCGTCCATCGCACTGCTGGCTCGCTGCATATTGCTGCGAGCTTCCTGCATCTGCTGCTGCATCTGCTGCTGCTGAGGCTGTTGTGACTCGGCTGACTGCTGCATCCGCTCGGCCAGTTCGTCGGCATCGCGGAGCATTTCACGCTGCTCGTCGCGCAGCCGTTTCAGCTCCCGCTCAATCTCTTCACGTTCAGCATCGGTCTGGGCTGTTCGCAGTTCGCTTTCCAGCTGCTTCAGACGTTCATTGACCATCTGCTGTCGCTGTGCCAGTTCTTTCAGTCTGTTCAGCACCTGCAGCTGCTCTCGTTGTTCCTGTGACTGCT
Source organism: uncultured Planctomycetaceae bacterium (assembly GCA_963977705.1). Lineage (GTDB taxonomy): Bacteria > Planctomycetota > Planctomycetia > Planctomycetales > Planctomycetaceae > SXXK01. Next base: position 977 of record CAXBSH010000254.1, read on the forward strand.
GCTGCTCTTCCTGTTGCTGAGCCTGTTGTTGTGATTCGTAGCGATTGCGGTTGTTGTCCAGTTCCAGTTGCTGCAGTTGCTGCTGCGAAGCCGAGTTCTGCTGCCCCTGGCTCTGGCTTTGCTGTCCCTGCTGTTGCTGTTGCTGCTGCTGTCGTACCTGAAATTCGGCCGCCCGCATCCGCAGTAATGTCTGAGTGACTTTCTTTTCCAGTGGCAGTGCGAGTGCCACCTGTTCAACGGTCATCTCAGTGGTGGCTTTGCTGAGCGCATCTGCTGCTGCCGTCATTTCCTGCACCGCCTGTTCGGCCAGTGCCGAGATCTGCGGCTGCTGCGGTCCCTGCGCCAGTGACTGCTGCAGAACATCAATCGCCTGTTTTTGCGACTGTACGAGTGTTTCGAGATCTTTGGAAAGCGTGCCGGCTGACTGCAGCTGCACAAACTGGCGAATCAGGTTCCATGTGGCCGAAATAATCTGCTTCTGCAGTTCCAGAGCATTATCAACCTGACTGCCCTGCTGACCCTGTCCCTGCTGGCCGCCCTGCTGTTGCTGCTGTTGTCCTCCCTGCTGATCTTCACGGAAAATTTCTTCAAATCGGCGGACTTCGGCGAATAACAGATCGCTCCAGACCCGACGCAGTGACCCGTCCGCCGCTCGATCTTCGGCCCAGAATGTGTAGGTCACCATGTCGTCCGGGGCGGCCTGCAGCGATTCCAGATCGATCAGCTGTCGCAGCTGTGCTGCCGTCACTGGTGCCCCGTCTGCCGTCGGCTGCAGCAGCGAAACTTCACGACTTTCACCACCCGCAAGAGAATACTCAAGACCTGCGTTGACCAGTCCGAAATCGTCGGTTGCTGCGGCCTCGACAAAAAACTCCTGCAGTGGCGACACATTCACATCCCGAGCAGGAAAGGTGGGTTTAATTGTGGCCGGCTTATTGGCCACGACTCGCAGCGAAAACTGCTGTTCATCGGCCGGCGTACGTCCCTGAGCATCCTGCAGATGGACGGTCCAGGTGGCACTGGCAAGTGCTGTCAGCTGTGCCTGAACCACCAGACCATCCAGGCTGGCTGCCGTCAACGGAATTGCCGGCCCTTCAGCAGGTCGTAATTCGGCCTGCACAACCGGCTTGTTCAATCGCATCAGTAATCTGACCTGTGAACCTTCTGTGACGGTCAGACGGACGACATCTTCGACAGTCTCTGCGGCCCGACCTGACCATGCAGGCGGTGTCACTTCTGCGTCTATCTGCTCAAGCTTCGGACGGACGAAGACCGTGACCTGAAAGTCCCGCGATTGCTGCGGCGCACCGGCAGCCGACAGCTGCTGCTGATACAGCACTCGATACACACCGCTGCTGGTGACGTCCTCCATTCGCGCAGCAAACACTCCGGCATCCACGGTTTCACTGAGTGAGATCTGGCGTGTTGCGGAATCCGCACCGACAAATTCGAGCACTGCTTTTTCCGGTGCCGTACCCGAGAACCGAGCGACCACCGTGAGCGCCGAACCCTGCTCAACCTCAGTATCACCAGGTTCAACAACCAACTGTTGCTGACCAGCTTCAGAGTTCGGGCCAGCACCCTTCTCTGTGGACTGAGCCTGCGATCCAGCAGGCAGCAAACGACGGCCATAATGACTGGCTGCCGTCACACTGGAAACCAACAGCAGAAAAGACAGCAGACTGAGCACCGACCACTTCAGAATCTGCCCGGCCGGCACCACCTTCGACCAGTCACGCTGACGCACCAGATCATCTGCATCCTGGACCGTCATCTGAGCCAGTACGGTCTGGGGCGGGGGATATTGAGAGAGCATCTGCACAGCAGTGAGTACAACGTCGTGCAGCCCCTGATCACGCTGTTCAACCAGTCGCGCCGCTTCCGACAGCGACGGTTGCCGAACAAGGATTCGCGCCAGCAGGACGCCCAGCACAGTGGCCCCCAGCAGCACCGGAACTTCGGGACGCCACGAACCGATCTGCACCGGCAACAGCAGAACCAGCACAGCCGCAGGTATCAGCAATACCAACCAGACCCGAGTCTGATGTCGCAGAATTCTGACCCGCGACAGCCGGGAAACCACCATGGACAGCTTCTGCTGCAATCCCAGTCCGACCATCTGCCTGCCCCCGAGATCCACTTCGCAGAAAACCAACCAAAGCTGCACCGCCAGCTGCCCCGCATTCTCCCCGGAATTCCTGCCGAAAAGCAAGACAATCCGGGGGTTCCGTTGCGAGTTTCGGTGGGTGGGGGAACGAAAAGGGGAGGCTGACCAGTGTCAACCTCCCCGAATCAGCACCTCAGACGGCCTGTGGCCTGACGAACCCTTGCCGCTAGGGCAGGGGTGGCTCTGGCAATGCCGGCGTCGCTGTTGCTGGTTCCGCTGTTGCTGGCTGCTCAACAGCCGGCCCGACAACTACGGGCTCTACGACGGTCGGTTCCAGAACGATGGGTGCTTCCACCGCTGGGTCCAGCGGTACTGGAGGTTTGACACCTCCCGGAGGTACACCAACATCAATGACCAAACCTCCGTCAACTGGTTTCATCAAGCGACCGGCAGGCTCAGGAACGCTGACCTGAGTCTGATTCAGTTGTTCCAGCGGGAAGCCTGTCCGCAGCGCGTCTTCGAAACTGCCGAACGGTTCGCCACCGTCACGACCCACGGCCGGCAGCAGATACAGAATATCCCGCACATAGCCATCCACGACACCCGATGTTCCCTGCGGCAGCACCAGTTCCGGATGATCGAACGGCGCCTTGCGGTACTTCACTCGAGGATCCGTCAGATGCCGCAGGAATTCCACAACCGCGCCGATCTTCTCCGCATTTCCCTGCAGTCCCGGGATGCCACCGACATCCGGATCAAGGTCCTGCCGATTCGTCAGACGGAAGTCCCCACCGCGAGTATAGAACTGCACGACTTCTTCCAGCGACTTCATGCCGCCGTTGTGCATGTAGGGCCCGGTCAGCTCGATATTCCGCAGAGTGGACGCTTTGAAGGCCCCGTCAACAGCCACGCGATTGCCGGGACGCACCAGCGTACGTGGGTCGGGGTTTCGACCCTGCTGTTCCTGTCGGCTGTAGGACAGCGGCCCGAACAGCGGGTGGCGGGCCCCGACGCCAATGTCTTCTGCCGTCGGACGGACTCCGATATTGTAAAAACCTCCGTCATAGAATGCGGTACCCACCGCCATGGCCATGAATTCCACAAGGTGCTCAGCATTGTTGCCCCGCAGCTCCTGCACCAGTGCACCGGCAAACTGGGGCCCACCGTGGCAGTTGATGCACTTGCCCTCGTTCAGGAAGATTTGCAAACCTTCTTTGGCCCTGGGAGTCAACGCATTCAGGTCACCTTTGGCAAAGCTGTCATAAGGAGCCTGGTCTGATACCAGAGTCGCCTGGTACAGCATCAGCGACAACCCCCAGAACAGTGAGAAGTTGGCTTCCATGTGAGTGTAACCGTCACTGGTCACCTCGTGAGACGACCACCACACCGGCTGAAATGCTTCGCGAATCAGTCGTGCGTACCCGGCCTTGTCCTGATCCAGGCCTTGTCCGCACGAATCCACCCACAGGCCCAGGACACTGTCTGTAGCATCGACTTTCTGCAAAGCCAGAGGGCGCAGAGACAGCAGCTTGCGGCCAACTTCCGGAAAGCTGCGAGCAATCCAGGACATCTCCACAGAGCTGTTCACCGGACCAACAGCCTGCGATGCCAGAGAGGCGTTACTGAGCAGAATCCGGACGGGCTGCATTTTCCCAGCCGCATCCGCCTTCAGAACCCGAGCGTCCGGATCCAGATCTCCAAACGGATTCACACCGTTGAAATAGTGATTGGCTCGGCCGTCCCAGAACGTGCGATCAAAGAACACGGCATTGATGGACGTAGGAGCATTTCGGCCCGTCACCTGCCGCACATTGACACCGTTCACATTGAACACCTCGTCGGGCACGGGCTGGCCAGCGTCGATCGCACTGCCTGGCACAATACCACTGAAAAGTGTCTTTCGCACACCGGCAGAGCCGTGCACTTCCATGGTCGACGCTATCACTGGGTTGCCACGATCCGCAAAGCCGGGTTCGTCACCAGGAACCAAAGGGTTGGCAAACCGGTGGAAAGGATAGTCGGCAGCTGTCATCTGCACGTTCACGCCCCGAAATCCAGCCAACGCCTTCGCAGCCAGAGCTTCACCCAGCGCAGTCTGATGGCCAAACTGGCTGCCGGGGGCACCAGGGTCCAGCGTATGCTTCGTGCGAATGTCCGCACCCGCATGCCAGTGACAGCTGGCACAGGCCGTCCGCCCGTCAGAGCCCACCTGCATATCCCAGAACAACGCCTTACCCAGCAGGATGGCTTTGCTGCGATCAGAAACGTACTGATCCAGATCCGGAGGCAGTGGAATGGGCTCGGCATCCAGTGGTCCCGGAGCCTTCGCAGGGGCCAGCACTTCGATTCCGGCAATCAGAGCACCATCCGGAAGACCCGGATTCTCTGAAGAAAATCGCAGCCCCGTAGCAGCGGCTGTCGCAGTGAACGCCCCTTCCATAACCTGCCACTGAGGATTCTGAGCAGACCAGTCCGCCGGTCGCTGCAGCTCATACAGTTTTCGCTGAGTCCCGAACAGCACCGAGACACGTCGCGGAACATCCGGGTTGGTGCGCCAGTTACCGGACATCAGAAAACGAACGGTGTATTCGGTACCACGCTGCAGGGTCAACGTTTGAAACAGAGACCCTGAACGATTGCCATTCAGATCCACGGCATTCTGTTCAACACGAGGCATGGCAAACTGCCCCACGTGCAGGCCCACATTGCCAAGGTCCACATTCCACGGACCAATCGTCTGCCGAGCCGACACGAGGTACTCACCTGCTGCAAAGCCCGGCGCGGCAAAAGAACCGTCAGCTGCCAGCTGCTGTGCCACGAGGGAATCTGCTGTGCCTAACACAGCCCATGTCAGCAGAACACAGGCCACTGCTGGCCTGATGACACGCATAAGGCCCGCAGGCCGTTCCCAACTCTGCATACACCCGTCCCCTACTCAAAGTACTAACAGTCAAGAAGCATCAGGAGCCGGGCCGCCCGAAGCGGTGCCCACCTTGCTTAGAGAGCAAGAGGGCAGACATTCCGAGATGCCGCGCATGGGGGAGGGAACAGGCAACGAACATGCCCACTGCACGCAGATTTCTGAAAGATGCAAAAACACATCAAACGTTTCAGAAAATCAACACATCAACACTCTGGAAAAACAGCATGACTGCTGTTGGCGGAAGAACCGATTCGGCGCAGCTGGCACGACCAGCATTCCCGGCACGCTGAACAGGATATCTTTATCCTGAAATCGCTGACGATGTACACGTGGACTTTACAATGTGATTTAACAGTCCGTTTCAATGCGAAATACTGGGGAATTTTCCCCGCCACGCATTTTTACAACTTCTTCAAACCACGTCGTGCCGCGCTAACTGCCTGGTCGCGTGCCAGTTCGGTCCGCACCGTGGTCAGGCCTGACCACGTCGTGCGGGGTTCAGCAGGCGGCGCAGGATACTGCGTTGAGTCCTGAAGATTCGCAGACCTCGATTCCATCGCAGCAGATCGGCAATGAGTGCGTCGGTCGATTCATATCGATCGGCCGGATCCTTCTGCAGGCAATTCAGGATGATGGTTTCCAGCCCGACGGGAAATTCGGGACACAATTCTCGCGGACTCAGCGGTTTCTGAGTCAGGATCTGCTGTCGCAGCTGTTGCCGATCGTCATGGGCAAAGGGTGAGCACTGCAGGCTGAGTTCGTAGAGGGTGGCGCCGAGCGAGTAGCAGTCGGCGGCGGCTGAGTTCTGGCCGGCAAATCGTTCCGGGGCCATGTACTTGAGTGTTCCGCCGCCTTCCTGGTCCCCGACAGCGCCTGTCAGCATTGGTGGACGCTGCGAGTTTCCGAATAACCCGGGCGTGTGATTGACCGCCCGCTCGGCGATCTCGGGCAATTGTCGTGACAACCCAAAGTCCGTCACCCACACGCGACAGCCAGTTCCCAGCAGCAGATTTGCGGGCTTGATGTCGTTGTGGCAGACTCCTGCTTGATGAGCAGTCCGCAGGGCCTGTGCAGCCTGCAGAGCGATGCCGACGAAGGCCGACCAGTCAGCGGAGCCCAGCAGGTTGTGTGTGACATCGTCGGTTTGTTCTGCGGCTTCGGACTCAGGTGTCACGACTCCGGCCGACTCTGCCAGCTGCCGTAGATCAACCTGCCCCTGTGCTCCCAGCAGCTGAATGACTCGATCCAGCCCGATCCCGGGAATAAGCTGCATCGCGATATAACTGTAGCCGTCTTCCTGACCGTATTTATAGACGGGAACAATTCCGGGATGGTGTATTTCGCCGGCAGTGCGAGCTTCGGATTCGAAGCGAGCGACCCATTCGGGGACGACGGAAGCGCGCCACGGCAGAACCTTCAGGGCGACAAGGTGTCCGCTGTTTTGATCGCGGGCCCGAAACACGACGCCCATGCCCCCGCGGCCGATTTCCTGCAGCAGTTCGAACGGGCCCAGCCGAGAGAAGGGAAAACTGCCGGGCATATTGCGGCGAATGGACCGGGATTCTCGGTCAAGGCGAGCAGTTTCCAGCATAGCGAGTACGGGGAAGACTTCGCGGATTCGTTCGGCGTGCGGGGGAAACCGGCGTGCGTAGAGTTCGACCGAGGGCTTGCCGCCGCGACGCAGCTCTTCCACGAACTGCGACACCAGCAGCTCGAAGGGGGCTCGAGCCCGCTGAGCCGATTGGTCATCGGCCGCGGGCAGGCCCAGCAGCTGAAAACCGGTCTCATCATTCGGGGATCCGGACGACACGTCGTTGGTTCCTGGCGAGCGGACAGTGGGTGTACGAGCGGGAGTCCTGTGGCGGCAGGTCTGAAATTTCGCGAGTTTCCCGGTGGCAATTCTAATCCCAGCGGGCGGGTGAGATTGTGAAAATCGGTCGAATTCGGCGCAGATGATGCCTGTTTCCCTGTCATTTCTGCAGTCCGGCGCCCCCAAACCTGAGACAGCTTGCAGTTTCAATCCTGCGCTGATACCGTGGCGACCGACATTTCTGCCGCTCGCGGCAGCCGTTGATTGTGCGCGCAGCCTGCGCGCAGGCAGATGCTGCCATTTTCGTGGCCTGTTTTCTTCACAAGGTTCTTTCAATGAAGTACGTGTACACGTTTGGTGATGGACGCGCTGAGGGCGATGCAACACAGAAGCCGCTGCTGGGTGGCAAGGGTGCGAATCTGGCGGAAATGAGCCGCATTGGCCTGCCGGTACCGGCGGGTTTCACGATCACCACGGAAGTCTGCACCTACTTTTACGCGAATCAGAAGCAGTATCCACCAGAGCTGCAGGCACAGGTGCTGGCGGCGATTGCCAATGCCGAAACCATCATGGGC
>CAXBSH010000255.1:0-8382 GCA_963977705.1 uncultured Planctomycetaceae bacterium
GTTATCGCGCGTCTTGTAACGGTTCTCTGTGCGGCGAGCATGATCTTCGGTTGGCGTTCGCAGCGACAGGCAGCCGATTGCCTCTTCCCATGTCGGGATGTCCTGAAACTCCGGAGCCACTCGAGGTTCCACTGGTCGACGATCGCCAGCATCCACATCGCGCGCTTCAGCACGTTCACGGGATGGACGACGGCCTTCACGCGGTTCACGACCCTCGCGAGGTTCGCGGCCTTCACGTGGCTCACGAGCTTCACGCTCGGGACCACCTTCACGGCTCTCTCGTCCTCGATGTCGTTCTGATCGCTCACCACGTTCCGGTCGCTCGCCACGTTCCGGTCGCTCACCACGTTCCGGTCGCTCGCCACGTTCCGGTCGCTCACCACGTTCCGGCCGCTCGCCACGTTCCGGTCGTGCACCGCGCGAGCCCCGCTCGCCACGACCGCCTCGGTCATCGCGATCTGATCGTTCGTCACGATCGAATTCAGACCTGCTAGCACGTTCGCCACGTTCGCCACGGTCAGATCGCTCACTGCGACCACCACGATCCTCGCCACCTCGACGATCACTCGAACGCCCGCGGTCGCCACGAGCTTTGAAACTGTCAGCGACAGGTTCGTCATCAAATCCAATCGGACGATCATCTTCCACTTCGTCACGATCAGCCACGTCCGCTACCGGACGACGGCGTCCCTGCTCATTCCCTGTGCTACGCTCCTCGCCACGCTCACGGTCCGAACCACGCCCGCCGCGACGACCACGTCGCCCACGACGACCACGACCACCTTCAGAATCCTCTGCACGATCCTCGGACTCGGCAGACTCCTCGCGCTCAGCAGGCGCCGTCGCCCGCTCATCACGCGATCGACGCTGAGCCGACACGCTGCCCGCGGAAACGCTGACAATATCCTCCTGGTCCTCTTCAAACAGAATCTCACTCAAGTCATCGTCCACCTCAGCAGGAGCTGACTCGTCAGCAACCACCTCATCAGACCGACCACCCGCTGTCTCGTCCGAACGACGTCGATTCCGACCGCGACCGCCACGACGACGACCACGACGACGACCACCTCCACCCGATTCACCAGCGTCGTCAGCACCACCCGAAACTGCCCCCGCATCACTACCCGACTCGTCGTCGTCAGACGCTGCAGCAACCGGTTCCGCTACGTCCTCAGCAGCAGACTCAGGATCGTCCCAGACCCACTTATCCAACTCATCCCAGTAGGCATCATCCCCACCGCCACCGGCAGGCGCCTTCCCAGCAGCAGCACCCTCGCCGCGCGTCGCCCGAGCCGGACGGTCTTCCCGATCACCGCCACGCCCCCGATCCGCAGATCGAGCACGGTCTCCACGGTCTCCACGGTCACCACGACCTCGGCCACGACCACCACGGTCTTCACGTTCAGCTCGCGGCTGGTCATCACGTGTCGATCGAGCACCAGAACGTGACGTTTCACGCACCGGCGGCGCTGGTTCCGAATCGAATCCAAATTCGTCAGCCGCATCAGCCTCTGACTCTGAGCTGACCTCGGCTGCCTTCACAGAAGCCGGCTCGTCAACCACATCGTCCTCGTCGTCTTCGTCATCCTCGTCGTCGTCTGACCCGAAATCAAAGTTCTCGTCATCGTCATCGTCATCGTCATCTGCAACGGCCGACACATCGTCATGGTCGTCGTCCTCAGGGAACATGATCAGGTCATCGATGTCATCCTGATACTCTGTCCGCGCCCCGGAAGACTGGGCTGCAGCTTCAATCACATCGGCAGCAGCATTGCTTTCCACAGCGGCTTCCGCCGGAGCTGCAGCGGGGGCGTCATCATAGTCGTCGAACAGAACCTCACCACCGACTTCTGATGGTAACTTGTCCAGGCCAAACATGGTGTGCACAAGGTTCTTTGCGAACTCGTCGCGCTTTTTACGATTATCAGAATCGGAGTTGGTCATTCGCAGTCTGTCTTTCAGATCAATCTGTCACCGCGGCAGGCATTGCCGGCGGGTTGTGAATTCAGGCAGTCTTTCAGGTACGTTGAGGGCCTGCAGAGTCGCAGCCCGACCCGGACCGGGACCGCATTCTATAAGGTTTCCGGAAAATTCGGTATCGGAAACGGCCGGAAACCCCGGTCTTCCGAAACATTAATGCCCCCTGCAGCGGAATTCAATTGCACCGAAAATCCCCCCCAACACTGCAAACACCCACCAGCATCCCCAGCCAAATGGCCCGCTTTTCCCAACCATCCGCCTTCTCGCTGCCGTGGATTTGTCCCTGCTGCCCCGTCCGGATATTATCCCCGCAAGTACCCCCGATTCCTCTCTTTCCGTTTCCCAGATGGAAGTTCCAGCGTGTCCGAATTTCAGGCAGAACAGGTCTGGTTTGACCGTGAACAACTTCAGAATCTGCAGTCCGCTCGCCTGCAGACACTGCTCAGCAGCATCCTGCCGCGCAACCGATTCTGGAATACCCGCTTCCGAAATGCGGGCCTCGACCCGGCAGACATCCGCACACCACACGACCTGAACAAACTGCCATTCTGCACAAAACAGGACATCGTCAACGACCAGGCTGCTCAGCCTCCCTACGGCTCAAACCTCACCTTTCCCTCCACCCGCTATCTGCGACTTCACCAGACCTCCGGAACCACCGCCCGGCCCATTCGCTGGATGGATACCCGCGACAGCTGGGACTGGTGCATGGAATGCTGGCGACAAATCTGGACACTCGCCGGACTGCAATCCTGGGATCGCCTGTTCTTCCCCTTTTCCTTCGGACCGTTCCTCGGGTTCTGGGCAGCCTTCGAAGGTGCCCTGCGACATGGCAATTTCTGCCTCGCAGGTGGCGGCATGACCACGTCGGTCCGACTGCAGGCCATGATCGAAAATGAAGCCACAGTCCTGTGCTGTACTCCAACATACGCTCTGCGCATGGCAGAAGTTGCTCGCAACGAAGGAATTGACCTCAAAGAAACCTCCGTCCGCCTGCTGATCGTGGCTGGTGAACCCGGCGGTTCCATCAGTTCCACTCGGCAACAGATCGAAGATCAGTGGGAAGCTAGAGTCATTGACCATTGGGGCATGACTGAGTCTGGTTCGCTGGCCACCGAATCCATCGATCGCCCCGGCGGCATGTACCTGCTGGAAACCGAATGCATCGCCGAAGTGATCGACGCTGATGGCTCACCCGTTCCAGACGGTCAGACCGGCGAACTTGTCATCACCAATCTGGGCCGCATCGGCAGCCCGCTGATCCGCTATCGCACAGGAGATCTGGTCACCGTCAGCACCCAGCCTGATCCCTCCGGTCGGGTCCTGCGCTGGCTGCAGGGTGGCATCCTTGGCCGCGTCGATGACATGCTCATCATCCGCGGGAACAATCTGTTCCCCGGCAGTATCGAAGCCATCATCCGCGAATTTCCCGCCATCACCGAATTCCGACTCGAAGTCAGCACAGTTCAGGGCATGCGCGACCTCAGTGTAGCCGTGGAAACCGGTGATCTCTCCGGACCTGCTCGCGAACAACTCGTGGAACAACTGCGTACCACTCTGCGACAGCGACTGGGGTTCTCTGCCGGTGTGCGGACAGCAGAATCAGGTTCCCTGCCGCGTTCCGAAATGAAAAGTCGTCGAATCGTTCTCCTGGATTGAACTCAAAATCGCGGGCCGCCTGAAAGTCACATATGACACTCGTAACGCGACTGCTGCTCACCTGCTGCCTGCTGCTCACAACCATAGCGGCTGCATCTGCCGATGAAAACAGCCGGCAAACCCCGGCTACAGCCGCCACTGATGCTCGCAACGCTGCCATTCAGCACATGGGACGGATTGGCGAACTGCCCGGCCAGTGGCGTGGAGTGCTGCAGCTGCGACGAGGCTCGAATGATGGTGCCGCTGCCGAAACCATCGACGTCAGCTGGAACTTCACCCAGACCACCCCGGCACTGCAGTTCCGATTCAAACCCGGTAGTCGCCTGCAGCAACTGCACCTGATCGCTCCTGCCGCGGATTCTGCAGTAATCCAGCTCAGACTGCAGGAAGCTGACGCCGAACGGCTGCTCACACTGCAACCCAACCCGGTCACTACGGAAGTCAGCGAGCAGGGCAACCAATGGACTTTTGCTACACCAGCAGACGCCACAACACATCGACGCCTGACACTCAGACGGCTCAGCGAAATTCGCTGGACGGTGCTGTTGGAAGAGCAACCGCAGACCGGGGCTGGCTGGCGACGGATGTTTGAAATCGGCATGACTCGCGCCGGCGAGCGACTGGCCACCGCAGGGGCAGGGCAACGACTGTGTGTGGTTACCGGAGGCAAAGGCACGATTGCCGTTCAGCACGACGGTCAGACCTGGTACGTCTGCTGCGAAGGCTGCCGCCAGGCCTTCAACGACGACCCCGCCGGGATTCTGAAAAGCTACCAGGAACAACGACGCAAACAGTCCGACAATAAATCGGAAGCCCGCCAAAAATCCGCCGGACAATAACACGTGGGAAGCTGAGAACCAGCGGCACCGCGGCTCAGCACTGGGCACGGCAGCAAGTCTCCAGAGTACACTGTAGAGTACACTGTGCAGGATGGCTGGCGGGGTCATCTTCCGACCACGTGGCTCCCGCTGGAAACTGCAGATAACTCAACGCCAGGCGCGCTTACTATGAAGTGGCGAAGCAGCAGCAACAAACATTCTCTAGAAATACCACGACCGACCTGGCCCTGACGAGCCCCTAGCGTCAGCTGACGGGTGTGCGCGTGCACCGCTGTCACCGAGCTGCTGCTCGGTGGTCGTAGCATGGGCTTCAGCCCGTGTTGTCCACCGCGTTCAAGCCCCCCCACATACGAGCCGTTAGCGTCAGCTGACGGGTGTCATCGCGCAGGAGCCTCACCGAGCTGGTGCTCGGTGGTCCCAGGGAAGTCCCCCTTGGGAGGGCGAGACTCCTGCCGAGCCGAAAGAAGTGGTCAGTGCTCAGTAGTCAGTGGTCAGCCAAAATGTAGCCCGGGCATTCCTGCCCGGCTGCCTTTGGCCCACACAAAGCCGCCCCGCATCGCACTGCTTGCCCGTCGCTCAGCCATTCCGTGAGCTGATCACCACTAAACCGCCGCCTCAGCATCGTCACCGAGCTGCTGCTCGGTGGTCGTAACATGGGCTTCAGCCCGTGTCGTCCACCGCGTTCAAGCCCCCCCACATACGAGCCGTTAGCGTAAGCTGACGGGTGTTGTCGGTTGCGCCTAAGCGGTTGTGTTTTTCTGGCACGGAAGCAGTATCCAGTGCGTTCTTCGCCAACCCCATCAAACTACAACCTCCACGTGCGCACACGATTTTTCGTTGACCCAAAATCATTCGTTGAGGTTCGCTCAAGTCCGGTTTAACGAAAGCCATATCCCGCAGAGACGCGGAGACGCAGAGAAAAAGCCACACAAAAAAAATCCTCTCTGCGCCTCAACGCCTCTGCGGGAAAATCGACCCATCACTGAACACGAAATCAACCCGCTCATCCTCACAGGATCACGGTCCCCCCAAGCCACGGTGAAACGAGAACTCCACGACGCAATAACGAAGGCAAAGTCCCCCGTTAGCGTCAGCTGACGGGTGTCATCGCGCAGGAGCCTCACCGAGCTGGTGCTCGGTGGTCCCAGGGAAAATGGCGAGGCTCCCGCCGAACCGCGAGTACCTCGATGCCCACGACCGCGATGGTGCTTGTCAGCCCAGAATCACGGAGCCCGGCGAGTCCCAACACCCGATTCGCCGGCCACTTCAGGCGCCCATACCTTGGCAACTGCCCAAAAACCGGGCAGCGGCTGCCATCCGGGGGCCGTTTCGGCTCAGATTCCCCCCCCCACTTGCTGATCCAGATTTGACGATTTTTCCGGTTACCACCGCTCCCCAGTCCCCGGATCCCGAACGGACTGCTTCTGAATCCCCGAATTTGGCACAGAATTCAGGAATCTGCAGATGTCGGACGTTTTTCGAGTGAAAAATAGGCCCGTGTCGTCTGCAATGGTGGTTGCAGCAAAGCTGAACGTTTCGTCTCAGACTTTGCCAGGGCCGATTTCCACTCAGATTGGATTGCGCATTCAGGTCGCAGTCTGGGAATCACAGCGGGAAGCTGTGTTGGCCATCCCTCGGCCTGTCCTGTTTTACCGGAGAATCAGTAACTGTGTCGGGAATTATTGCTCAGCGTAAGTCGGTCCTGATTGTTGAAGACGAACCCATCATCCGTGAAACCCTTGCGGAATTCCTGATGGGCGAAGGTTTTGAAGTGCGCACGGCGGCTAACGCCACGGAAGCGATTCGCGTCGCTCAGGAACGCGACTTTGATGTCGGTATCTGCGATATTCAGCTGCCGGACGGCGATGGTATTCGGGTGCTGAAGCAGCTGCATCGCATCAATCCGGCCATGTTCGTGATGATCATCTCAGCCTACCCCAGCGTTGAAACCGCGGTCGAGGCCTTCACTGCTGGCGCCTTCGAATACCTCGTCAAGCCCGTTCGCTTCGAAGAACTCGTCAAGCGGATGCAGCGGCTGTTCAAGTTCCAGGATCTCTACCGCGAAAACCAGCGGCTTCGCAAAGACCTTGCTCGCAGCTCGGGCTTCGATCAGGTCGTGGGGTCCAGCGCCGTGATCCAGGATCTGCTGAAGACCATTCGCAAGGTTGCAGCCACCAATTCCAATGTCCTGCTTGTCGGAGAAACCGGCACCGGCAAGGAATTGTTTGCTCGCGAAATTCACATGGCTGGCCCGAACGCGTCCGACCCGTTCATGGCAGTCAACTGTGGCACTCGACCGGTTGAACTCCTGGAAGCCCAGCTGTTCGGAACCAGTGATGGCCAGACCGGCGCACTGATCAGCGCTGGCAGTGGTACGGTCTTCCTCGATGAGGTTGCTCAGCTGCCTGCTGGTACTCAGTCCGAAATCCTGCGTGCCATTGAGTATTCTGAAGTGACGCCTGTCGGCGGAACCAAGCCGGTTCGCGTCAGTGCTCGCATCATCGCCGCCACCTCGCGTGAACTGTCACAGGAAGTGACTGACGGCAACTTCCAGGAAGACCTGTTCTATCGCCTCGACGGCGTCAAGATTCGTATCCCGGCACTCCGCGAACGTCTCGATGACATCCCGGAACTGGTGGAATACTTCATCGTTCGGCACCGTGATGCCATGGGCAAGCGCGTTTCCGGCGCAACCAGTGAAACGATTCGCACCCTGATGGCCGCTCACTGGAAAGGCAATATCCGCCAGTTGGATAACGCCATCGAACGAGCTGTCATGATGTGCGAAGGCGAAGAGATCACTCCCAACGATCTGCCACCAGATCTGCTGGGCGGGACGTCCTCGCTGCCCGATACAGATGACCTGCGATCCGCATTGCGACACTACGAACGACTGCACATCACCCGAGTCCTGCGTCAGTGCCCCGATAAAAAGGAAGCTGCTCGCAGACTGGTACTCGGACTGTCCAGCCTGTATCGCAAGATCGAAGAACTGAAGATCGAGATCTGACGATTGGTCGCAGCAGGTGGCTCTCGCAGCCACCTGCTCTGCCTCTCCCGCAGATCCCAACTCAATCACTCCTCACACGAACGGACTCCAGCGTGAACCGCAGTCAGATCCAGCAGTTGATTCCGCACCGGGACCCATTTCTGTGGCTTGATGAAGTAACGGAACGCACGGATTCCCGCATCGTCGCTCGTAAGTTCCTCAGCCCTGACCTGCCGGTATTCCAGGGTCATTATCCGCAGTTCCCGGTCTTCCCCGGAGTGCTGCAGTGTGAATCGTGCTTCCAGGCAGGTGCTGTGCTGATTGCCGGGATCGTGCCGACCGGGACCAATGAAGTTCCCGTGGTGACTCGACTGAACAACGTCCAGTTCCGTCGCATGATTCGCCCCGGCGAAACAATTGAGATTGATGTGGAACTGACAGAACGCGTCTCCAATGCGTTCTATCTCAAAGGCAAGGTCTCCGTCGAAGGCAAAGTCACAGCCCGACTGGAATTTGTCTGCACTGCCGCTGAAGCTCCCCCTGGCATGTGATCCCGCAGGTCCACCACCCGGAACGGTAATCAGTCTCTGCTGAATCGCCGTAACGGCAATTGTCCGGCCACATCGTGAAATCATCGCGTTTTTCAGTGACGCGCGGCTGCATCGCCCTGCCCAAAACAGCCGATCGATGCGGAATCGGATCAACGCGAAATCATGTCCGCAGCGGCAGGTTGCAGTTTGATGGGGTTGGCGAAAAACGCACTCCAAACTGCTTCCGTGCTTGGAAAACCACAACCGCTCTGACGCAAACGACAACACCCGTCAGCTAACGCTGACGGCTCGCCAGTGGGGGGGGCTTGAACGCAGTGGAAAACACGGGCTGAAGCCTTGTCATTACCCACGAAACCCGTCAGGC
>CAXBSH010000256.1:0-8376 GCA_963977705.1 uncultured Planctomycetaceae bacterium
CCATAGTTCGACGTCAAACAATCCGGCGGAGATCGTGATGCTGCCTGCCGGTTGCTCTGACGTCAGGAGAGTGCCGGAGGTCGCGTCGTAACTCCGTGCCACAACCGTACGAGTTCCGCGGGCATGGATTGTGAGCGAAGCCGTGGCGAGTGAGGCGAGCCCCGCAATTGAGACATTTGCATCGGAATACAATTCAACCTGCTGCGCTCTGATCGACTGGACGTATTGCAGAGACAGTCCATTGCGTTGCTCCAGCACGAGGTGACCGGTTTTGATTTCCCCGGGGAGTGCGGTCCCGTCGTTTGTGCCGCCTGTGCCATCCAGAGATGTGTCATCGAATATCAGTTCGTCCGCGCGATAAGACGTGAGTTCGGACGCAGTGACGAACGAGGGCAGCCGAAGTGTCTGGCCAGCACGAAGGTCGATTCCGGTCGAAAATGTGATGCGTGAACCCTGTTCTGAGGGAGACACCAGCAGGTTTCCTGCAGTGCTGATCAGGGTCACCGTGCCGTTTGTGCCTGTGGCGGTTACCCTGTCCACTGTGAGTGTGCCGACGGTCGAGATGGTGATGGAACCAGTCGGTGCGGAGGCCAGCAGATGATGCAACCCGGGCGCAGTTTCTCCGTAACCGTCGAAATCGCTGATGAAGATGTCACCGGAGACTGTCTGGACGTCCATTGTCTGGACGGAGGTTTCAAACTGATCGATCCCGTTCTGTGCGCGAATGATCAGGTGATCAGCGATGAGGTCAATGGCCAGGTCAGATTGAAACTGCGTGATTTTACCACCAGCAGTCAGCAGAACGTCATTGAGTGAATAGATTCCTGCTGCTGCGCCTGGACCAGTCTGGGGAAGTTCCGCTGCTGACGTGTAGTACAGGCCAGCGAGGATCCGGCCAATGGCAATGTTGCCGCCAGCCGTGACTGTGAGGTCCTGATCATCAGCATTGTTATTGAGGGCAATATTCTTCAGTACAATATCACCGAGGGAGTGATCAACCGTCAGTGCACCGCTGTTGAGTGACACAGACAGTGTGAGTGTCTGTGTACCCAGTTGTGTGATCCGCAGGCTGCCCGGGTCAAGTACTGAAATGTCTGCCTCAGCGACACGAAGCACAAGATTTGGAACTACCGGGGCTTTGACGGCCAGATAGCCGGCACGGAGTCCTGCCGGGTTGACGATCAGATCATTAAGTCCATCGATGGTTCCGGATGCTTCGAGGGTGATTCTCCCAGTGTCATTCACGCCCACAGTGCCGAGGAGTATGTTTGCCGGTGAATCAATCTGCGGAGATTGAGCAATCAGTGAGATCGCATCGGATGGGGCGCTTCCCGTGACGATGACATTTTCAGCATGAATATTGCCGGCGACGAAAACTGTGATCTGGCCACTGGCTGTCAGTAGCTGGAGTGTGACGTCATTCAGGCTGCGCACCGTGATATCGCCTTGTCCAGCGACTTCCGCGTCGATCCGAGTTACAGCTGTGCGTGCCATCACCCCGGAATGTGACCGAACCTGCAGGAGATCAGCCGTGATCAGCCCACCCGGTCCGTGCTGCACGGAGCCTGCCGGCGCTGTAAGGAAAATCCGGGTAGCCGTGATGCCAGTGCTATTCAGGATAATACTTCCTGCGGTGTCGCCGGCAAGCAGATCAATGGAGTGCAGTGTGCTGGTGGTCTGCAGGCTGGCGTATGCAGTTCCGAAGATACTTCCATTTGCTGCAGGGTTATTGCCTGACTGAATTGAGATTCCGGCGGAGGATGTGACTTCACCGTCAAGTGTGACGGAGCCGCCGCCCTGAACCAGCACGGAGGATTCTGCGAGCACACGACCGGACAGCATGACTGTGCCGGCGGCAGAAAGACTGATGCCTGCGTCATCCAACGGTTGTGCTGTGGTCTGCCTCAGGATCCCTGTTTCCGCCAGAGTGAATGCTCCATTGGCAGCGATCAGAATGCTGTTTGCAGCAAAGAGTTCGCCCGCTGCTGCCTCCGTATCTGCCGTCGATGTTCCGTCGGGCAGTTGCCCTTCCAGCAAAAGGGAACCGCCTACGTTGATATGTGCCGATCCAGTGGTTGACCCAATACGACCGCGAATTGCAGTTGCCCCTGCCACGTCGACGAACAAAGTTGCGGTTGCCTGTAGTGCCGGGGCACCGAAGACACCTGAGGCAACAGGTGTGTTGTCGTTTATGCGTGCGGAGACCAGTGTTGTCTGGGATTCGGTGATAGGCTGTGCGCCCCATCGTGTAACGGTTTTCTCACTGACGACTGTGACATCCACGGGCACAGTTTCATAGCGTTCTCGTTTCCCGTAGACATCATGTGCCTGGCTGACCCATTGGTAGCTCAGGGTCAATCTCTGATCGTGGACATCAGTGCGAATGGAAGACCAGACAGCACTGTAGTCGCGGAATGTCTCATTCGTGGATTGATAGTAACTGGACGGCTCATACTGCCAGACCGACGGTCGGGGATTGTACCATGGAGGAATGTCATCCCAGTAATCACCCTGCCACATCTGTGCGACAGTCGCATTGTCATTGCCGTCGAAAGTGTTGCTCCAGTGTGACCATGTAACGGGCTCGTTGTTACTGGGATAACGCCAAACGCCGCCAACCTTATAGACCCCGAGCATTGTGATATGGACAGTGTGCTGGGAGATAGACGAGTTTTGCTGCGGTGTTCGTGGTTCAGCAAGTGTGGCTCCGTTTGCCCGTGCGGTTGCCAGAGCGTTATACCACTGCAGGTAGTTACCGTAGAACATGTACCGGCGTGGGTTGTAGACGAGATCATCGCTGCCTTTTTGGGTTCTTTGTCCGATTTCTGAAAAGCTGCTGACCGAGGCAAGTTCGCTGCGATAACCAGCAGGAACGTAAACGTTTCGGCCCGTTCCAAAGGTTCCTGCCACACTCGCAGCATTTCCAATTGGGGCGTCGGGGACACCTGCTTCTCGGGAGTCAGACTGCCAATACCACTTGGGATCACGTGTCAGTGTGGCATCAATACGCCCATCTCCCATCGTAAAGAGTCGGCGGCCAGTGCCTGCGTAATCGATTCGCCATCGTGCGGGGCTGGCATCGACGTCAATGGTCAATTGCCGGTAGAGGTTTTCCCCCGGATTGGGGTTTGGTTCGTTGACATTTCCCCATGTTTCAACGGCCGTAGAGCGATCCTGGGTATACGACGTTTGTGCCTTGTCGTAATAGCTTCCGACTTTCTCAGAACCGACCATCGGTACACCCTGTGAGACGACGCGCAGAACGTCAGCCGCAGCACCCTGCGGCATCCGTATGTACTTATCGTTCCAACCGGCTATCGGCACGAATTCGATGACTTGCTGTGCGTTCTGCCAGTCTGGTGTCCACGGAGTATCCGTGGGTACGCCATCGACCGTCTGCTTCCTGCGGGCGTTGGTGAAGGCGAAGTCGTAGAGGGGCATGTAGCCCAGAGTGCGGAGGACGGCGCTTCGTTGGACGTCATTCAGCTGGGCAAAGGTGCGATAGTCTGACTGTCGGTAGTCGGAGGTGGGGGTCTGGGCGCCGAAGGCCGTCCAGTCGATCACAGGAACGCCACTAGTCAGGCCGTGTGGGTAGTCGGACGCGTTATAGTAATCGATCCCTTCAATGAAGAATTCACGTATTTTCGCGCCTGCCGCAGCGCGCGGGTTGTAATACCCATCCTGCGTCAGAGTGATATCCATTGTATAGTAGACTGAGCCAACTTTGAATTCCTCCATACCCACCTGTCGGGTCACGTTGGTGGATACAATCCTGACTTCCGGCACCGAGATGGTACCGATAGCTACCTGATTATAGCCAGTGACAACGTAGACAGTCTGTGGCACGGTGGTGACCACTGGCCGGGCGCGTGTGGTCAGACCACCCGCGACGCTGGCTTCCGAGGCGATATCAAGTTTGCCGCCGATCAGCAGCGACAGGTCTCCTGTGGAGTTCAGCGAGCCTGCGCCGCTGATCAGAACATCTGCGACGGCAAGGTCGCTACGGGTGATGGAGTTATCTTCGAGGTGTGCGCGGGTCCACGAAAGGTCTACGCCAGCCTGAACGCGAATTGCCGGACTGCTGATCTGACCAGCGATTTCCATCAGAGAAGCGGTACTGAGCAAAATGCTGTCGTTCGTGCTGTTGACAATACCATCGGCCACGATGCGGTCGGAAAGCAGATGTACATATCCGGTCGTGTGGATCAATCCTGGGTTGAGAGTTGTGCCGTCGGCTACGACCGATGATTCCAGATAAATCAATTCGCTGGAATTGAGTCGTAATTGAGCGCTGTCGGAGGTCATTCTAAGACTTCCGCCGGCAAGTATGGAGATCTGTCGGGCGAAAAATTCCAGTTGCTCGGCAGCCGCAACACGACCTTCGACGTTAATGTCGGAAATCCCCGAAGTTGCCGTGACAGCGGCGGTTGTTGCCAATAGACCGGTATCGCTGCTGGCGACAGATCCGACATTTCCCTGCAGGAGGATTCCGTCAGCAGCATCGAGGTGGATGGTACCGTCCACGCCGGTTCTGACCTCACCTCCGGATACGCGTTCCTCGGGAATACCCCCCAGAACCACGGGCAGTACAATCAGACTCCATCCAGTCGCATGGGTTCCTGCGGTCAGTGTCAACTGATCGTCTGCATCAATCAGTCCACCGACCAGAATCTGTCCGGGCGTCTGGATTTGAATGTCTGATCCGTCATCAATCGTGCGGACGAGTCCGAACAACTGAATGGCTGCGGTGGCTTCAAGTTTCAGAACTGACGGTATCGAGGGCACGCGCGTACCCGCGGCAGTGGCATCGACTTCGATAGTGCTGAGCGGACTTTGCGACAGGGTGCCACCCACAAGCAAGTGGATCTCATTGACGGCACGAATGGTACCGCCTCGGGGAACGTCGAATCCATCCCCGTCGACTCCCATAGCACCCAGTGTCAAATCGCCGGTTACGTCAAGAATAGCAGCTCCGGGAGCTGTCCACACCGGAAGGCGATTTTCATCGAGGTCAGCACCGGCGAGGATCGAGCCGGCAATCACGGCGGATCCTGCGGAAATGTGCGTGGACTCACCGGCTTCTGATGAGTACAGGATAGAGCCCGAATTGAGGGTCAGCAGTCGACCAGCGTGCAGGTGGAGTTCGGGTGCACTGACCACGGCGCCCAATTGTCTGCGCTGACCGTCAGAATCGGGAGCGATTCGGCCGAAGGTCAAATCTTCGGTGGCTTCAAAGCGAAGCTGTTGGGCGGGCCCGCGTACGACGACTGACTGGTCGTAGATGTTTATCTCAGCAGCACGTACGAGCAGAGACCCTGATAGCCGCATGTCGCCATGGAGTGCCGCGATCCCAGCGATATCAATGGTGACTTCATAGTCCGTGGGATCGTCAGTTGCGCGCGTACTGGTCACCACGCCCGCGATTTCGACGCTGTGTCCGAAGAAATTGAGCTGGGTGCCGGTTTCGATGCGTCCGGATTCCTTCGCGACGAGCAGGTTTCCCTGAGTCGATCGAAGTTCAATCAGCTGCAAGTCACCGCTACCGGTGCCGATCGTGCTGTCGATGATAACATCATTGACTCCAGTTACGAGTATTCTGCCGCCGTGTGTTGTGCTGAGTCGGCTTGTTCCCCATGTGTGGATACTTTCGGTACTCGGGCGAATCGTGCTGCCTGCAGATACAAGGATGTCGCGACCTGCGGTGAGATTGCCGCGAAGATGAATGGACTCCGAGGCGGTCAAAATGACATCAGACTGAGGGCCACCAGCGATGACGCTGCCTCGCAGAACCGTGTTTGCGCCGGGGCTGAGGGTGATTGAGCCATCAACGGTTTCGAGGAGTCCGGTGGAATCGAGGTCCACGTAGACTGTGTCGGGTGACGCAGATGCGTCCGGGGCACCACTATGAAGTTCGATTTCCTGAGCGGCAAGTACTTTACCGCCTATGTAGAGTTTGCCGTTGGGGCCGGCGGGTGTACCGATGCGGATTACAGAACCAGCCTCTGCTGCCAGCAGTGCGTATGGCAGGCTCGAATTGAGATTAGTGCTGAGGTCGGTCCAGCCAAGCAGGTCCGCATTGGCAGTTCCGTTGACTTCGAGCCGATGTTTCCATGGTCCGGTGAAGGCCAGTTTTGAGTCGAGAACCGCTACGACAAGGTCTGGATTGGAGCGCATGAAGCTGTAATGACTGTCGACGGGATGCAGTGCATTGTCGGAACGAATGACGGTCCAAACGGCGGCGTTGAGAGCGTTCTGCAGATCCTGCAGCAAATCTTCGATGCCATCGTTGGTCAAAGTGTCAGTGGCCGGGACAGTGATCTGTGTTCTTAGGTCGAAGTCGACTTTGCTAAGCCACAGAGTGAGCGAGACATCCTCGGCGAGGCGTCCACTGGCGAGGTTGATGAAGTCATCGGCCCGCAACTCCTGTGTGTGAGCGGGAGCAAGAATAGAGATGGGGCCGGGGGCATTCAGATTGATTTCGCTGTTCGGCCGCCAAGTGTTCATCTGCACTGATCCGAGCACAAGGATGCCATTTCCGGAGTAGGGAATCGACGATTCGATTGGGTCAAGTCCCCCAACAAGATCAATTCGTCGACCCGCACGGAGATCACGGCCAAGGCGAATCTGTGAATCAGCTTCGATACGTATTTCGGATTCGCCATTAAAGGTTGTGATCGTCCGCCCCAGGTACTGTCCCTCACTATCGTAGGAACGCTGGGCAGTACCTCCGGCGATGATTGATCCAAGGACTTCAGCATCGCCTGTGGAGTCGATCAGGATCGTGGCATCGGGACTTACGGCGACAATCTGGCTGGCGGCTGAGATGCGAGCGCCGAGGCCGCTTTCGTTGATTCCACCATGGATTTCGATGTGGCTGTTCGTCCAGAGGTAGCCTCCGGTTTCAGCGAGTTGTCCAGTACGCGATAAGGCGAGGCCTCCGAGCCATGCCTGACCATCTTCCGCAGCCATAACGATCGATGCCGGTTTGTCCTGCCAGATGAAGCTTTCGCCGATCCGATCACCTGCGGCATTGACCTGCTGAATCATCGTTCCTCCGGCGACGATGTTTCCCATGATCTGCATATTGCCGAAGCTGCGAAGCTCAGCAGTGCTGCCTATTGTGGTTGATGTCAACCCCGCTGCTGTAACTCCACCGGCTGTGGTTACGAGCAGGGCGAGTCCTTCGTCATCCGGGCCGGCGGATCCGCCCTGCAGGAAAACGTGCCCGGCAGCGAGGACGCCGGTATCGACAAAAAGCTGCTGTCCAGCATGGACTTCAACGCTGGAATCCGGTCCGGTCCAGGAGACTCCGGATTCCGTAATGACCCCACCGGCCACGACAGTTCCCAGCAGATCAATGTCCTGGGCACCGCGGATGTCGATTCGAGTATCTGCTCCGGTGGTAACAAGTCGTGACGTTGCAGGTACCAGTACACTCGTGGTTCTGGAGTTACCAGTGGATGGTGTGGCGTCAAGCTCAACGCCACCATAAACGGTCAAATCTCCATTAACCTGCAGTTCGCCTTCGACATAGACCCATTGATCGGACTGCAGTACCAGATTGCTGTTCGCGCCGAGCAGATTGAGATTTCCGCGGATCAGGACATCGTCCGCCGACTGCAGGCGCAGTTCTCGGTCGGCTTCCATGAGGGTTATCGTACCGGAGACGAGGAAGCCAAACCCTCGCTGCCCAATCAGAGCATGTGGCTCCATGAACTGTACTGCATCGATTGCTCCGTCTGCATCAGGATCGGCAAGGTAGAGCACATAACGATGTTGCTGATCGTCAGTGATAAGCCAGCGAAGATTGTTTTCAAGTTCTGTGAACGTCACAGTTTCGCCGAGGGATAGTCCCACGGCATTCATTGCAGTGCGTATTTCCGATGGAACAATTTCGGAGCGAAGTGCATTGACCTGATCCTGATCGATCGCTGCTGTGCCCAGCACGCGACCGGGGATTGTGTCGAAGTACTCAGCGTGATCAAATTCCTTCTTTCCCGCATTAAAAGTCATTGAACCAGTGGATGAGACACTGCCAGCCAGCCAGAGTTCACCTGGTGCGGTCAGCGTGATTTGTGAGTCTGCACCGACAGCCACGGGCACCGGGGAGCCACTCTGCTGCTCGAACACCACGCCTGCAAGAATTGCACTGCCGGCGGCAATGGAAAGGTATCTGCCCCCGTCAATCGTCATGCGACTATCGTCACCAGAAACCTGAAGAATACCGCCCTGCAGGAGTTGAAAAGATCTTTCAGACTGTATTGCGAGCTGGGAGGAATCTCCGAGAGCGGCTGCTGTTGCCGCATGGATCACGCTGCCGACGGCTGCAACTGTTACACTGCTTCCCGCTGCGGTCGTACGGATGCTGGCGCCGAC
>CAXBSH010000257.1:0-8360 GCA_963977705.1 uncultured Planctomycetaceae bacterium
GTCATCAGTTTTCAGCGGTCAGTGACGTTCCCTTGGGAGGGCGAGGCTCCTGCCGAGCCGAACTGCCCCCCGCCATATAGGCGCCCCCGTCAGCGTCAGCTGACGGGTGTTGTTATGGAGCGTTACCGAGCTGGTGCTCGGTGGTCCCAGGGGCGAGCTGTCATCAGTTTTCAGCGGTCAGTGACGTTCCCTTGGGAGGGCGAGGCTCCTGCCGAGCCGAAGTCAACTGCCACTGTTCAGTTGTCGTTGTTGGCCGACAACCGTAGCCCGAGCATTCCTGCCCGGCCGTCTTCTACCCACACAAAGTCGCGACGCGGCGGACGTTTTCCCGTCGCTCAGCCAATCCGTGGGCTGATAACCACTCAGCAAAGGGGAGCCCGGGCAGCGTCCCCAAACTGGTGCTCGGTGGTCGTAGCATGGGCTTCAGCCCGTGTTGTCCACCGCGTTCAAGCCCCCCCCCCCGCCATACGGGCGACCCGTCAGCGTCAGCTGACGCGTGCTGTTATCCAGCGTCTCCGAGCTGTCGCTCGGTGGTCCCGGAGGCGGCCCGTGGATTCTGGCGGTTGAGGGATCGGTTCAGGCGGCGCGGGTGATGACCTGCACGGGCAGATGCTGCTCAAGCTCACAGCGTTCCAGCAGCAGGCGAATCGTCACCGCTACGGCTCCCTGCTGTCGCTGAACCGTCTGCCGAGCTGTCGCGCCCAGTCGTAGGGCAGCTGCAGGATCCTGCAACAGACCTCGCAGTGCCGGCAGCAGGTCCGCCGGGTCCGCCAGCTGCAGGCAGGCGTTCGCTTCCAGAAAAACCTGCACCACATCACGGAAGTTCCACGTATGCGGTCCAAACAGCACCGCCGCACCCCACGCCGCCGGCTCAATCATATTCTGGCCGCCGCGATTGCCAAAGCTGCCACCCACAAACGCCAGATCAGCCAGTCCCCAGCAGGCACTCAGTTCACCAATCGTATCCAGCAGACGAACAGCCGGACGCCCCAGACTGTCCCTCGCAGCAGACAGCTCAACAGGCATCGCCCCGGCAGACCGACGTATCAGACTACAACCCCGTTGCTGGACCAGTTCCGCCACAGCGTCAAACCGTTCCCTGTGTCGCGGGACCAGAATCAAAGTCAGCTCGGGACATTCCGGCAGCAGTTGCTGCCACGCATCCAGAATCAACTGCTCCTCAGGTTCCTGCGTGCTGCCAGCCACCAGAACCGGCCCCGAGTGCTCCATGAGGAATGCCGCGCGCAGAGCCGACAACCCCGGATGATCGTCCCGACACTCCGCCCCATCGAATTTGATCGACCCGGTAATCTGTAACGCATCCGGTCGGGCACCAAGTAACCGCAAACGCTCGGCAATCGCCGGCGACTGTGCAGCAATCAGGCGGAGACCGGAAAACATCGGCTGCAGCAGACCTCGCACACGCAGGTAACGACGAAAACTGCGTTCACTGAGTCGAGCATTCACGATCGCTACCGGAATTCCACGATTGCGACAGGCTGCCATGAACCCCGGCCACAACTCCAGCTCCATCAACACGACCTGCACAGGCTGGACGCGGCTGATTGCCCGTCGCACAGCCCACGAAAAATCCAGCGGAAACCAGTCAACCGTGCAGTCCGGGAAACGCTGCTGAGCCAGCTCAAAACCCGTATCCGTGGAGGTTGTCACAAGTACCGCAAACCGATCCGCTGTCGCACGCCGAAATTCCAGCACAATCTTCTGCAGCTGAACAACTTCACCCACACTGACCGCATGAAACCAGACGACCGGTCGAACACCTGGCGGACGCTGTAATCGCCCCAGCAGTTTGGCCGCCAACCCGCGACGATAACGTCCGTGCCGCACCATCCTCCAGACAATCAGCGGAGACAGGCAGGTCAGCAGCAGCACATATACACTATTAAGTAACCAGTGCATGACAGAATCCATTCCGCATGACAGCGACTGATGACCCGCACAAACATCATCAGACCATGCTCAGCGACCACAGCACTTCTTGTACTTCTTTCCACTGCCACAGGGACAGTCGTCGTTACGTCCGATCCGCGGCCCGGCGTTGACGATCGGCTTCACTGTCCGACCTTCCTCACCAGCCTCCGGAGCATTCGTCTGCAGTTCGTCGATTCGATTGTCAGCAGGCGGTGCCACGTCATGCTCGGTGGCCGTGATCCGCCACAACGAGCTGACAAAATCCGGACTCTCATGCTCCACTCGGAAGACCGTCTGAGTCACCTGCTCGGCAATTCGCTCCCACATGCTCAGGAACGCCCGCCGACCCTCACGCTTGTACTCCGTACGCGGATCCTGCTGAGCATACCCGACAAAGCCGATGCCCTGACGCAGATGCCCCATGAAATACAGATGCTCTTTCCACGCCGTATCCAGAAACTCCAGCAGGATCGAACGTTCCGTATGCCGCAGCTCAGGACGGAATACCTGATCAATTCCCTGCAGGATCTCTGTCCGCACCTGCGCCACACTCAGTGACTGAATCCGCTCAGCGTTCAGACCCAGCCCCAGCTCGGTTTCAAACCACGCCAGCAGAGCCCCCGTCTGAGACTCGGAAAGCGACCGATGCTGCGGTGTGTCACCAAGGATTTCATTCAGACGCGCGTCAACGGCGGCCGCAGTCGGACGACGAGCAAGGAAGCTGCGGCTGATCCCCAACAGCACCTCAAAAATCTTATTCGTCTGATAGTCCGCAAACTCTTCCGGATTCAGTTCCAGACGGAAGCGAGTCGCTGCCCAGCGTGCCAGCGTTTCCCGCCGCGCTCGCTCGTTCTGCTGACCGTCTCCGGCAAGAAACTTGTGCATTCCCACCGAGACCGGAAATGTGGCTTCCTTCTCGTTGTAACGAACCTGCACACGCTCCTTCAGCAAACGCACAACCCCGGCCTCATCCAGACCTCGCAGCTCTTCAGGTTTCAAACCCAGCAGGAAGTTGTAGTTAGCCCACGCGGCCAGCGACCGCTCTGGATACAACTCCTCCAGCAACCCCGAAAAGTCGCTCAGATCCCATCGCGCAATCCCGGTTTTCGCCTGCTCCAGCAGGAAGTCGGCAACCGCTCCACGCTCCAGAGACCGCAGCTCCCGGTCATTCAACGACAACCCGAACGTGCGATTGGCCCAGCGAGTCAGCGAAAGCCAGTTCCAGTCCAGACGACTCTCTGCGTCCTCCGGCAGATGAATATCCAGCTGCTCCTGAATCCACGTCAGACCCTGCCGCTCACCAGCGTCCCGAATCCACCGCTCCAGCTCTGGCAGCTCCAGACCCCGCACCGTGCTGACATCAGCATCCAGTTCGAATTTCTGAGTAATCATCGCTGCCACGGATTCCCAGCGATAATTCTTCGCCAGGAAATGCTTCGTGTAACGATCAATCTCGTCATGCATCATCTTCAGGATCAGAGTCCGACAGTCCTGCCCATCCAGAATCTGCTGGCGGTACGAATACGTTCGCTTCCGCTGCTCGTCCATGATCTCGTCATATTCCAGCAGGTTCTTGCGCTGGTCGAAGTGCTGCTCCTCACGCTTCTTCTGAGCCGCTTCAAGGCGACGAGTTACCATGGGGCTGACGATCGGCTCGCCTTCCCGCAGACCAGCCCACTGCATAATCCGCTTCACCGTGTCACCGGCAAACAGACGCATCAGCTTGTCGTCGAGCGAAATAAAGAAGCGACTGGAACCCGGGTCGCCCTGACGCCCGGCACGCCCTCGCAGCTGCAGGTCAATACGCCGCGAATCATGACGCTCTGTGCCAACCACGTGCAGACCACCCAGCTGCGAAACTTCCTTGCCCTCCGTCAGCATGCCCTCACGCTCGGCAATCTGTCGCGTCAGTTCATCCCACTCCGATTTGGGCACCTCCAGACGCGATGAATAACGCGATTTCAGCTCTTCCCACGCCGAATGTTCCGGATTGCCACCCAGAATAATGTCCGTACCACGACCCGCCATGTTGGTGGCAATCGTCACCGCCTTCAGACGACCTGCCTGCGCCACAATCTCCGCCTCACGCTCATGAAACTTGGCATTCAGCACCTTGTGCGAAATCCCGCGACGACCCAGCAGATGACTGAGCATCTCAGAGAGTTCGATCGAGGTTGTGCCGACCAGCACCGGTCGACCGGTCGCATGCACATCCACAATTTCCTTCACCACAGCATCCCACTTTTCCTTCTCCGAACCGTAAATGCTGTCCGGATGGTTGATCCGCTGCATGTGACGGTTGGTGGGGATCGCCACCACATCCAGATTGTAGATCTTCAGAAACTCTTCCGCTTCCGTCATCGCCGTCCCGGTCATCCCGGACAACTTGCGATACAGCTTGAAGTAGTTCTGCAGAGTGATCGTGGCCAGCGTCTGAGTCTCAGCCTTGATCTTCACTCCCTCTTTGGCTTCCACCGCCTGATGCAGACCGTCGGACCACTGCCGACCTTCCATCTTGCGGCCCGTGTTTTCATCAACAATCACCACCTCGCCACGCTCGACCACGTAACTCACGTCACGCTTGTAAAGGTGGTGCGCCTTCAACGCATTGTCCAGCAGATGCGGCCACTCCATGTTGCCGGCCGTGTAAAAGCTTTCCACACCCGCCAGCTGCTCAGCACGCCGCACACCCTCTTCCGTCAGATGACAGGTGTGCTCCTTCTCTTTCACCTCAAAGTCCACGTCCTTCCGCAGCTGACGAGCAATTGCTTCGGCACGAGGATACTTGTCGAGATTGTCATGGGCCGGGCCCGAGATAATCAGCGGCGTACGCGCCTCATCAATCAGAATGTTGTCAATCTCGTCGACAATCGCGTAATCCAGCGGACCCTGCACCTGCAGATCCACCGTCGGCTTCATGTTGTCACGCAGATAGTCAAAACCAAACTGATTGCTGGTCCCGTACGTAATGTCGCAGGCGTAATGCACCTGACGCTCGGCAGAACTCATGTCCGACTGAATCGCTCCCACCGTCAGGCCAAGATTCAGATAAATCGGACCCATCCACTCCATGTCACGACGCGCCAGATAGTCGTTGACAGTCACCACATGCACCTTGCCCGCGATGGCGTTCAGAAAAGCCGGCAGCGTTGCCACCAGAGTTTTCCCTTCGCCAGTCACCATCTCGGAAATCATCCCCTGATGCAGAATGTAACCCCCGATCAACTGCACCTCGTAATGACGCATCTTCAGAAAACGCCGACCCGATTCACGCACCGCCGCAAAGGCCTCGGGCAACAGGTCGTCCAGAGTCTCCCCGTTACGCAGACGCGCACGGAATTTCGCCGCCGTCTGCTTCAGCTCGGCATCCGACAGCTTCTGCAACTCAGGCTCCAGCTTGTTGATCCGGTCCAGCAGCGAACCAGGCAGGATCGACGTACGACCGTCACGGTCACGCACAAAACCCAAACGCCGCATGCGACGCTCGTTCGAGGAACCAAACAGAGATGTGATCCCGCGTTCGATCCGGTGAGTCGTGGCGGAAAAGAAATCGCCGACTTTTTCCAGGAACTCCATTGTGGGCATCTATCCTGAATTCTGAGGACTATCGAATCCGTACCCGCGTTGCCGCAAACTGCCACAAAGGCAGCCCGGTCAGAACGCAGGCAGAACTGAGCAATTGCTGTAAAATCAAGTCCGCCAAGTCTACGGGAACCGGTAACAGCCGGTCAATCCCGCGGTGCAGAAGCGGAAAACAGCGGCAAACTGCCGCAAGACAGCAACCCCAGCATTTCGCCAAAAGGCAGCAAGTTGCGTGCCGAAACGGCGAAAACGGAGCGAATTCAGGAGGGCAGGGTAGGGTGGGGCGACCCACAGATTCGCCCGACGCAGAACCTACGAACCCTGCAGAAATGCCTTCAAATCACGCATCAGGCTTAAACAACGAGCCGCAAAATGATCCATCCCCGGCACCTTACCCTGAGAATGAATCTCTACCGTCACCAGCCGATGAGTCCGTATCTTCTCGTGCGGCGCACGCGCATTGCGAGTTGTTTCGAAGGAAATCCGCAGGTCCACAGGCTGGCGAGCCGTCGTTTTACCCCAGTGGCCAAAGAACCCCGGAGTTCCCAGACGGATCTGCATCTTCCCCTTCTCCTGATCCACCACCACCCCACGGTGCTCCGAAATAAACGCCCGCAGCTTCATCGCTGTAATCTCCAGCGACGTACTCACCTCAACCCGGTCGCTGAAATGATACAGCCCGTTCGATTCCGAAATCCGGATCTTCTCTTCTTCCCCCGCACCCGGTTCCACCGCCGTTGCCGTATCCAGATCGGATTCCCGACACGTGCGATTCCGCCCGGCCGCCTTGGCGTTGTACAAACAGGCGTCCGCTCGATCCAGCAGACTCTTCACCGTGTCGTTCCGCCGCCCCGTGGCCACACCAAATGACGACGTGACACTCAGATTCGACATTCCGCCGATCGAACTTTTCATGATCGAAACACGCAGTCGCTCCGCACGACGAACTGCGGACTCCAGATCGGTGTCCGGACACACAATCACAAATTCTTCACCACCATAACGACCAATCACCTCAGCCGAATACGTTTCATGCTGCAGCAGCCGTGCCAGATCCACCAGCACCTGGTCACCAACCTGATGACCGTGCGTATCATTGATCCGCTTGAAATGGTCCACATCAAGGAAGATCACACTGAGGTGTCGAGTTCCTTCCTGAGCATTGAATTCCTCCATCAGATGACGCAGCTGTGATTCCAGCTGACCACGATTCGCCACTCCGGTCAGCGGATCCCGCATCGCCGCAATCTTCAGCTCGACAACTTCGCGAGTCTGGCGGCGGACACCCGTCTTGTTACGCAGCAGCTGCATCACTCCCGCAACCTTCTGCCCCGGGCCCGTGATCGGCATCGTGTACACATCCACCTTCAGATGACTGGTCCCGCTGACACGACACAGCCGACTGGTGAACGAAGACCGACCACTGCGGATTGCCTGAGCCACCAGAGTATCATCACGCTCCGTCGATGTCGCCTGCTCGTCCGTCAACGGAGCCAACAGGACGTCTGTCGTCTGCCAGCTGCGACGCAGCACCTGCTGCACCGGCAACCCCGTCAGACTGGGCATCCCGTCACTCCAGATACAGTAATTCTCACGAGCATCCAGCAGGAAGAACCCGTCATACAGATGCTGGAACTGGAACAACACTCCGATGAACTGGCTGAGCAGCGCAACGTCATCCCGATGCTCCTGCGAAATCTCAGGAGTCCTGTCAGAGTCATAGAAGGATTCAGTCAGGCGAAACAGAGCTGACCCTTCATTCTCATACCAGCGATTCAGTGTCCGCACGATGTTCTCGTCATAACGTCGACCGGATTTCTCCAGCAGCGTCGTGATACTTTCAGCGTGCGTCATTCCACGTCGATAGGGTTTCACGGTATTCAGCGAATCATAAGCATCTGCAACCGCCAGAATGCGCGGCCCCAGCGGCAGATCAATGGGCTGACCAGGCACTTCCATGTGTGCATTGCTGCCCGACAGATCGTGATGCAGGGTTGTCAGCATGGCGATCACGGTCGGGTCAGTATGAAACGCCTGCAGCATACTGACACCGGCATGCTGATGCTGCAGTACAAAGTCATACTCTTCGCTGCTCAGTTTTCCCGGCTTGTGCAGGATGTGATCGGGGATCCCCAGTTTGCCGATCTCGTGCAGGATCGCCGCAATTTCCAGTTGTCGACGCTGTTCGTCGGTCCAGCCCAGCAGTTTTGCCACACCACTGGAAATCACAGCCATCCGCTGACTGTGCAGCAAACCCGCCGGATCACGCATCCGCATGGCACGCAGGATGGTAGAGACCAATTCACGCGGCATCAGTTGTCGTTCGGCACCCGCATACTGATTGCGGCGCGCGTCTTCACCCATTGACAACAGTCGGAACAGGACAGAATTGGTGTCGGTCTGCATAAGCACTGCCGGCGGTGCTGCAGGAGCGATCGCCGCCTTGAGTCCAGGTTCGAGCGTCTGCACAGAATGTTACTCGACATATTCAGGGTGTT
The DNA here is from genome assembly GCA_963977705.1 of uncultured Planctomycetaceae bacterium. Lineage (GTDB taxonomy): Bacteria > Planctomycetota > Planctomycetia > Planctomycetales > Planctomycetaceae > SXXK01. Next base: position 8,013 of record CAXBSH010000257.1, read on the forward strand.
GCAGCCACCATCTCCTCGGCTGCGTCTCGGATGCGGTCGAAATTCTGCCGCAGTGAACCCTAGCTCAAAAAAATGTTTCACGGGATTACCCGCCGTGAATTCCGTGACATTTCCGGGATTCCTGGAGGTCGAAGCAACAGTCACAATCGTCATATTCGGTACTGAAGTTCCAACCTGCCGTTTCTTATACCACGCACCGGACGCCAGTGACTCAGTGGTCAGTGATCAGTTGTCAGTGATCAGTTGTCAGTGATCAGTGATCAGTAAGTCCCCCCTCGGGAGGGCGAGGCTCCTGCCGAGCCGAAGTGCACTGTCACTGTTCAGTTGTCGTTGTTCGCCAACAATCGT
>CAXBSH010000258.1:0-8305 GCA_963977705.1 uncultured Planctomycetaceae bacterium
AAGGATCCATCGCCCTTTCCGAAATCGACGGACTATCTGAATCCGACATTAAATCCATTGATCGAATTGTCATCGTCGCCTGTGGAACCGCTGCATATGCCGGTGATGTTGCAAAGTACGGAATCGAAAAATGGGCGAAGGTTCCTGTCCAGGTTGAGCTGACCCACGAATTTAGATACCGCGACCCGATCATCACCACCGAGCCGGCCAACGACGGGCGCGGGCGCGCCTACGGCTTCGATGTGTTCGTCTCCCGCAGCGCTGCGCCTCCGTCCGCGCGGCTGCGGGGATGGGCCAGCTACACCTGGGGCCGCGCCGAACGCACGGCATACGAGGCAGCCAAGGCTGCACACGCCGACGCGGAGGTCTCCCTCCACCAGGCGCAAGGCGAGGCCAAAGACAACGAATTGCTATTGCTCGCGCCATTTTAAAAGATGCGCCTATTTTATTATTGGATGAAGCAACCAGTGCCTTAGATTCTGAAGTTGAAGCGGCTATTCAAACAAGCTTATATCAACTGATGGAAGGAAAAACGGTGATTGCTATTGCTCATCGGCTATCAACGATTGCCGCGATGGATCGTTTGATTGTGATGGATGACGGCATCTTTCTGCGGAGTGTGGTGGGCGAGTTTCTGGGTACGGCGATGCTGATTCTTCTGGGTGGCGGAGTGTGTGCATCGGTCAGTCTGGAGAAATGTTATGCGCGGGGTGGTGGCTGGATCGTGATCACGGCGGGATGGGCCTTTGCGGTGCTCAGTGGCATCCTTGTGGCCACCTCTGTGGGGGCTCCGGGAAGCCTGAATCCAGCGGGGACGATTGCCGGGTTGTTGGTAGGTGGTGGAAGTTCTGCCGGTCTGGCGTTGTCGCTGGTGGCTGCCCAGTTGTGTGGTGCCTTTATGGGTTCCGTGCTGGTCTGGTTGATGTACCTGCCGCACTGGGAAGTGACGGAAAGTGCCGGCGCGAAGTTGGGTGTGTTTTGTACGGGGCCGGCAATTGATCGTCCGATCTGCAATTTCCTGAGCGAGCTGATTGGTACGTTTGCTTTGGTCTTGATTGCGGGGTCGGCTGGTCGACTGGCGACGGGTGCTGCGGCGGCCACATTGACTGCCGCTGTGGTGTGGGCGATGGGATTAAGTCTGGGTTCAGCGACCGGTTATGCCCTGAATCCGGCTCGCGATCTTGCTCCGCGTCTGGCCCATGCCGTGCTGCCGATTGCTGGCAAGGGCGGATCGAACTGGCGATATGCGTGGGTGCCGGTCTGTGGTCCGCTGGCGGGTGCGATTCTGGCCAGTGTGCTGTTACAGGTGCTTGGGCGACTGCCTGGTCTGCCAATGCAGCCATAATGCGTTGTCTGATGTTCAGTGGTCTGTGATTGGGTCTCGATTACTGGCAGTTTGACTCGTTTCCGGGTATCACACAGGGTTCTGGAAGCAGCGATTATTGTCGTGCGGCAGTGATCGGTGTTTGCGGTACTTCATTCCTGCCTCGAATGCGTCGCGTTCGAACCTCAGCTTCGGAAAACTTGCATGTTTCGATTCGTCTGCCTGTGTCTGTCGGCGGCGTTGTGTCAGATGGTGCTTGCAGTCTCCCTCTGTGCTCAGGATTCGCCCGCCGGAGGATCTGCCTCGGTAGCCACTGCTGCTGGTGCGACCGCGCGTCTGAATCATGCGGATCTCAGTGTTTATCGCGCAGCGGACGGAACATTGCAGCCGATTCGTTCGGCAGCCGACTGGCAGCAGCGTCGGCAGCAGATTCTGGAGGGGATGCAGCGTGCGATGGGGCCTCTGCCGCAGCGGAATACAGCTCTGCCCTTTGATGTGCGGGTGGTGGAAGACCGGCGACTGGGTGCTGTCCGTCGATTGACTCTGACAATTGCGGTGGACAGTGTGACGGACCGGTTGCCGCTGGATCTGTATGTGCCGGCGGCTCTGGCAGACACTGTGACGGGTGAAAATCTGACTGGTGTTTCGGGAAAGAAGACGGCGGCGATACTGGCTCTGCATCCGACGGGTGAAGCGGGCAAGCGGATCGTGGCAGGCGAGGCAGGTCGACCGGGTCGGCAGTATGGTCTGGAACTTGCGCAGCGGGGCTACGTCGTGGCTGCTCCGGATTATCCTTCCTTTGGTGATCTTGGGTCATATGACTTTGCCGGTGATGCGTATCAGTCGGGGACGATGAAGGCGATTGTGAATCACCTGCGTTGTACGGATTTTCTGGTTTCGCTGGGTTTTGTGGATGGCTCACGTCTGGGAGTGATTGGTCATTCGCTGGGTGGTCACAACGCAATTTTTCATGCGGTGTTTGATGAGCGGATGCAGGCGATTGTGTCAAGTTGTGGCTGGTGTCCATTCGGCGACTATTACGGTGGGAATGTGACGGGTTGGACCAGTGATCGCTACATGCCGTTGCTGAAGACGGAGTATGGGTTGAAGGTAGAGGATCTGCCGTTTGATTTTTATGAACTGACGGCGGCTCTGGCGCCGCGTACGTTTGTGTCTGTATCGCCGCTGGAAGACGACAATTTTGATGTGCGTGGAGTGCAGAAGGCGATTCCGGTTGCGGGCAGTATTTATTCGCTGCTGGAGGCTCGGGAAAAGCTGATCCTGATGACTCCGGACTGTGGTCACGACTTTCCTGCCGACATTCGGATGCAGGTCTATCGCATTCTGGATCAGACGCTGCAGCATCAGCCGGATGCCTTTGAGCCGGATTATTCGCTGGAGTTGCCACGGATCGCTGCAACGGCTCCTGCGGATGCACTGCGGACCTTTGAAGTGGCGCCTGGCTTTCAGTTGCAGCAGACGGCGGCCGAACCGCTGGTGACCGATCCGGTGGCCATGTCTTATGACGAGGACGGTCGGTTGTTTGTTGTGGAGATGCGGGATTATTCGGAGCAGGACAAGGAGCATCTGGGTGTCGTGCGAGTGCTGCAGGACACGAATGACGACGGAGTGTTTGATGACAGCCGTGAGTTTGCGAAGGGTCTGAGCTGGCCGACGGCGATTATCGCCGCGAACGGTGGTGTATTCGTGGCTGCGGCTCCGGATGTGTTCTTTATCCGCGACACCAACGGGGACCTGCAGGCTGACGAGCAGACGCTGGTGTTCACCGGGTTTGCTCGCAGCAACGTGCAGGGGTTGATCAACAGTTTTCACTGGGGTCCGGACAATCGGATCTATGGTTCTGCCAGTACGGTGGGCGGGACGGTGACATGTCCGGTGCATCCGGAGCGAGCGGGTCTTGAGTGTCGTGGTCGGGACTTTTCGTTTGATCCGCGGACTCTGGAATTGCGAGCGGAGACGGGTGGTGGTCAGCATGGCATGTCGTTTGATGACTGGGGGCACCGGTTTGTCAGTGCCAACAGCGATCATGCTCAGCAGATTGTGTATGCGGATCATTATCTGTCGCGCAGTCCGGTGGCCAGTGCGGCGCCACCGCGAATCAGTATTGCGGTGGATGGTGGTCAGGCGCCGGTGTTCCGGATCAGTCCAGTGGAGCCGTGGCGAATTGTCAGGACTCGTCTGCGCGCCTCGGGGTTGTCGAAGGGGCTGGTGGAGGGCGGTGGTCGTCCGGCCGGATATTTCACGGGTGCAACGGGAATCACGATTTATCGGGGTGATGCGTGGCCGGCGGAATTGAAGGGCGTGGCAATCATCGGGGATGTGGGCAGTAATATTGTGCATCGCAAGCGTCTGACTGCGGACGGTGTGGTGTGGCGTGCGGAGCGAATGGATGTGGGGCATGAGCTGGTGGCATCGAAGGACATCTGGTTTCGTCCCGTCCAGTACGCGAATGCTCCGGACGGCTGTCTGCAGATTCTGGATATGTACCGTGAGGTGATTGAGCATCCGGCCAGTCTGCCACCTGAGATTAAGCGGCATCTGGATTTGACCAGTGGTCGTGACCGGGGGCGTCTGTATCGTCTGGCTCCCACGGGTTATGTCTTCCGAGCGACTCCGCGTTTAAGTCAGGCGACGACAGCATCGCTGGTGCAGTTGCTGGAGCATGCGAATGCGTGGCACAGGGACACGGCATCGCGGTTATTGTATGAGCGTCAGGACATGTCGGCTGTGGCATTGCTGAAGTCGTTGCTGCGCAATTCTGAGCAGCCGTTGGCGCGATTTCACGCGATTGGTGGTTTGCAGGGGCTGGGGGCGTTTACGGCAGACGACGCGATTGTGGCGTTGGGGGATGGTGCGGCTGGTGTTCGTGAGCGAGCGGTGCTGGCGGCGGAGGGTTTGCGGGAGCAGCCAGCGGTGGCGGCTGCTTTGCTGGGCATGCAGTCGGAATCCGATTCGCGAGTGTTGTTGCAGCTGGCGTTTACTCTGGGCGAACTGCCGGCGAGCGCTGAGCGTCAGCAGGCACTGGCGAAGATTCTGCTGCAGCGAGGTGATGACCGCTGGATTCGGACGGCCGTGCTGTCGTCGCTGGGCAGTTCTGTGAGCGAGGTGTTGCCGCAGGTTGCGGGCAGCGAGGGTGTGGGAGTGGTGGCCGTACTGGAACTGACTGATGCAGCTGCGAGGCAGGTTTCGGATGATGCCGGGCTGGAGCCTCTGCGCAAGGCACTCGCCAATGTCAACAAAAATCCGAGTTTGCAGGTGCGGATTCTGCAGGCTGCTGCTGCGGCGAACGGAAAAATCGCGAAATTGCCGGGTTTTCAGCAGATGAGTGAGGGTTTACTGGCATCAGCGCGGCGTACGGTGGCGGACGAGGCGGCGACGGTGGCTGATCGAGCCGGGGCGTTGCGAGTTTTGAGTTTGTCGGGCTATGGTGTGGAGCGGGACCTGTTGCTGGCGGGTCTGGAGCCGACTGTGGTGCCTGAGATTCAGGCGGCTGCGCTTGAGACATTGACAAGTTTCGCGGATGTGGAGATTGCGGGCCAGTTGATCGCTCGATTGCCCTCGATGTCGCCTGCTCAGACGCAGCGGGCACGTGAGGCGCTGCTGCGTCGCAGCACGTGGGCGGCCGCATTACTGGAGGCGATTGAGGGTGGCAGTCTGCCGCCATCGGCTGTCAGTCCGACGGAGTTGCAGCGACTGGCCGAGCTGCCGGAGAATGCAGTTCGGGTGCGGGCGTTGCGGCTGCTGGAGTCGACAGCGAAGTCATCGAGGGAAGATGTTTTACGCAGCTATCAGGTGTCGCTGGCATTGAAGGGTGATCGGGAACGCGGCGCGAGTGTATTTCGGCAGCAGTGTTCGGTCTGTCATCAGCTGGGGACGATTGGTCACCAGGTCGGGCCGAATCTGGCAACTCTGAAGAACCGTGGACCGGAGGCGATTCTGACGAATGTGCTGGATCCGAATCGTGAAGTGAATCCGGCCTGGCGGGATTATCTGGCGGTAACGGCGGACGGGACGACTCATAATGGCGTGCTGGTACAGGAATCTTCCGACAGTCTGACGCTGCGTCGTGCTGAGGCGAAAGAGACGCGGTTGCTGCGTGCCGATCTGGAAGTGATTCGTGACACTGGCCGTTCGCTGATGCCGGAAGGGCTGGAAAAGAACGTGGATACTCAGGCCATGGCCGATTTGATTCAGTATCTGATGACTGTGGAGTGATCTTGTGGGTCTTGGTTGGGGTCTGGCAAGGGGGTGTTGGGTGCGAGTAAGCTGGCGGTTAATGTTGGGGATCGCGGTGGTGCTGGCGACATTGCCGGCGTGTGAGCGATTAACTGCGGGCGACTGGCCGCAGCTGCTGGGGCCTGCTCGCAACGGCGTGGCAGTGGGTGAGAAGCTGCATGCTGCCTGGCCGACTGGTGGGCCTCGAGTTGTGTGGGAGGCATCAGTCGGAGGTGGTTTTGCAGGTGTTGCGGTGGCAGGTGGTCGAGTCCTGAGTTTTACTCGGGAGGGCAGCAGTGAGGTGGTGCGGAGTTATGCTGCTGCGGACGGAGTGTTGCAGTGGGAAGCGAAGTCGGAGTGTCGTTATCAGGGAGGTGTTTCCAGTGACAAGGGTCCGCGCTGTGTTCCGCTGATTGCGGGGGACCGAGTGTATGTGCTGGGGGTTGAGGGCCGATTGCGGTGTCTTGAACTGGGTAGTGGCCGTGAGGTCTGGCAGCGGGATACGGAGCGGGACTATCGTCCACTGGAGGGATATTTTGGTGTCGGCAGTACACCAGTGCTGCAGGGCGACCGATTGATTGTGAATGTGGGTGGGCGTGAGGATTCTTCGATCGTGGCGTTTGATGCGAAGACTGGGAAGACGGTCTGGCAGGTATTTACTGATGCAGCCAGCTATTCGGCACCTGTGGTAGTGCGGAGTGGCCAGCGCTCTCTGGCGATTGTGGTGACTCGGCTGCATCTGACGGGGGTTGACATTGCGACGGGTGAGCTGGCATTTTCGTTTCCGTTTGGTGCTCGTGGACCGACAGTGAACGGGGCTTCTCCGGTGTTGCTGGGAGAGCGAGTCTTTGTCTCATCCAGCTACAACATTGGTTCGTTGCTGGTTCAGCTGACGGCTGATGGGGCACGGGAAGTATGGCGTGATGAAGAATTGCTGGCGACTCAGTATGCAACGGCAATTCCGGCGGGTTCGGAGCATCCGTCTGTGGTGTTTGCGATGGATGGGCGGCAGGATGCGGGCAGCGGCAGTGGTACGTTGAAATGTCTGGATCTGGAATCACGGCGAGTGTTGTGGGAGCGAGCGGGATTTGATTATGGAACTCTGCTGCGTGCGGGTGAGGATCTGCTGGTGTTGACGTGTGGTGGTGAGCTGGTGCGAGTGAGTGCTGCGGTGGGTGGCTACCGTGAAGTCGCGCGGGCGAAGGTTTTGCGGGCGACGGACAGTGGTTATCGACTGCCGGCACTGGCGGGCGGTCGACTGTTTGTGCGTGACGATGATACGCTGAAATGTCTGGACGTGGGATCGGCAACCGGCGGCGAGTAGCCTGCGGGTGTCTGTCGTCGGGGTTTGCGACAGGAAAGTTTCGGGCGAAGATGCGGTGCTGGTGGGGGATAGGTCTGAGCGAGAATGACGAGAGGGACCAAAGTCGTAGTCTGGGCTTTAGCCCGGGCACGTAATTGTCGTCAGACTCGAAATTCCCAGGGTTTTTAGGGATAGGGCCGAGCAGGAATGCTCGGGCTACCTTTTGTCTATCGCGTCGGGAATGCTCGGGCTATCCAGGTGTGTTGGTTGTTTTCGATGTGACGAACGTTGTCGCTGGGGCTTTGTGCAGGTGCAGGGGATCAGTTGGATGTGTGTGCAGTGGATGAAAGTGAAAGCGGATCTGGCATGTCGGTTTTTGTTGCCACTGCTGTCGTTGGTGGTGTTGATGCCGACGGTGCGGTGTCAGGAGGCTGCATCATCGGCCGTTGACGCTGCGAAGCCTGCCGCAGAGGTGGCTCCGCTGGTGCTGCCGGATGCTGAATTATCATTTGAGCGGCATGTGCGTCCATTACTGAAGACGTGGTGTCTGGACTGTCACGGTGGCGAGTCGACGGAGGGCGGTCTGGATCTGCGGCAGCGTCGTTTTCTGATGCGTGGGGGCGAGAGTGGCCCGGGTGCAATAGCTGGTGATGCTGCTGGTAGTCTGGTGCTGCAGCGGATCCGAGCGGGAGAGATGCCACCGGGTGAGAAGAAGATGGCCGCGGCGGATGCTGCCGTGCTTGAACGCTGGATTGCCGCTGGGGCTCCGACATTGCGTGATGAGCCGGCCGAATTGCCTCCGGGTCTGGGCATTACAGAGGAGGAGCGTTCGTACTGGGCGTTTCAGCCGATTCGTCGTCCGGCCATCCCTCAGTACTCAGAAGCTCTGCGTGTGCGGACTCCGATTGACGCGCTGCTGATGCAGCAGCTGCAGTTGCGGGGGCTGACGTTTTCCCCTGATGCGGATCGGCGGACACTGATTCGGCGAGCCAGTCTGGATTTGCTCGGGATTCCTCCAACGCCGGAGCAGGTGGATGAATTTGTGAATGATGCAGGATCGGATGCGTGGGAGCGACTGATCGATCGTCTGCTGGCAGCTCCTCAGTACGGAGAGCGTTGGGGGCGACACTGGCTGGATGCGGCGGGCTATGCGGATTCGGAGGGTGCAACGAATGCGGATGCGGAGCGTGGGAATGCGTGGCGCTATCGAGACTACGTGATTCAGTCGTTCAATACGGACAAGCCAGCCAGTCGTTTTATTCAGGAGCAGCTGGCGGGTGATGAACTGGCGGGGGCTGTGGGCAGCGAGCTGACAGCCGAGCAGACTGAGCTGCTCACTGCGGTGGGATTTCTGACTCTGGCAGCTGACGGAACTGGAAAGATCGGAAGAGCGTCGTGTAGGGAAAGAGTGTAGATCTCGGTGGTCGCCGTATCATTAAAAA
>CAXBSH010000259.1:0-8269 GCA_963977705.1 uncultured Planctomycetaceae bacterium
AACCTTCCGTCGTCTGATAACCACTCAGCAAAGGGCAGCCTCCGCATCGTCACCAAGCTGGCGCTCGGTGGTCGTAGCATGGGCCTCAGCCCGTGTTGGTAACATGTGTCGTTCACTGCGTTCAAGCCCACCGCACACAGGCGAGCTGTTAGCGTAAGCTGACGGGTGCTGTTGTTGGGAGTCACCGAGCTGGTGCTCGGTGGTCCCAGGGAAGGTCCCTCTTGGAAGGGCGAGGCTCCGGCCGAGCCGAACTCAACCGTAACTATTCCGTGGTCGTCGTTCGCCCACAATCGTAGCCCGGGCATTCCTGCCCGGCCGCCCTTTGCCAACACAAACCCGCCACGCAACCATTGCGATCTTCATTGGGACGATGCAGCAACGTTATAACAAGGGCAGGGCCCCGTCATGAGTGGCACCTGCATGCAATTCCCCTGAATACTGCAGCGTCAATCCCTTCGCACTGCATCCCACCAGGTTCGCCCTCATCGATACCTCACGGTACAAGCGCGTGCACTTCATGTCGCAAACAACCCAACAGTCAGTCCCGTAAACTGTTGCCCGTCAGCTTCAGAAACAATCGCTCCAGACTGGGATCATGAGTTCTGATCGACTTTAGTACGGCTCCAGCAGACACCAGCTGCTGCATGACTTCGGTAACCGCAGCCCCTACCTCAGAATCACCGACCGCAGAACTGAAAAGCCGCAGAATCAGGTCATCACCCTGGCGCTCCTGCTGAATGCCAGGATTCAGCACCACACCCACATCGAACGTCGAACCGTCAATTCGCAGCTCAACCTCCAGCGGTATCTGACACAGCAATGACTGGATGGTATCACACACCAGCAACCTGCCATGATCGATAATCGCAGCTCGCGAACACAGCTGCTGCACCTCTTCCATATAATGGCTGACATAGATGATTGCCGTGCCTGACTGCTGCAGCTGCCGCACGCAATCCAGCAAGTGAGCCCGACTTTGGGGATCCACACCCACCGTCGGTTCATCCAGAATCAGCAGTGCCGGCTGGTGCAGAATCGCAGCGGCAAAATTCAGACGTCGCTTCATCCCACCGGAAAAATGCCCCGCATAGTCGTCCGCCCGCCCACTGAGCCCCGTTTGCTCAAGAGCCCCCTTGATACGCTCCTGCAACAGAGCTCCACTCAGCTGATACAGACGCCCAAAAAACTGCAGGTTTTCACGCGCTGTAAGGTCTGGATAAATTGCCAGATCCTGAGGCACAAAGCCCAGTTCCTGTCGCGAAGACGGCTGTCGCCGCAACATCGCTTGCCCCCTCAACTGCACCGTCCCCGCATCCGCATCCAGCAGACCGGCAATCATCATCATTGTTGTCGACTTACCGGCACCGTTGGGACCCAGCAGCCCGAAGGCCTCGCCACCAGCAACCTGGAAGCTGACGCCATCCACCGCCTTCAGACTTCCATAGGCTTTGCACAGCCCGGCCACATCCAGCAGCACTGCCACGCCAGACTCCAAAATACTCAGCCCACAAACGAAAGAAACCCGCGTCATCCAACGCGGGTTTCAACTGTCTTCCGAAGTCCCGCTCCCAAAGGCCTCAGGACTTCTCGCTTTTCCGAAATCCCGCTCCCGTAGGCCCCAGGACTTCTCGCTTTTCTGAAGTCCCGCTCCCGTAGGCCCCAGGACTTCTCACTTTTCTGAAGTTCTCAGCTATCCGGCTGATGAACCCCTCGTGGCTTCTGCCAACTGGATTAAAGCATCATGCAATCTCAGTTGCAAGGCCACTCACTGGAAAAATATGGCCGCAGGCGTGTTCGGCATCACTGCCGAACACGCCCGCCGTCCTCCGTCACCGGGAACATCTCACTCCGTTTTCTCGCCGGCCTTACGAGCTTCCAGAATTTTTCCAATAAACTCACTCAATCCAGGACCACGCAAAGCAGCAGCATCGGCAAGGATCTCCCCGGTGTCACCGTCAACCAGCAACACAAAAGGAATCGCACTCACATCATGCATGCCACCCAGAGTCGTCTCCCAGCCCTTACCTTCATAGACCTGACTCCAGGTAATCTGCTGCGCATCGAGGAAACTATTGACCTTCTCTGACATGTTCTCCTGGTCAAAGCTGATTCCCAGAATGTCAAATCCCTTATCATGCCACGCTGCATAGGCTTCCTTCATATGCGGAATTTCGCCAATACAGGGACCGCACCACGTGGCCCAGAAGTCCAGCATCACAACCCGGCCCTTATACGCACCGGGAAACTCAATGTCTTCACCCTTCATGGTCTTTGCCGTGAAAGTCAGCGCCTTCTGACCCACAGCAAGATTCGGCGGTAATGGCTGCTGCTCAACCGTCTCTTTGGACGTATCCAAAGTCAGCTTACCGTCCACCAATGCAAACGCATAAGTGGTTCCCGTGAAATTGAAAGGTGTCCCCATTCGCACGGCTTCGAAGCGACGACTGACCTTGCCATTGCCGTCACGATCGATCGGCAGCATCGAATTTGCCCCCAGAGAACCTGAGACAAACGTCGAAAACGGCTTGCCGTCAAGCTCAAAGGAATACTCCGAGCCAAAGTCGGTGTAAAACATCAGCGTCGTCGCCAGCTGCGCCCGCCGCGGATCCTTGGGATCAAAACGATACAGACCCAGTGCCCCCGTCCGATCGGCAGTCAACTGCACCTTGCCACTGCCCGAGTACTGCTTCAGACCACCCTGCTCACGGCTCTTCCACTCAACTGCCGCATCATCAGTCAGATCGCCGTTGGCATTCGCGTCAATAAACAGCCGCGCCTCTTCACCTTCCGGTTCATCAGCAATAAACGCAAACTTTTTGTCACCCAGAGTAATATAGCCGAACTTCGGTGCCTTCAGACCGTCCGGAGCCTTCGTCACGATCGAAGCTTCCTGATCCATCGCTGCACGCTGCGGGCTGTAACCACCCACCCGCGCTGTCACACCTTCTGACACAAACTTCTCTGTGACGTCACCCGCCGTCCCTGCGGCAGACAACGACAATGCCGCCGCACACACCACAACGGCCCTGGAAGCCAACCCACCCGCCGCCTTCAGCTGCCTCGACAGATTCATCTGCAAACCCTTCTGTTGTAAGTACGCTGCCAGCCGTTGTGATAACACCCAAGCCTGACGGAATGTCATTCACAAGCCACACGATTGCATTATCACGAACTGCCAGCGTCACGACAAGCCAGCCCGATCCCCCACCCAAAACTGATGATTCCCCTGCAGAAGACCGGCCTCGCCCCGGACCATCTGCTGCCCACGCCAACTTCCGTCCTCGCCCTCAATAAAGACTCAGACAGTCCTCCAGCCTCGTCCCCTTCTCATCGGTCACAGCAAACTTCTGCCCCTTGTACATGCTGGTCCCGGCATAACGCCCGTCCTTCGACATCACATAAAACGAAATATCAAAGTCCGGCTTGCCATCGGGTCGACGCAATCGCTGCTCCGTGGTCCTCGCAATCCTGCGCAGGACCTCAATCCCCGCTTCCTCCGGACTGGCCCCATTCCGCATCAGTTCAACGGCCGCAAACGAGGACAGGTTCTGCAGATTGGCTTCCCCACGACCCGTACTGCCACACGAACCCACCGTATTATCCACATACAATCCGGCACCAATAATCGGCGAATCGCCAACACGCCCAGGAATCTTGAAGGCCATTCCACTGGTCGTCGTCGTACAAGACATACTGCCCGCCGCATTCAATGCAGAACAGTGAATCGTGCCCGTTGGTCGACGGAAACGCAGACGTCCTGAATCGTCCGCCAGCACCGAATTGCGACGATAGAATTCGGCCACAGGAGCATCCGGTTCGGCTGGATCCGGCAACCAGTCGTCCCGCTCGCTCATCGTTTCCTTCCAGCGCAGCCAGATCCTGCGAGCATGGTCGGTCAGAAGATTCTCTTCCTGAAACCCATGCGCCCGCGCAAAGTCCAGCGCCCCAGCCCCCACCAGCAGCACATGGTCTGTTCGACGCAGCACCTTCAGTGCCACCTGTGCCGGGTGACGAATTCCCTGCAACGATGCCACTGCTCCAGCCCGATGAGTCGGACCATGCATGACCGCTGCATCCAGTTCCACAATCCCTCGCTCGTTCGGCAAACCACCATATCCAACACTCGTGTCCAGCGGGTCGTCTTCCACCAACGCCACGCCACCAACGACAGCTTCAACCGGATCCAGCCCCTCCTGCAGCAGGTCCCACGCCTTCTGCGTCGCACTGGCCCCGTTCCCCGATGCGATCACACGCACCGGACCAGCAGCGGCATTCACCACCGGCCCCGCCCCGGCTGCACCCGAAGACACTGCCGCTGCCGCCACACTGGCAGCATGCATAAACAAACGACGCGTCACATCCGTCATAACTGGCATCCCAACGATAACTCTCTGACCACTGTCACTCGGCACACGCCGTCCTACCGCCACATCATGCAGTAAATCCGTGGGTATTGCAAAGCTACCAATCCCTTTCGTCGCGCGACCAATCCTGCGATCCTCACGTTCCATTGACCGATCCACTTGCCAGCCGACATTCGTAGTGGTACCTTCACCACCTGAGGGTCTTCCACAATCAGTGCATCCCTGACGGAACTTCCACACCAGCCACGGGCCTGCAAAATGGTCGTTGTCAATATCCCGATTGACATTCGCGAAGTGGCGGAAGAACCCGCTCCACAGGACGAACTCCTTGGCGTCTATGAACTCCAGGAATTCCGTTCGGTCGCGCCCTTCAACGGCATGAAACCCGGGCCGGAAAATTTCCCCGGCGCGATGATCCTCAGACGCGTGTATCGCGGGCGAGTTCTCTGTCATCAGGGTGATCCCGGGCGCACAGCGTTCCAGATTCTGGCCCGCCCCGATGCACTCAATGTACTCAAAGCCCTCCGCCGGGCCGTCGATACCGAAGCCAAGGCCCTGCAGGATGCCATCGCCGCCGGTGTCACAGCCGAAATCACAGCCGACGAACTGGAACGTCTGCGACGACGTAACGCCGCCGAAATCACTCAGCGACAACAGCGCGCCACCACGCTCGATGCGGAAATCCGCCAACTCGAAAGCACACTCGCCGCTGCTCCAACCCCCATCCCCGCTCGCATCGTCGCACAGGCGCGACTGCTTGTCTCACCACCCGGTAACCGCCGCGGACTGCTCAAACGACTGCTCAGCCTGCTACCTGGCTTCGGAAATCTCCCCGGCACAGCCAGTCGTCTGCCCGACTACATTCCCAATGATGGCCCCCAGGACCTCAGCATCGGAACGCTCAGCGCACCCATGTTAGAAGGTGATCTGTTCGGCGAAATGAGCTGCATGAATCTGGCACCACGGTCTGCCACCGTGATTGCCACAGAGGGGTCGCCCGAAGAACCCGTCTACATGATTGAAATGGTCCGCAACTCACTCGATGCGCTCCGCGGCAACGCAGACTATCGACGACGAATGGACGAAATCTATCGAACGCGAGTCATGGAGACACAGGTCCGCAGCCTGCCGCTGTTTCGCATGCTCAGCGACGACGATTACAAATGGCTGTCCACCCGACTTGAGCTGGTGGACTTCAGCGCAGGCGATGTGATCTTCGACGAACATGACGCCAAAGCAGATTTCTGCTACGTCGTTCGCAACGGTATCGTCAAGGTTTCTCGCGGCCTCGGATGCCTGCTTGGCCCGGATGACATCCGCAGCGCTACAGCTCTCAGGAATGAACTGCAGACACTCAGCAACGGATCGCCCCTCGCCCTTCTGGTCAGCCAGCAACTACAACCCCTGCTGGAACAGCTTCCGTCCCCGGGCACGGACGAACAGACGCTCGCGAACAACCTCAGGCACTTGCTCAATCGCTGGATCCAGTCCGCCACCCTCCATAAATCGCTCGGCAACACCACAACCGACGCGCTGCTCCGTGCCGGATTGACCGATCACGCCACCATCTTCGAAGAGTTCCAGGAAAAAACGGCCGACTGGTGGCAACTCGAAGCCCGCATCTTCCACCGTATCGTCCTCGATCACCTCTGCCCCCAGGGACTCCGCGGACGCAACACTGCGATCCAGCAGCGACGTACTCTGTCATATGCCGGACGTGGCGAACTGATCGGCGAAATCGCTGTACTCCGTGGCGAAGAACGCTCGGCCACCTGCCTCGCCTTTACGCACCCGTCATCCGGGCAGAAAACCGCCACTCAGGCAAACCTGATTCCGCAGCGAGTCGAAGCGGTTCGCATCAGTGCGGAAACTCTGAAAGCACTGACCGAACGCTCCGCCGCATTCCGCCAGCACGTCAATGAATCTATTCGAGTTCGTCGGGAACGTGATCAGCTTGCTCGCGAGAGCGCGGCGACCGCACAGGCCGCCAGCCAATCCCCGGAATTCGAAGCCCTCGGACTTGCCTGGGGCCAGTCCCTGATGGTCATTGACCTCGATCGCTGCACGCGCTGCCAGGAATGCGTAAAAGCCTGCGTCTCTGCCCACGATGACGGTCGCACCCGACTGTATCTCGATGGACCGCGTTTCGAGAATCGCTACCTGATTCCCGTCAGCTGCCGACAATGCCTCGACCCGGTCTGCATGATCGGCTGCCCCGTGGGCGCTATCAATCGCGGTGCTGGTGGTGAAATTCGGATCGCCGATCACTGCATTGGCTGCAGCAAATGCGCCGATCAATGTCCCTATGGCTCCATCCAGATGGATCTCCTCGACTCGGCTCAGGAAACCGATGCAGACCTTGCCAGTCTGCTTGGTCCCGGCTACGTGCTCAGATCCGTACAGGAAAAAGCCGTTGTCTGTGACCAGTGCCAGTCCACTCCATCCGGGAAACCTTCGTGCGTGTATGCCTGCCCTCACGAGGCTGCAATTCGCGTCGAAGGTCTGAAATTTTTCGAAAACCTCTGAAAGGATTCGTGTGCTGCTCGATCGCACTCACACTCGCTGGGCCGTACTCTCCGGCCTGCTGCTGGCCGCCGGCTCCGCCGCGTGGGTCGCCTGCGCGTGGAATGCCCCCAATGGGAACTCCGGAGGCAGTGTCCCCGGACTGCTGTTCGGAATCGCCGGCACACTGATGATGTTCTTCGCGGGCCTGCTCGGAGCCCGCCGACCGCTCAGACACCGCCGCCTTGGCAGTGCCAGCTTCTGGCTCAAAGGACACCTCTGGCTCGGGACGCTCTGTATCCCTTTCCTGCTGTTCCATGCCAGCTTCGCGCTCGGTGGACTGCTCGAACAACTGCTCTGGTTCTGTCTGTTCTTCGTCGCTGTCTCCGGATTCTTCGGCCTCGCCATCCACCAGTTCCTGCCCCGCCTTCTGTCACGCAATGTGCCACTTGAATCGTTTGAACCGCAATCACCATGGTTGTGCGATCGAATGACACTGACCGCCGATATTCGCACCACCGCCGCCTGTGAACGCACACTGCCCGAAATCAGCACCCATCTGCTGCAGACCGCCCGCAGTCTGGTTCGCCGCTTTGACGAAATCTCAGCGTCCAGCGAATCCCGCGGAGAAAAAAATGCTCGCAAACTGCTGATGATGCAGCAGTTGACACCGGCCGATCACCGCGACTTCTTCTGGACAATGGCCAAATTCTCCAAGGCCGAACTCAAAGCAATCACATTCGAAGGCGACTTCCCGGACGTCCTTGCAAAGATCTATCAGAACCTGCGCGAAATCCCGCCGCAGAAAGCTGCAGTCGGCCCTCCGGAAAAACCAGCACCGGCACCGGAAACGCCACGCCCCACAAACCCGGCCATCGAAACACGCCCAACAGCACCATCACTCGCCCGGACCACCGCACCGCCCACGGCGCAGTCAGCACCGGCCCAACCGAATTCCACCCAACCCGTTACCGACAAAGGCACAACGGATGCAGGTACAGCCGGACTTTCACCGATTGAGATCATGAAACGCGGGAAGGCAGAGGCTGCAGCGGCCGCCAGCACCAGCAATGAAAAGCCAGTCGCCACTGCAGATACATCAGCAGCACCTGCTCCAAAACTGTCACCACTCGACCTCATGAAGCAAAAAGCTGCAGAAAAAGCAGCCGCCGCTGCTGCTGCAGCCAACGCGAAAAATGACGCGCCAGCCACCACACCAGAAGCACCCGCTGCACCCGCTCAGGCAACGCCAGAAACCACTCCCGCTGCCACCACAGCACCCGCTCCAAAGCTGTCGCCACTCGAACTCATGAAACAAAAGGCTGCAGAAAAAGCAGCCGCCGCTGCCGCTGCGGCCAATGCGAAAAATGACGCGCCAGCCACCACTCCAGAAGCACCCGCTG
>CAXBSH010000260.1:0-8236 GCA_963977705.1 uncultured Planctomycetaceae bacterium
CTACATTTTGGCTGACCATTGACTTCTGAGAGTTGACCACTTCTTTCGGCTCGGCAGGAGCCTCGCCCTCCCAAGGGAATCTTGCGTGCACCGACCACTGATTACTGACAACTGACAACTGACAACTGATCACTGCCCCCCGCCCCCCGTGTCCTGCGGTGGTACAGAATCACCAACACTCAGACGGCACAGCAACACCGCGCCCAGCATTTTGCACAGAGCCATTTTTTCGACCAGAATCAGGCAGAGTGGCACGAGGAGCAGGAACGGCTGATGGACTCGATTGCCTGGCATCAGCAAGCCAATGAACGCGACGTCTCTGAGGGGCGTCATGATCCTGGAGCTGGCGAACCGTGCCAGTGAGCTTTTTGCCCGATAGCCTGCGCAACAAAAAAAGTCGTCGGAATGGCATCCGGCGATCTCTGTCAAAATCAGCTCGCCACGCTGGTCTTAAATCCGTGTTTTGTCGTGTTTCAGCACCTGAAAGCGACGTCTTTCGGTCTGCCAAAAGCTGGTCTGGACACAATTTGGGAGGTTCGGCAGAATCTGCTGATCGGCGGAACCGTTCGGGATCTGTCGTCCTTCAATCTCGGCTGAAATTCTGCGTGGTTTTCAGCTGCCTGTCAGTGTTCCTCTCTCCTCCGTTCCAGCCGCATTTCTGCAGCAGCCTCTCTTACCGTCTCAGGGTCTTCTCATGACGCGACTGGCAATTGCCGTCTGCTGTTATGCCGCGATTTTTGCGGTGTCATTCTGCTGTGCTTTGGCACTGCGGTTTGACATTGATCCGCTGCAGTTCCTGTACTTCGCGGCCGGCAATCCGATTCCGATTCCTGCGGGAACAGCGGGGCGTGGGTTGTTTGAGCTGGAGCAGCAGCAGTTTGCTGTGGACACATTTCGCAGTGGGCTGGGGACACTGGTTCTGCTGAAGGTGGCTGTCGTACTGTTTTCGCGTGACTGGCGCCGTCATCTGCGATATTCGACGATGCGGGATCTGGCATGGTCAGGTGGTGTATGCCTGATTTGTGGAGTGCTGCTGGCGGCATCCCAACTGGCTCGTGAAACCATGCCGGAAGTGCCTCGCGGTGTCATCGTGCTGGACACGATTCTTTCTGCAGCACTGCTGTCAGCTGCACGAATCCTGGCCCAGATGCTGCGAACCCTGAAGAATATGCAGCGGAACCCGCATTCTCGTCGCGCTCTGATTTATGCGCGTGGTGCGGATGCTGCCGGGCTGCTGTCATCGATTCAGTCCGGTGCCTCAGCGCTTCGCGTTGTCGGAATCGTGGTTCCTTCCAGACATATGCCACTGGGTTTGCTGGGTGGGGTTGAGACGTTTGACGGCTCGGGCGATCTGCAGACTATTATCGCCCAGACTCGCGCTGAAATGGTGCTGCTCGGCTCAAAACTGTCCGGTCGAACCATTCGAGAAGTCAGTGAAGTCTGTCGGCAGTCCGGGGTTGAAGCTCACGTGGTGCCTTCAGTGGAAGAAATCCCGGCCGGTCGATTCCAGCTGCGGCTGCGTGAGATCACGATTGATGACCTGTTGCGGCGAGAGCCCAACCAGTTGAATCTGGATGAGATTCGTGATTCACTGGTTGGACGAGTGGTACTGGTGACTGGAGCCGCCGGCAGTATCGGTTCTGAGGTCTGTCGGCAGCTGCTGAATTTCGGCCCCGCTCGCATCGTAATGCTGGACCAGTCAGAGTTCGGGATTTTTCAGCTGGAGCAGGAATTCCTGCAGCTGCGGCGATCGTCTGGAGCCGGTTTGCCGACACTCGAGTTTCTGATTGAAGACATTACGGACGAGGTCGCTCTGCAGCGGGTCTTCATGGCGCATCGGCCTGCCGTCGTGTTTCATGCAGCAGCCTACAAGCATGTCCCACTGATGGAATCCAATCCGCAGGCGGCCGTACGAAATAACGTGTTCGGCACACAGGTTCTGGTGGACCTTGCAGATCGGTTTTCAGTACAGCGGTTTGTGATGATCTCCACGGATAAGGCGGTTCGTCCGACCAATATCATGGGGGCCACCAAGCTGATTGCTGAAGAATACCTGTTCGCTGTTGCCAGTCGTTCGAAGACGCGATTTATCACGGTCCGTTTCGGTAATGTGCTGAATTCTGCCGGCAGCGTCGTACCGACCTTCCGACGACAGATTGAACAGGGTGGCCCGGTCACAGTGACGGATCCCGAAATGGAGCGTTATTTCATGACCATCCCTGAGGCAGTCCAGCTGGTACTGCAGTCCGGCGCTATCGGAGCCGGCGGGGATGTGCTCATCCTGGACATGGGCGAGCCAGTACGGATTGTAGATCTGGCGAAGGACATGATTCGGCTGTCCGGACAGCGCTATCCGGAAGACATCGACATCGTCTTCACCGGTCTGCGTCCTGGTGAGAAGTTGTTTGAGGAACTGTTCTACGAAACCGAGCAGAATGCCGTACGAATCCACGACAAAATTTTCCGCGCACCCAGGGAACGCGGAAATTCTGAGGATGTTGTGCAGCGCGAGCTGCGACTGCTGCAACAGCATCTGAGCAGTGGTCGTGAAGAATTGCGCGAAGTGTTATGGCAGGTTGCCGGGCGAGTTGTACAGCACAGTTCCGGTCAGACTGGTGACAACGAGCGAACGGCCGCCTGAAGTCCGCCACATGAGTGCCTGTGCTGTTTGCGGAAACAGCCGACCTGCATCATTTTTCGGTCTCGGCAGTTGCCGGATCAGTGACCGGTTCACGTACGAAACGATAACCGGTGCCACGCACGGACAGCAGATGCCGAGGACTGGACGGGTCGTCCTCAATCATGCGTCGCAGTCGCATCACAAAGTTGTCGATGGAACGGCTGGAAATATCGGCCGAGTCTTTCCAGACCTCGGACTGCAGCCGGGCTCGTGACAGGACAACTCCATCATTTTCAAGGAAGTAGCGAAGCAACTCCTGCTCGCGGGTAGTCAGCGGGTGAACTTCCTCACGATGACGCAGTTCGAAGCGTCCGAAGTCCACCGCCACATCACTGAAGCGGACAATGTCCTCGGTTGGTCTGACGGTTCGACGATCGAGGTGTCGACGACGTTTATCCAGCAGATTACGAACACGACTGAGTAATTCCGGCAGCGAAAATGGTTTGGTCATGTACTGATCGACGCCACAGTCAAAGGCCTGAATTTTGTCTTCAGACAGCGTGCGAGCGGTCAGTGCAAGTACCGGGATATCAAGATCCAGACGCCGCAGCGCGCGACAGATTTCATAGCCACTCATTTCCGGCAGCATCAGATCAAGGACGACGAGGTCAATCGGTGGCTGTGCTGATTCATAAAGCTCCAGCGCGGCCGGACCACTGCTGACAAGATCCACCTGATAGCCTTCGCGCTCGAAGTTGAATCGCAGACCACGAGCAATCGCCTCCTCATCTTCCACCACGAGGATTCTCATCGCTGTTTCTCCTGCGCGGACAGTGCCAGCTCTGAAACGCGATCACCATGGCTGCGGGTCGGTGTCGGTGTCGATGGTAGGGCGATCTGACGACCGGGCAGGATCACTTCAAATGTACTGCCAATACCCCTTGCACCCTCCGAAACCTGAATCCGTCCCTTCAGCAGTCCCACCAGCGTGCGGACGATGTAAAGTCCCAGCCCTGTGCCGGTTTTGGTTCGCTGCAGTTCGTCGTTGCCCCGCACAAACATCTGAAAGATGCGGCGCCGATTTTCCAGCGGCACGCCCTGACCATTGTCGTGAATCCGCACGACCACTCGTGAAAGTCCGTGAGCCGCTGCCTCCACACGAACTCGCGGAGGACTGCCCCCGTACTTCACGGCGTTGTCCAGCAGATTGCCAAAAATCATCTCCAGCGGCAGACGCCGGGAAGCCAGAGCCATCGGAGGAATCTGGAATTCGAACACATCTGCAACTTCGTGCTTGTGGTGCAGGCAGGCGGCACGAGCGCATTGTCGCAGCAGGTCCTCCAGGGAAATTGTCTCTGCGTCTGAGCTCTGGCCGATCGCATCCAGACGGCCGACTTCCAGTAACTGATTGATCAGTCGATCAAGTCGAGTTAGCTCACTGTTCATCGTTTCGTAGAATTCACGACGATCGTGTGCCTCGGGTTCATGCAGCAGCAGAGTGTCGAGGTACAGGCGGAGCGCAGCGATAGGAGTCTTCAGTTCGTGCGTCACACTGTCGACAAAGTTGGCCTGCCGGCGATTGAGCTGAATTTCCTTGATCGTCAGGAACGAGTAGAAGGAGATGCCGAACAGACTGATGGCGAGCGCGGCAGAGCCCAGAATCAGGCTGCCCCATGAACTCTGACGGGCCAGCTGCACGATCAAAATCGCCATCAGGGCGATATTCACAGTCATCAGCAGCAGGCTGCTCCAGATTGGCAGCCCCAGATGCCTGCGTTTTCTGCGAAAATTGTCCATAGGTTCAGTACGGGTGGCTGTGGAGAGACGGGAAAACTGAGGACCGAACGGAACGACAGTATGCCAGAGAAATGGCTGTGTACCAAACGCTGAGGGGCACCTGCGACGACCGTAATTCCGGAAATCCATCCGTTCTGACTCGCATTTTGAGAGCAGTTTTCCGGAAAAACAGACTAAAATTCTCCCATAGCCCGTCTTTATGTCGAATTCCACGATGGGCCATTCAGGGGTTTTTCGAATGTCAATGCAATCTCCGGCATCTCACCTGCTGCAAACTGTTGGTCGTCGTATGCTGGTCGCCAGCACGGCGCGGGCGCTGCATGTCTGGTCGCTGGTGGCCTTGACCTTGGCCGCCGTGGCTGTGCTGGTCATCAGACTGGCCGGCTTGCTGCCCCCGCAGCAGCAGTCGGCCTGGTGGCTGCTGGCGGTGCCTGCCGCTGCAATACTCGGCGCGACCCTGTTTTCCCGCCGACCGGAACGCACCGCGGCAGCTCGTGCCGTTGATCAGTTCGCTCGCACTGACGATCTGTTCCTGACGCTTGTTACTCTGCAGAATTCCGCTGGTCAGTATCAGCCACTGGTTGAACAGTCGGCTGTCGGCATCGCACCTCGGATCGTGCCGCAGCAGGTGGTGCCGTTCCGGGCGCGTAGATCCCTCGGAATTCAGGCCGTTGCCGTTTCCGCTTTCGCGCTGCTGCTGGTTCTGGTACCGACACTCGATCCCTTCGGGCGTGTGGAAGCTGCAACAAAGGTACAGCAGCAGAAAAAACAGGTCGAGCAGATTCTGAAGTCGGTTCGAACTCGCGATGAGCAGGTCAGTCGTGAAGTGCAGGCTGCGGAAGAACGCCAGCAAAAAATCGACGCTCAAACCAAAGAACTGATGGCCGCGCTGCGGAAGATGAAGCCCGTAGAGCAGCAGTCAAATTCCCAGGTGCTGGACAGCCAGCGACAGACTCTGAACCAGTTGTGGAAGCAGGCCAGTTCCGAACAGATTCGGGAAATGCTCAGTCAGAATACTGACAGCCTGCCAGGCAGCCAGCGCGGCCAGAAGATGAATGACTGGCTGAAGGAATTGCAGGAAGGCAATTCCGAATCCCTGCAAAAAGAACTCGAAAAGGCTCAGGAAACGCTGAAGTCCATTCTCAATGCCGACTCAGCCGCCGAACGGAAAAAACTCAGTTCTGAACTGAAAAAACAGCTTCAGGACCTCAAGAAGTTCTCGACACAAAAGGCCGGTTCGAAAGAACTTGAAAAAGCACTCGATCAGGCGCTGAAGGCCCTTGAAGCCATGGAGCAGTGCCAGGCTGGCAAAGAGTCGAACGGGGAAAAATCCGGTGAAAATGGTGAGAAAAGCCAGTCTTCGGAGCAGGGCGAGAATGGTGAGCAGGGTGAGCAGCAGTCAGAAGAGGGGCAGTTGTCTCAGCAGGCACGCGAGGCACTGGAAAAGTCGTTGCAGTTGTCGAAGAAAGAACTGCAGGAGTTGGCTCGCTCTGCTGGTGATCTGAAGCAGTTGGAAGAAGCCCTGAAAACGCTGCAGCAGGCAGAAAAACTGAATCAGCAGGGGCAGATGGAAGGTGAGGAGTGCGAAGGCTGTCAGTCTTTGGCCGAGTACGCCGAGAAATTCCGCAGGAAGATGGGCGGAATGGGGCAGAACGGCCAGGCAGAGCGGACTGAGCCGGGCGATATGATGTCTGAAGATAACAGTGATCCGGAAGGCTATAAGAGTGAAAAATCGCGCAGTCAGATTCAGGCTGGCAAAGTTCTGATGTCCATCAAAACCAAAGAAGCTGCGAATCAGAAGGACTTCGATCCGGAGGACCTGCGGAAGTACGAAAACACTGTCCAGCAGCTGAAGTCCGGGGTTGATGCTGCGATTGAGGCCGAGGAGATTCCGCCCGGCTATGTGGATGGAATTCGCCAGTATTTCGACCGCATCGATGGTGGAAACGCACCTGCGGCGGCGCCCTCTGCCCCGGCGAAGCCCTGAGTTTCCAGTGGGCGTTGATGGCACGCTGCTGGGTCAACCGAAGTTTGCGTTGCCGTTGGCATCGGCTTAGCGGTTTTCGCGAAACTGCATGATACTGACCGCTTTTCCAGCTGCCACGACGATGTGATCCAGCATCGTGATTCCAACGATTTCACCGGATTCTTCGATGCGAGCTGTGACCTGCAGGTCCATTTCACTGGGGGTCGGGTCTCCGGATGGGTGATTGTGTACCATGATGAAGGAATTGGCCGCGTCCCGAATTGCGTGTCGAAAGACTTCGCGGGGATGAACAAGGTTATTTCGCAGAGTACCAACCGTAACCAGATGTGACGCGATGGGGTGACTTTTGGAATCGAGCGTCACCAGATGGACCTCCTCCTGGCGAGCTTCCCATGACAGGCGATTGAAGTGAGCGAGGCAGTATTGCATCGATTCATCGGGACTTCTGAGTCGTGGGCGGTCCTGCTGGTGAAATGTGGCAGCGGCGTGAACGCGACGTCCCAGTTCGATGCCGGCCATGATCTGGCACCACGCCGGTTCGTTTACAGCCATGCTGATCTGTTTCAGTTCGGGCAATCCCAGCTCAGGCAGTTGTTCGAGTCGATTATGCAGTTGTCCGGCGATTTTTTCACCAGCCTGCAACGCTGATTCACCGGGGCGTCCTGAGCGAATCAGGATGGCGAGCAGTTCGCTGAGTTTCAGGCGAGTTGGTCCGAGGGACGCTAGGCGTTCGCGGGGCCGATCCTGAGGCGGAGCGGAGGGAATCTGGCAGTTGGAAACAAGCCCGGATACCCAGTGATTCACATCAAGTTGTGGGGGATCATTCTGCCACCGGAATCGAGGTGTGGTCTCGACGGAGGGCAATTGGTGGATCAGTCCCTCCTGCAGCAGCTGATCGACGATGCGGCGGGTGATCTGCGGATGTTTGGGGGACTCTTCAAGTTCAGCGATTGAGAAGTCGGATCTGGCGAGCAGTCCGGCGAGGATAT
Organism: uncultured Planctomycetaceae bacterium; assembly: GCA_963977705.1. Taxonomy (GTDB): domain Bacteria; phylum Planctomycetota; class Planctomycetia; order Planctomycetales; family Planctomycetaceae; genus SXXK01. The sequence goes on from CAXBSH010000260.1 coordinate 7,394, forward strand.
TTTCGTAGAGCGACTGTCGTTCGGAGTGAGCCTGCAGTTTCATGGCGACGTTTTATGTGGGCTGCGGATGAGTGGCCGTGGAATAGCCGAATGTGAACAGTCTGCGTCGTGCAGAGTCCAATGAGGGTAATGGTTTCATCTGTAGGGGGTAAGTAGTTTAACACCTGCTATCAGAAAAAGGTGTGGAACGATCGGTGCGGGCTTCGGGTTTTGCGGCTTTTGCGGATATCATGTGGTGGTACAGCAGATTCTGAGGGCAGTTGTGGGGAGGGCGGGATGGCCAGTGTTGCGTCCATTTGTGGGGTCTTGCGTGAACTGGCTCCGCTGGAGCTGGCGGAGTCGTGGGACAATGTGGGTTTATTGCTGGGCGATGAATCCAGCGAGATTACGCGACTGATGACGTGTCTGACGCTGACCGAGTCGGTGGCCGAGGAGGCGGTGAATTCCGGTGCAGGTCTGGTGGTCACTCATCATCCGCTGTTTTTTCGGCCTGTGAAGCGTGTGACGATGGCGGATGGTGAGGGGCGTACGGTGTTGCGGCTGCTGCGAGCGGGGATTGCCGTCTACAGTGCGCACACGGCGTGGGACAGTGCGGCAACGGGCATTAACCAGCAGTTGGCCGAGCTTCTGGGATTAGGGGGAATACGGGTCCTGCGTGAGCCGCCTGGGGGCAGTGGTTTGGCGGGAGGTGGTGGTCGATATGGGCAGTTGCAGGCGCCGCTGGGGGTGTTGGAGTTTGGCCGGCGCGTGGCGCGATTGCTGGGAATTGCCGGGATTCAGAGTGTTTCCGGTTGTGGTGACGTGCGGCGGGTTGCGGTGGCATGTGGGGCGGCTGCGGAGTAC
>CAXBSH010000261.1:0-8212 GCA_963977705.1 uncultured Planctomycetaceae bacterium
GGGAGCCTCACCCTCCTAAGGGGAACTTCCCGCCAGCTGACAGCTGACAGCTGACAACTGACAACTGACAACTGACAACTGACAACTGACAACTGACAACTGACAACTGCACGATTCACTGCTTCTTTTCGGGCTCAGCAGCAGGCGACTGTGACTGCGGCACTGTCACCGGAGCTCCCGGAAACACATGACCCTTTGTCTTCAGCGGAATCTGGTACACGGACGTTCGAGCAGTGACAATCAGTGAGCGACGATCCACACCACCAAAGGTCACATTGGCAGGCTGCTCGGGAACTGTAATGACCCCCAGAATCTCACCAGCTGGTGACACCACCTGAATGCCTAACCCCGAAGTGATGTACAGGTTCCCTGCTTCATCAATCGTCAGTCCATCCCCGCCACCAGCTGTTTCACCCGGACGCTGACGCAATTCCACAAGCACTCGACCGGTCCCCAGCTTTCCCGGCGATTCGACCGGATAAGCCCACATCTGTTTTTCCATACTGGGGATTACGTACAGAGTCTTTTCATCGGGCGACAGGATCACGCCATTGGGTGCTTTTCGATCGCTGATCAGTCGTGTGACTTTGCCATCTGCAGCCCGATAGTAGACAGCTTCTGTACCCTGTGGCCACGGTTCCGGAGCTCGATAGCGAGGATCGGTAAAGTAGATGCCGCCGGTCTGATCAATGACAAGGTCATTCGGCGCATTGAAGCGTTTGCCTTCGTACTCTGCTGCCAGCACCGTCTGCTGAGCATCTTCCAGGCGAAACATCTTCAATCGCCCATCCATTTCACAGGCCAGCAGGTACTTGTCAATCAGCATCAGACCGTTGCAGTGACCGGCGGGCTCGGCAAAGACAGTCAGCTTGCCCTCGGCGTCCACCTTATGAATGCGATTGTTGGGAATGTCAGTAAACCAGAAGCTGCCATCAGCAGCTGCGGCCGGACCTTCCGTGAAAGCAAAGCCCGAGTGCAGTTTTTGCACAGCCCCACTGGGCCCAATCCCCGGGACCTGTTCCTGAGCAGAACAGGGGGCAGAAACGCACAATGCAACAGCACAGCAGTAGGCGAGAATTCTCACGAGAACTTCCGATCTCAGTCACAAAGCCAGCGACTCGGCACACTGCAGCCGAATACCACAGGAAGAATATCGCACAGCACTGGATTCGGCAAATGGTTGGCGGGGGAATAGTTGCACGCTTCTCGCGGTATTCCAACAAAAAAAGGCAGGGCCTTGCGGCCCTGCCTCAGTGTGGCAATTTCACTTGCCACGGGGGGGGATTCAACTGGATTCAGTGAATCAGTTAGCTTCTGCAGCACCAGCGGCACCACCACCGTTAGCAGCCTGCTCGCCTGGATCGTCGCATACGATCGTCAGGTTTGAGTCGCCGTCGCACTCGTCAGCAACGTCGTAGTAAGCAGCGCCGTAGGTGCGGGACTTGATTCCGCCGCTGGCCTTGTAGGAAACGTAGCCAGATGTGCTGTAGCTCTGGTCAACATTGCCGAAAGCGGTAGCAACGTCGCTCAGTTCGCCAACGATGGCGCTCTGCAGTTCGCCCAGGCCAACGATCATGCCCAGAACCAGGATGGTTGCAACCAACACGATTTCAGCTGATACGATTACGCCAGCTTCGTCACTCAGGAAATTCTTAATCATTGTTATCTTCTTTTCTGTTCTGTTACCAAGGAGAGAGAATTGAGATTTGTCATGCCCACCGGGCAGTCCTTCACCCCATCGCCGTCAGGGTCGAAACTGCAGGAAGCCCCCTTCGACTGAGACTTCCGCAAACCTGAAAGCAACGAATGAAACCAGGGTTCTTCAGGGAGTCAACACGGGTTTCACGATGTTTGCTTGACGAAAACTCGATAATGCGAAGGACGAGCCAATTTGCGACAGGCGGCTAGAATGTCGCCCTGAAAAACCCCGTGAGTCGCCACAAGTACATGCTAATATTTGACTTGCAATTTTTTACGAAACACACTTCGAAGACGATTCCACAGCAGGCTGAACCGTCAATCGTGCATTTGGCTGATCGGGGCGCTATGCCGAAACGTATTGTCGCGTTAACACGACTCGCCATCGAAACAAAAACTTAACAAGTGGCGACGCCCGACAGGCAGCGTGCGTCGGAAGTCAGATGACACGAGCTGTGGCTCAGCACAAAAGACGCTGAGCAGGGAAACGGCGGGGCGGACATCAAATGCAACTGCGTGCTTTTCCACCAGCAGTACCAATAAAAAAGGCAGGGCCTTGCGGCCCTGCCTTCATGCGGCAATATTACTTGCCACGGGGGGGATCATCACTGGTGAAAAATCACTCAGCGTCAACAGAGCCACCGTCAGCAGCCTGCTCGCCTGGATCGTCGCATACGATCGTCAGGTTTTCGTCGCCGTCGCACTCGTCAGCAACGTCATAGTAAGCAGCGCCGTAGGTGCGGGACTTGATTCCGCCGCTGGCCTTGTAGGAAACGTAGCCAGATGTGCTGTAGCTCTGGTCAACATTGCCGAAAGCGGTAGCAACGTCGCTCAGTTCGCCAACGATGGCGCTCTGCAGTTCGCCCAGGCCAACGATCATGCCCAGAACCAGGATGGTTGCAACCAACACGATTTCAGCTGATACGATTACGCCAGCTTCGTCACTCAGGAAATTCTTAATCATTGTCGTCTTCTTTTCTGTTCTGTTACTAAGGAGAGAGAGAATTGAGATTTGTCAGACAGATCCGAAATTCCTTTTCCGAGCTGAAAACAGTGCCGAGGCTGCTGTAACCCCCTTCGACCGGGAATTGCAACAGAACTGTCTTTTGCAAGCGACCACTGAAGACTTCAGGGAGCTGCTTCAGTCGACCGCCGATGCTGTCACGACGGATGCTGGATAATGCGAACTGTGGTCCAGTTTTGCTTATCTACCCCAACCCTGACGCCCTGCGACACACCTCAAATCACTTAAACCGTTGTGAATAAAACAGTTACGTGCTCAACACAAAATATCGTTCGCGTTATCCAACGAGGGAACGAGGACAACACACGTGAAAGGCCATGATCAAACCGATACGACGACTGTTCAGGAAGCTGAACAGAAATCAAAAAAGGGCAGGTCGGAAACCGACCTGCCCATTGGATGTCGTCTGAAAACCGTTCCGGTTGATCATCATCAGTAGCTGGATTTTTCACCCGGGTCGTCGCAGACGATGGACAGGTTTTCATCACAGTCACACTCGTCCGGTACGTCGTAGTAGGAAGCACCGTAGGTTCGTGACTTGATCCCGCCACTGGCCTTGTAGGACACGTAGCCCGATGTGCTGTAGCTCTGGTCAACATTGCCGAAGGCTGTTGCCACGTCACTCAGCTCACCCACGATTGCACTCTGCAGTTCCGCAAGCCCAACCACCATGCCGAGCACCAGAATGGTGGCGACCAACACAATTTCTGCAGACACAATCACGCCGTTTTCGTCGTTCAGGAAGTTCTTAATCATGGTTGCACTCTTTGTTTTTCTGTATTTGTCGAGAGAGATTGAACGTCAATTGCTGTGAATCACCCGACCATTAAGCAGGCCGGAACTTCAGACCGGTGAGGGCATCCTGAAACCAACAGACAGTGGCAGACGTCAGAGGCAGGAACCGGCAGTATCGAATCTGCTTTCGCGATCACTTCGACGGAATCGCGTGCAGACCTGCTGGTCAGCCCCTCCTGTTGTCTGCCAGGAACACTTCGAGTGTCGATCAGGTCGACCTCTCGAGCACTTTTTCCTGTCAGCTTCACCGTGCTGGACGAGAAAGGTGTAAAGCGAACTGCGGGCCAATCATGTTTCTGAACAACCATGTCAACGCCTCAAAACACCTCCGCAAACGAACGCAAGTCGATTCATTTCAATACTTTACGGAAACTCGAAAAAAAATTCTTTTGTTTTGGCGCGCAACATAATCCACAAAGCGATGTTGCCTCAGAGCAACAGAGTGAATCCTGAGTGATGCCACGGCGTTGCCCCACGACAACATGTTGCCCTCCGGCAACAGATGGGGCGGATCAGCGTGTCCTGCAGAGTCCGAATTTTCCGTACCGTGGCCGTTTCAACCGGTGGGCACTTGCTTTCTCCTGTGGCTGCAAACGACAATACCCAGTGTGCGAATGCCAACTTCAGTCACAGGACACTCGGCTTTGCCTATGTCTCTTTCTGCGGGCTCTACGGCCAACCCCGGCGGCTCACAGCGGGTCTATTCCGCTGCAGGCTCCCGCTGCGCTGCCAACTCGGCTGTGGCTGGCCCACGATGGTACCTCAGGCTGTTGGGTGTGCTTCTGCTCGCTCTGCCGCAGGCCGCAGCCTCGGGACAACCGCCGGCAGACACCCCAACTGCTCCACCAACTGACGCACCCCAACCCGTCCCTGCCGACGCTGAACCCTTCAAAGAGCTGCTGACGGGCGAACTGAAGCAGGCCTGGAAAGCCTATCCCGCAGAATCGCTTGAGGGTGCTGAAGCTGACTGGTCCGTTCTGAAAGAGTCGGCGGATGCGGAACCCATCCTGATCTGTCGCGGTCGCATGAAAGGATTTCTGTGGACCCTGGACACGTGGCAGGACTTCGAGCTGACGGGCGAATGGAAATATCCGCAGGACAACGATGGCAACAGCGGCATCCTTGTACATACTCAGCGTGAAGACCGCATCTGGCCAACCGCCGTTCAGATTCAGCTGCACCAACCCAAGGCCGGCAGCATTTTCCCCGGTGGCGACGCTGTGACAGACAATATGCTGGAAGCAGCCAGTGGTCTGGCCCGCCCGATCAATTCGTGGAACGAGTGTCGAGTAGTGTGCCTCGGTGGCCGGATCACGGTGGAAATCAACGGGAAACGCGCGGGTGAGGTGACAGGAGCGCGGCCTGCCGGTGGCCATGTGGCCCTGCAGAGCGAAGGTTCCGAAGTGCATTTCCGTCGACTGCGTATTCGTCGACTGTCAGCCAAAGAACCTGCAGCTGCAGTACCGGACGCTTCGCTGAAGCAGAATGCGGGCACACCAACGCAACAAGCTCCGGGCTGAACAGCCCACTAATTCAAACGGTTGGTTCCGTTCCACCGCTGTTTTCGACGTTTCCGTCCTTCTCACCACTGTCCACCACCGATTGCCTCAGACGAGCCCGCAGAGTCATGCGTGAAATTCCCAGCATTTCGGCCGCCTGCTGCTGATTGCCACCGGCATGGTCCAGTACGGTTGCCAGCAGCACGCGATCCACATAACTGCTGACTTCCCGATACACGTTAGTGCTGCCTGCTTCCAGCAGTTGCCGAGTGAGTGCTGCAATATCAATCTTTGCATCACCATCGACTGGTTTTGGCTGCTCGCGCTGATCCGGACGACGGCGGCAGACTTCGGGCAGGCAATCGGGGGTAATCACATCCCCGGTACAATGAGCAGCAGCATATTTGACAGCACTCTCAAGCTCTCGCTCATTGCCCGGCCAGTCATGCTGCTGTAGTGTGGCAATTGCCTCGGCAGTCATGTGGCGGAAACTGCGACCAGTCTGTCTTGTAATCTGGTTCAGAAACATGACGGCCAAATCGGGAATATCCTGCAGCCGCTGTCGCAGCGGAGGCAATTGCACGGTAAAGACATTGAGGCGGTAGAACAAATCCCGGCGGAACAGTCCGGCTTCCACCATCTCCGGAAGATTTCTGTTGGTGGCCGCAATGATTCGAACATCCGTCTGAATGGTTGTGTTTCCGCCCACACGTTCGAACTGCTGCTGCTGCAGCAGCCTGAGTGCCTTAGCCTGCGTCGCCGGGCTCATGTCGCCGATTTCATCCAGCAGGATCGTTCCACCGTTGACCTGTTCAAACTTGCCGATTCGCCGCTGATCAGCTCCAGTGAACGCCCCGCGTTCATGTCCGAAGAGTTCACTTTCCAGCAGGGCTTCCGAAATGGCCGCGCAATTGATTGCGAGAAAGGGTTTGTCCCGCCGATGGCTGTAATGAAACACGGCTCGCGCAACCAGTTCCTTGCCAGTCCCGCTCTCACCCATGATCAGTACAGGGGCATCGTTTGCCGCCACGCGACCAATGAACTTGTAAACTTCCTGCATCGGCAGAGAGTTCCCCACAATCGGATCAACATCATCGCCCGCAGGCTGTTCTGACGATGAAACGATGGCCGGAACTCGCCGCAGCCTCGACACCTGCACTGCTTTCTGAACAACATCTCGCAGCTGCGGCAGATCAAGAGGCTTGATCAGGTAATCGAAAGCTCCGCGACGAGTCGCCTCGATCGCCACATCCGTGCGGGAGAAGGCCGTCATGATGACCACGGGAACCAGACGGTCGATTTCCTGAATCCGACTGCAGGCATCCAATCCCGACATATCCGGCAATCGAACATCCAGCAGCACCACATCCGGGGGTGTTGCACGAATAATTTCGAGGGCCTCACGCACCGTTCCGGCAACTGCCACGTTCAAAGTGTCCGACTGCAACTGCTGTTTGAGTGTCAGTCGGATATTGGGCTCATCGTCTACAATGAGTGCGAGTGATCTGTGCGGCATGTTGAACTCAGTCAGACAGCAGTTTTTCAGAAGATATCAGCATGCAGGACATTGGATGTGATCACCTTGAAACACGACAGGGCAGTTCAATGACAAATCGCGTGCCCCCCTCAGGTGGCAGTTCCAGCCCGATCGTCCCACCATGATCACTGATAATTCGTCGACAGATGGACAATCCGAGGCCCGTTCCGGTTTCACGAGTTGTAAAGAACGGCTCAAAAGCACGCTCAACATCCCTGCGAGGAAATCCGGGGCCGTTGTCCGTGACTGTCAGGCGAATCGTTTCTGCCGGCGAGTTGGCAGAAGCACGCATGGCATCGTGCTCAGTAAATTCATCCTGTGAACGATCCGTACGTCGCTGCAGCGAAGCAGCAATTTCCACCCAGCCCCCGGACGACATCACTTCCAGCGCATTCAGCAAAAGGTTCAGAAACACCTGTCTCAACTGACCGCCGTCGGCGTAGACCAGCAGTCCAGACTGCGGCAGAGCCGTGCGAATCTCAATCCCGGAATGACTGGCCTGAGCTGCCACGAGGGCACACGAATTCATAATCAACTGACATACGCAGACGATCGAGGGTTCCGGCTGCGGAGGCCGAGCAAAATCAAGGAACATCTGGATGGACTTTTCCAGTCGCAGTACCTCATCACTGACAATCTGCAGATCCTGCCCGGACAGAACAGGATTTTCCGTACGTTCCATGGCCCCCTGCACAAGCATCTTCACCGGAGTCAGTGGATTTCGCAGCTCATGTGCCATACCGGCCGCCAGCTGACCGACAGTTGCCAACTGTTCCGAACGCAGAATTTCAGACTGCTGCTGCTGCAGACGACTGACAATGTTACCCAGCTCAGATTCCAGCTGACGCACGCCGTCCTCCACCCCCTGCAGATCTGTCAGCCTGGAAATCTGCACAGGAGCAGCCACTTCATTCAACTGCCCGGCCATGCTGCGAACCGAAATGTCCAGCTGCACAATCGAACGACTGATCGCTCGCGAAATTCCCAGCCCAACCAGCAGTCCCGCAATACATCCGGTAATGCCCAGCAGCAGAAATCCCAGACGCAGCAGACGGGCCGAAGCCAGTGCAGTCTCATCGGCCCGCTCAACGACCAACTGACTGTATCTCAGACATTCTTCAATCGGACTGAGAATCCGGGCTGTTAACTGATCGTCAATCAGGACTCTCAGCCGCCCTGGCTGCGGACTCTGCTGCTCGGTCGCCAACTCCCTGAACTGCCGCGCAAAGCTTTCAAAACCCTGCTCAACATTTCGAATCAGCTGCAGTTCTTCGACTGTTCGAGCGGCTTCTCCGGCTGCGTTCAGCGGAACTCGCGATGCGTTCAGCAACCCTGTCACAGTCTCCAGATGCCGACGATCGCCCGATCTTTCAAAGAGCGAGCATTCCCAGCGAATATCCCGCATCTTCACATAAAGATCTTCAATCACCAGCATGCCGCGAAATTCCCGATGAATCAACTGCGACTGCTCATGCTGCTGTCGCTCAATATAGCGTGCAGCAAGGACTCCAATCAGCAGCAGCGCAAGACTGAGTCCGCTCATTGGCCCGAGAATGCGAATCAGAATTCCGGAATTCATCCACCCCCCAGCACTCAGCGACTGCCAGACCCCGACCGTGGCCCGTCTGCTGCCGAAATACGTCCCTCACGCTCACCGGC
>CAXBSH010000262.1:0-8183 GCA_963977705.1 uncultured Planctomycetaceae bacterium
CACTGATTACTGACCACTGATTACTGACCACTGATTACTGACCACTGATCACTGATTACTGACCACTGATCACTGATCACTTTTGAGCTATGTGACTTTTCAGGCTTGGGTGATGCTTCAGCACGTCGGCACGCGATTCAATCAAACTGCCGGCGGCCAGCAGCGTTGCCTCGTCATAAAGTCCGGCCGTGAGAGTGCAACAGATAGCGCGAGGTTCCGGTTGCTGATCCTGCATGATGACAGGCAGTGACAAACAGGGATGTCCGCTCAGATTGGTCATGACAAGGTCATCACCGCCAACATACAGGTCAACGCTGCGAAACACCTGAGCCAATTGCTGCATCAGTTGCAGACGCAGGCGAGACGCATGCAGATAATCGGCGGCCGACACAAAGCGGGCCTTGCGGAAGATCAGTGGCCACGCATTCAGACCTTCTGTTGTTCCCGCATTGCTCAATTCACGAAAGACTTCACAGGCTTCAACCTCCAGCATCTGCGTGATGGCATCATGGTGCGCCGCTCGTGGCAGTTCAATATCGACAATGTTTGCACCGAGAGACTTGAGATGATCAAGGGCCGCCTGTTCGGGTGCCTGCGTCTTCGCATTCGTGACTTTGCCCACTCGCAGCTGACTCAGGTCCACCTGTCGTGGCCACTCGAACCATCTATCTACCGAACAGGGATCTCCGGGGTCCGCCCCATGCGTAGCAGCCAGTACGATTCCCAGATCATCAGCCGATCTTGCGATTGGCCCCAGTTTGTCCATCGACCACGACAGTGGCATACAACCGGCTCGTGAAATCCGGCCGAAGGTGGGTCGCAATCCCGCCACACCACAGCGACGGGTCGGTGACACGATGCTGCCCAGCGTTTCACTGCCGATGGCAAATGGTACAAGGCCAGCCGAGACAGCGGCCGCAGAACCGGCTGACGAGCCACTGGAACCCTCTTCCGTATTCCATGGATTACGGGTCTTTCCGCCAAACCACTGGTCGCCCATCGCCAGAGCACCAGTTGTCAGTTTGGCAACCAACACCGCTCCAGCCGACTGCAATCGACCGACCACCGCTGCAGTTTGCTCGACAACCCGAGTTTTATACTGCGGGGCACCCCACGTAGTGGGAGTGCCAGCGACCGCCAGCAGATCCTTGGCGCCCCACGGAATCCCATGCAGCAGCCCTCGGTCATGCCCCGAACGCAGCTCTGCATCAGCCTGCTTTGCTGCAGCGCGAGCCGACTCTTCCAGCAGCGTAACGACGCACAGCAATTTGGGATCTGCCGCCTTGAGACGCGAGATAGCGAGTTCGACAAGTCGCTCACTGGTCACTCGACCACCGCGCAGCAGACTGGCCAGCACTCGGATCGGCAACCATGGCAGCACTTCGTCTGTCAGATCTGCGGGCTGCGGTGCTGCTGCGGCCGCAGTGTCCGGCTGCCGCAACCACGGCCGCTGCACTGCGGCAACCGACCTGATTGTCGGGTCACCCAATTCGGGATCAAATCGCAGACAGGAGAGTGCCGCAGGGTCCAGGGTCACCGAACGCAGCAGCGCCAGCTCCGACAGCAGACTTTCGCTTGAGCGGATCATGGCACTGCGATCGGTTTCGGAAAGCATCAGCCCCGAAATCCACTCGGCATTGCTGATCTGCACGTCTGTAAGTGCATTCGCACGAGTCGCCTCATCGGCAAGAGCTCGCTGAAATGCCGAGGTGCCAATACCCAGCAGAGAAAGTCGGCCCAGCAACACTCGTCGTGTGACGTCACGATTACCGGAATTCATCGCAGGACTCCACCAGAACACCTTGAAACAGGACTCCTCTATTTACCAGCAACTGTCAGGTAAATTCCAGCCACAGAGATCACAGCTCCAAAGAGTCCCCGCAGCGAGATCGGTGTGCCAAAGGCCAGTCGCACCAGCGGCAGAACAAAGATCGGACTGGTACATGTCAGAGTATTGGCAACAGCCAGCAACGAATCCCGGTAGGCAATCTGACTCATCCAGATCCCCAGCCATGGACCACAAATCACAGCGGGCAGATAGGCGGGAAGAATGTGTCTGTCGAAGGCTGGCCGCGCTGTCTCACGTAAACGACCCGTACAGATCAGCAAACCGGCTGACAGCAGAGCCGCAAATCCAACGCGAACAAAAGTCGCCTCCAAAGGAGAGCAGGTGGATGCGCTGGTGGCTGAGTCGCTTGAGTTATAGGTTGCCAGGTGGCTGAACATAGCGCCGGACGCGTTGCAGACAGCTCCGCCCAGTCCAGCCAGTACACCACGCAGCACTGATGCCGGGAAATGCTGAGACACTTCGCCACTCGCCGGTCGGTCAGTAACCACCAGAAACACCCCGGACATCGTCAGACACAAGCCCAATAATGCCATCACAGACAAAGGTTCCGACAACAACAACCAGCCCGCAGACGCCGCGAACAGTGGACTGGTGGTTGACACGATCAATGCCCGCCTGGCACCAAGAATCTGCAGGCTGCGGAAATACAGAGTATCCCCGATGACGATCCCCGTCAGGCTGCTGAGTACCAGCCAGAACGCCGCCCGGCGGTCCACACTGAGCAGGGGCGTACCGAGAAACAGCGACTGCAGGCTGAGGTGCAGCAGCAGGATCCCCGAGGCCAGCACATTCTTGCCAAAATTGATCTGCCACGCCGTCAGGCGAACTTTCGAATAAAACAGACTTGAACAGGCCCAGAGTGCTGCTGCTGCCAGTGCTGCCATCTCGCCGGAACCCGGCAAAACCCCATTCATAATGTCGCAGCACCTCTCAGCGAAAACCTGAAAATTCCGGCACGCAGTGTAATCGCTGCCGCAACGGCGAGGGAATTGCAAAACATTCCCTCGAATTCACCAAACTTATATTGCCCCAGATACCCCAGACTACCTAGATTTTCATTCATGTTGCATTTCGCCAACGTTTGCGGACGGAACTGGACACACTCTCCGGTCCCGTGCTGATATTCTTCAACACTCCGTCAAAGTTGTGATTTCTCAGTAAAAATGCGGATTTTTCTGCTGACATTCCTGGCTCAGGTACTGCTCACGCTGCCCGTTCGCGGCGACGTGCTGGACAGCGTCACGTTCCAAAGGCAGCTCGCAGACACTGAACATGCAAACAGAAACAAATCTGCTGTTCCTGCAAAAATCGGTAATCCGGCGTTCTCGATTGCTTATTCCGGTAAGCCACCTTCAGTTCAGCAGTGGTTGGCTCAGGCCGATCTGAACATTCGCAGTGCTCAATTGCGAATCGTCGGCAACGCAATGTTGTCGGACCAGTCTCAGATCTCAAAAGACTTCACAACTCAGGATTCGGGTGTATTGAATCCGTCGTCATCGCGTACAGCTGATGCAGCGGGTTCGCCAGTCCTGTTCCTGTTTCCGGTTCCACGAACGGCCCGGCAGGTTATTGTTGGTGGGCCAGTTATGGGTGGGACAGATCCGGACGTCGTTTTGGGTTTGCAGCATCACGAGTATCAAACGGCATTGCGAGGCCCTTACTTACAGCGATGCCGGTCCGAGCTGTTGCGTAGCTTGTATTCACTGCAGGGGCTTCTGCCACCGTTGAAGTTGGCGGGTGACGCGAATCGATTACCGGATCCGGCTGTTGCCGGGTCTTTGGACGTCGTTGTCGCCGCGTTTTCTCAGGAGGATCGAAATCCTGCGGGGCTGCAATTCCAGGATCCAGCGATGTCTGCTGTGCAGCGGCGTTTGTGTTTTCCGGATCTTTCGCTGGCTGAACAGCCATTTACAACACGTGAACTGGACCGTCCTGGCAAGCCGTTCCATCCAGTCAGTTCGTTCAGTCAGCTGGCCCTGAGGTTGCATCACGTCTGGTTGAATCTGCAGGTTTCGGCGAATGACAAAGTCCGTGAAAAGCTGCACGGTTCGATATTGCTGGCAGTTTTCCCCGAAAGCCTTTTCGGCGGTGGAACCGTCTTTATGGTCTGTGGGATTCTGCTGTTTGGTGCCATGATGATGGCTCGACATCAGCACGCGGTCGATTGAGGAACGCGGACCTGCGTGGCACAGCACCCCCGGTTTTCGGTTTCTGCAGGAATCCGTCGGACTGAAATTGGCCTGTGGAGTAGTCATAACGACTCCGATTTCGTAATCTCTCCCCGGGTAACGGTGTTACGGAATTCCTGCCGGGAAGCTTCTGCTCATGCGATCAGCGACAAGTCTTAGTATTTTTCTGATAACAGCTCTGTGTTTCGGCGTTCGGCAGCCTGTGATGGCTCAGGATGCTGGCCAGTTGCAGTGGTTTTCGGTTGCTGCGGCGGACGGCAAATCAGCGGCGTGGAGTCGCTGGGCGGTTGATGGTGGCAGTTCGGTACCTGAGGCTGCCCGTCTGGCCCTTGTCGGGAATGCTCGTTGTTCGCTCTATGTGAACGGCCAGCGACTATTGAAGTACGAGCAATTTGCGGGCGCCGATTCTTCCACGATGGCTCGCGTTTTTGATGTTCAGCCGCTGCTTCGACCAGGCCGCAACATGGTTGCCGTAGAAGTTCAGGGAGCAGAATCGGGGGCGGTGTTTGGCGCACGTCTGGTTCTTGTCCGCGGTGGTGCGGCACAGGTAGTGGGTGGTCCATGGAAGCAGGCCCCAGCGCCACCACCGGTGGGCTGGGAGCAGACGGATTTCAATGACCGTGACTGGAAGGAATTCAAGTCCGCCGAGCAAACGCCGGCCTTTGCTGCGATGGTTCAGATTCCAGCCAAAGCCGAGTCTGCTGCTCGCAAGGGCGTGCTGCGGCGAACGCTGCCATTTGAATTCCAGGATGGCGACCATGTGGTGTTCGTGGGTGCGACGTTTGTTGAGCGGGCCCAGCTTTCAGAGCACCTCGAATCGATACTCGCGGGTACACTCGGCAATCGTCGTGTGACGTTTCGGAATCTGGGCTGGAGTGCTGACACGGTGCAGGCGGAATCGCGTGGCATCTTTGATGCTCCCGCCGTGGGTTATCTGCGGATGGTAGAGCACATTCGTGCAGAAGAGCCGACAGCCGCGATTCTGTGCTATGGTCAGAACGAGGCCTTGACTGCAGGGATGACTCCGGATCAATTCAGTCGGCAGTTCGGACAATTTGTGGACGAGTTGCAGGCATCGGGAATTCCGTGTGTGATTGTTTCACCGCACGAACTGTTTCCAGCAAAGGCCCCGATTCCTTCACCCGCACGATTCAACTCGAAGATCCGGCTTTACGCGGATGCGGCTGGCAGTACAGCTCAGTCACGACAACTGCCGTTTGTGGATCTGTTTTCAGATTTCACGACCAGCATGCAGTCTCTGAACAGTGTCCTGCATCCAAAGGCAGCTGGCCTTGATGGGCTGGCAGAGAACGGCATGCATTTGACGGCTGACGGCTATGCTTGTGCGGCACTGGTGCTGCGTCAACGCCTGCTGGGCGTGGCAGCGACGCCGGCAAAGTTGCGAATTGACGTGGCAGCAGGGAAGGTCGAGGCGACGGGAACGGAGATCGAGGACGTCCGATTCCTTGATGGTGGCAAGCAGGTGTCGTTGAAGATCCGGCCACAGACGCTGTCACCGCTACCCGTAGCGGCGGAAATTGTGCGAGCCGCTTCGGATAAACCCACCACAGTCAATATTTTTGCTGACTGTGGCTATGCGGCACTGCGGCAGTTGATTCTGAAGAAGAATGAGCTGTATTTTCATCGCTGGCGGCCACAGAATGTCACCTACCTGTTTGGTTTTCGTAAGCATGAGCAGGGGAACAATGCAGCAGATATTGCGCGTTTTGACCCTTTCATTCGTGAGCTTGAGCAGCAGATTCAGAAGGCCCAGCAGCCGCAATGGACTGAAGTCACAATTTCCCTGACCGCCGCACCTGCAAAATAGTCGATTAACTCAGCATCCGTGCACTCTCCCAGTCAAGCACTTCTGTACTGGACACCCGCCGATGGGATCGAATCAAACAGCAACAGCCTGTTCGGTCAATCAGCATGGTGGCCATGCCTTTGGTTCGTTTCAGGGGCGAACTCGAGAGGGTCTGTACCTGCAGAACCGGCGGGGGATGCTGAAAACTGGTCTGGCGGGCATCGGGGGTTTAAGTCTGGCCCAGCTGCTGCAAACGCAGCAATCTCGCGCTGCCTCAGGGATGCGCAGTTCGCGGGGTAAAAGCGTCATCCTGTTGTGGATGGCGGGTGGACCAAGCCAGATTGACACGTGGGACAGTAAGCCTGAACGACCATGGATCAACCGTGGGCCATTTGGGGTCACTCAAACGAAGTTGCCGGGTGTCGTGATCTCGGAACATCTGCCGAAACAGGCGGCCATGCTGGATCGGTTCACCCTGATTCGCTCGGTGGATGCTCGGCACAGCAACCATGAACCCAACATGGTGTTTCAGACGGCCAATCTGCAGGCCGAGCCGCGAGTCAACTCGGAAGCGGTCAGGTATCCGGCGCTGGCCTCAATTATCGCTAAACACCACGGTGCGAATCATGCGGCAATGCCGGCCTACGCCGCCTTCATGAAGTCTCGCTCGCACCTCGCCTTTGCAGGGTATCTTGGCAAGCAGTATGACCCCTTTATCTGCGATAAGGCAGCGGTGCTGCCGGTCTACACCAACGTCGGTCGGGATACCGGGCAGGTCAGTGGTGGTGATATTTTTCAGATGCCACGAGGTCTGAATCAGGATCGACTGCATGATCGGCTGTCCTTACTGCAGCAGTTTGACGTGCTGAAAGCCGGACGAGATCAGGATGGATCCATGGATGCCCTTGGTGCCTATCAGCGGCAGGCTGTGGACCTGCTGCTTGGTGACAGGGCTCGTGCCGCCTTCGATCTGAACCGTGAGGACCCAGCCGTTCGCGCTCGCTATGGAAATCACCTCTGGTGCCAGCAGGCGCTGATTGCTCGCCGACTGGTTGAAGCTGGTACGGCGTTTGTCACACTGGATCTCAGCTATCACACTGCCTCGGGAACATGGGATACTCACGGCGACAACATTCCACCCTACGGCGGGATCAGCAAGGGACTGGGGCCACTGCTGCCGTTGTTTGACCACCTGCTGACGACTTTGGTGTCGGATCTGGAGGAACGAGGACTGCTTGACCAGGTGCTGGTGATTGCAATGGGGGAATTCGGGCGGACTCCGAATATGGGGACGCAGGACAGTACAGACGGTCGCAATCACTGGACGGACATCATGTCGATGTGCCTGGCTGGTGGTGGCCTGCGGCATGGCCAGGTGATCGGAGCGTCGGAAAAGGATGGTGGGACCATTCGCGAGCGTCCCGTGACTCCTGCAGATCTGGCAGCCACTTTGTTTCGCTATTTTGACGTTCCGCAGGATGTGCAGTACACGGATCATCAGGGCCGTCCGAAGTTTGTGGTGGATGGAGGCCAGCCGCTTGCCGAGCTGTTCTGACTACCACGTGTGCCTGGCAGCGTGTTCGCGTGGGCTGTGGCTGGCACTTTTGTGTTGTTTCGCGGCAGGCTCAGATCTGTTGTGGGCCGTGCAGCCCCCGCAGTCGGCGGCCCCAACAGCAAGTTTGCCTGAACAGATTCGACAACTGCTGGCACAGGCCGTCACAGCTATTGACCGCCGAGATACTGATGCCAGTCTGGGGCTGACGGAACAGGCTGCAGGGCTCTGGGATGAATTCGCAGGCCATTCGGATTCCGCGGTATCGCTCCATGACCTGGAAACGGATGTTGCCGACCAGATCGTACCGCTGCTGGATCGACTGTACCTTCGCTGGGTCAATCAGCAGACGCCCCCAACTCGTATTGCCGAAGTGCTGCGGCCGTTCGTATTGAGCAAAAATGGCCGGCGAGTATCACTGCTCCAGTCATCGCTGAAAGGGCCGGGGTATCCCTTTGTGCTGGAGAATTGCGGGGGAGCTCTGATCGCCAGAACGGCAGCAGCAGCCGGCGTACATCACGAATGGCTTGCCGCACTGCGTCAACACGAACAGCCAGCCACCGCAGACCGAGCCATTCTTCTGTGGTTGATCAGCCATGAGGCTGACGACGTGTCGGGGCAGCAGAAAGCGTTGCAGCAGTTGTGTGAGCTTCCGATCACCAGGGAATTACTGCAGCAGCACGGCCTGCAGGTGATCCAGATTCTGATGACCGGACTACAGTCGGCCGATCAATCTGTTCAGCAGGGCAGCCTGCAACTGCTGCAGAGGGTTGCAAAGGCCGTAAC
>CAXBSH010000263.1:0-8170 GCA_963977705.1 uncultured Planctomycetaceae bacterium
CCCACTGACCACTGACCACTGACCACTGACCACTGACCACTGATCACTGACCACTGATCACTGACAACTGACAACTGACAACTGACCACCGCCAACTCTTCACCGCCCCTCCTGCGGCTTGTAAACCCCCAGATCATACCGCTTCCAGAAATCTGCTGCCGACATCGGCTCACTGATGCTTGTCTGAATCTGCTTCAGTGACGACATCCCACGCAGGAGCTCCATCCCCGCTGTGATCCGCTCCGGTGACAGTGTGACGCGCTGCAGACGCAAACCCTGCAATGGAGTCAGATCGGACACCTGCGATTCCGCAATATTCAGCCGCAGCAGCTGCGGACAACCAGCCAGCGCCGCCAGACTGCTGACCGCCGTCCGCTCAATATCCAGACTCTGCAGCTTCGCCAGCGGAAGCGACGAAATATCGGTCACCTCAGTCCCGGCCAGCCAGACCGTCTCCAGAGGCGACTGACTCAGATACTGCAGATCCTTGTCACCAAAAGGCAGATCCAGTACGTTCAACTGCTGCAGCCGCAGCTGCTGCAACACCGCAAAATCCACCACCTTCGTCTTCTGCAGCTTCAACACCGTCAGTGGCATGCCCCGCAGCACACTGAGATCCGTCACCGGTGCGTTTTCCAGATCCAGTCGCTCCAGTTGCATCCCCTGCAGCGGACTGAGATCCGTCACCTGCGTCATACCCAGATCCAGCGCCCTTAACGGCAGCCCCCGCAGTGCTGAAATATCCCGTATTCCGGTTTGAAACAGAGTCGCCTCAACAATCTCTGTCCCCTGCATCTGAAATTCCGCCTGATAACAGTTCAGACGACGACGCAGTTCCTGCGGAGTCACAGCAATGGCACCCGCCTCCGGCTCTGCCTGCTTCGCTGCTGTGGTCGCCGCAGCCCCGGCCGACACAGCCGCTCGCTCAGCCGTATCACCACCACCACAGCCCACCAGTGGCAGCGTCAGACTGCACCACTGCAGCACAACCACAACAGCACCCCGGAAGCAGAACTTCTTTTCACTCATTCTGCAGCACTCCATTCCCGCGCCATGCGCTCAAAATCTTCACCACGCTGCCGAAAATCACGAAACCAGTCATAGCTGGCACAACCCGGTGACAGCAACACCACAGACCCACAATCCCGCAATGCCACTGCCTTGTCAAAGGCCTCACGAAAATTGCCCGCCATCACTAACGGAATTCCCCGCTCATTCTGACCCTCAATCTGCTTTTTTAAAAGACCGGCCGTCTGCCCCAGCAGCACTACACCCACCGCATGCTCCGCGATCACCGCCGACAACTCACTCAGATCCTGACCCTTATCATAACCACCAGCCAGCACGATCGCCCGACCGGAAAAATGCCGGATCGCCGCCACTGCGGATTCCGGAGTCGTGGCAATCGAATCGTTCCAGAACTGCAGCCCCTGCCCCTGAGCCACACACTGCAGCCGATGCGGCAACGGACGAAATTCTTTCAATACCTCCGCAAAACATTCCGGATCTGCACCGGCCAGCCACGCTGCACAGGCCGCCATAGCCACGTTCCGCTGATTATGCTGACCCGGCAGCCGTGATGAAGGCTCCACGCGCACACAATCCTCGCGCCGACCATGATCCGTCCGCAGAATCAGCTGCGACTCAAAGAAAAAAGCCCCGTCACCGCCACCGTCCGCACAGCCCGCCACATGCCGACGACCTCGCACACGCCACTGCTCATCACACTCCAGCTCCTCCGGCAGAATACTGATGTCATCCGTGCGCTGCGCCGCAAACAACTGCTGCTTCGCACGCCGATAACTCTCAAGCGTACCGTGCCAGTCCAGATGATTCGGACTGAAATTCGTCAACACCCCGATCTCCGGGCGAAAACGTCGCTCCCGCAGCAGCTCCAGCTGAAAACTACTCAGCTCAAGAACCACCCAGTCGACAGGCTCAATCTGATCCACCTGCTCCAGCAGACTGATCCCGATATTGCCCCCCAGCCAGACTCGACCACCATTCCAGCCCGCCTGCAGAAAGCGGTACAGCAGAGCCGTCGTTGTGGACTTTCCATTACTGCCCGTCACCGCCGCAATGCGCCCCCGCTGATGCTGCAGAAACAAATCGATTTCCGTCGTGACCTGCAACCCCAGCGACCGCGCTTTCACCAACGTCGGATGGCTGGGATTGACGGCCGGATTGACAACCAAAAGCTGACATTCGTCCAGCACATCCACCGGGTTGGAACCCAGAACCAGACGCTCGATCGGCAACCCCTCCAGTTGCTGCAGAGACGAACTTAAATCAGACTTCAACTTCATATCGGTGACTGTGACCCGAGCCCCGCGAGTGGCCAGAAACCGCGTTGCAGCGACGCCACCGCCAAAACCTCCCAGCCCCAGCACCGTCGCTCGCACACCCCGAAAATCCCGCATCTCCATACCACACCGCTCACCGAATCTCACAATTCAGGTCTTAAAAACAAGGAATCCTTCCGCCTCGCCAGCAGGGAAAGCTTCCCCACCACCCCACAGGCCTCCCCTTTCCCCGACTCTTCCGATACCCAAACGCCAGTTTGAGCGAATCCCGGGGCTTCCGCCATTCTCTCCTTGAAACTCACCTCGTTTTTTTCGATATTCACGGTTGCCCACAACCACAGCGATCAGCCCACTGCATCGAAGGTCAGCACCGTGCCAACTCCGGACTGGAACGCGCTCAGTTCCCTCATCCAGCAATATTCCTCGTTCATCATCACCAGCCACGTCAGACCGGATGCTGATGCACTGGGCTCAGAACTGGGGCTGCGGGCAATCCTGCTGGCACTGGGCAAATCCGTCACAATCATCAACGCTTCTGCCCCGCCCGCGAACCTGGAATTCATGACACCACCCGGCGTCATACTGAAACTGAATTCCGACATTGCCAGGCCCTCAATCCCGGCTGCCGAAGCCATCATCGTCGTTGATACCTGCGCATGGCAGCAGCTGGGGGCCATGACCGACGTCATCCGCAGTATGCCGGCCACTCGAATCGTGATTGACCACCACGTCAGCTCAGATCAGCTGGATGCCCATGAATTCAAGGATGTCACCGCCGCTGCCACTGGCGAGCTGATTTTCGAGCTGGCCGAATCGCTGGGCATCACCTTCGACAGCACCACCGCCAACTGGCTGTACGCCGCAATTGCCACGGACACCGGCTGGTTCCGTTTCCCCTCCACCATGTCCCGCACCATGAGAATTGCCGCCGCGCTGATGGATATGGGCGCCATGCCGCACATGGTGTACGGGCTCGTACACGAACAACTGTCGCTGTCGCGTCTGCGACTGGCCGGTCGCGCACTGTCGCACACCGTCTCTGACGCCGATGGTCGGCTGATCTGGCTGCAGGTGAATGCTCAGGACCTCGCCGAAACCGGTGCCGTCGCCGCCGATACCGAAGGCCTCGTCAATCAATGCCTGACCATCGCCAGCTCGGAAGCCGCTTTCATCGCTGTCGAATTGCCATCCAGCCAGATCAAATTCAGCCTGCGTTGTCGCAACCCTCACGACGTCGCCGCACTCGCCGAAAAATTCGCCGGCGGCGGACATCGACTGGCCTCCGGATGCACACTCCCAGGACCCCTCGCCGACGCCGTACCAAAAGTCCGCGCAGCCTTCCTCGATATGCTCCGCAATGACACCGAAAACTGACAGCTCCGGCAGTTGCCCCTCCGCAGCTGCTCAGCATGTGCAAGTCTGCCCACTCTTTGGCTTGCAAAACCTGACCCTTCAGTCCCGCAGTGGCAGGTCAACGAAACGACGCTGAAATTCGCGGTGGCCCAGCCACTGCAGACCACGCCAGCACGCCAGACCTGTGATCGCAATCAGCAGCATGGACCACAGAATTCCAGATACCAGTCTGCGATAAGGTTCAACCGCCAGATCATAACTCCGCTGCACCAGCACACTGATTTCCGTCTCTCGGATACGAGCTGACGCAACGCCCCAGTGTCCTGCCTGCAGCGGATCCCGATAGTCGGTCGCTGATGCAAATGGACGCCGGCCCGCTGCAGACACAGCCAGCGACAACGGAACGGCCGCCTCACCAGCCTGCAGCCGCGGATGCACAAAGATCACATGCTCAGCCGCTGATCCGGCAGCCACACTGCCGTCACTGCTCTGTCGCCCACTCGACGCACGCGATGACGGATCCGTCGCCGCCACCAGACACACCACATGCTCCGCATCACCCAGCTCACCCGCAATCAGGTCCAGCCTCGCATCCGTCAGCATATTGGCCGCCAGCACATACGATTCCGCTTGCTCCAGTGAATCCACCGCCGGCAATCGGATCGAAAAAGCGATCTTGTCCAGACCATCCACCGTCGACTGATAAGCCCGCGAAATATACACCTCGTCACTTACCGCATGCTGAAAATAATCCCGCTCCTGATAACGACCGTCTTCCGGTGGCTGGAAACCAGCTGAAGCCCACACAATCCGGCCAGCAGCATCCAGTACAAACGCATTCTGAAAACACTGACTGTCCAACACCTCAGCACCCGCCAGCTCATCCAGCAGACGCTGAATCTCTGACGCCCGCCTCGCACTCACTGACAATCCGTCAGTCCCCGCAACTGCCAGCGAATCAGCCCTCAGCACTGCAGCAATTCGGTCCGCTGAGTCCTGCACGCGCCCTTCCATCAGCTCAAAACGCCCATACACGTTTTCCGCCACATGGTCGGCCGCCCACTCGCAGTCACGCACCATCGCTGACAACAGATTACTCTGAAACTCACGCGCCAGCACTGGCACACCCAGCACCAGTACCAGCAGCAGAGCCATGAAGGCCACACTCACTCCCGCATAGACCGGATTACGCCGCGCCAATTGCAGCAGCCACTCATGCAACCGTCGCGGACCAACTGACGACGGCCGGTCAGCCTGCCACCGCTGCAGATCCAGAGCCAGCGCAGCAGCACTCTCATAGCGACCAGACAACGGCCGCCGCAGACATCGCAGACAAATCAGCTCCAGCTCGCGCGGGATCTCCGGACGAATCTCCCTCAATGATCGTGGACGGGCCGCAAGAATTTCATTCGCTAACTCCTCAGCTGTGGCACCCTTGAATGGACGCTCACCCGTCAGCAGCTCATACAGAATCACTCCCAGAGACCACACGTCCACTGCGGTCGTCAGCACATCCCGCGAACGCTCCTGCCGCTCAGATCGAGTCAATCGACTCAACTCCACAATCTCCGGGGCCAGCCATGGCAGCGAGCCTCCCGTCGGATGCGTCGTCGCGCCACCCCCATCCTCACGAATTCGCACCGCCAGCCCAAAGTCCGCCACATGCGGCTCACACTGATCGTCCAGCAGAATATTGGCCGGCTTCAGATCCCGATGCAGAACTCGACGCTGATGCGCAAAATAGACAGCGCGAGTCACCCGGATCATGATCGCCACAATCACAGGCACCGATCCACCAAATAACTCACGGTGCTGATTCAGACTGCCACCGGAAATCAGAGCCATCGTATACCACAAGGCCCCGTCCGTTTCACCAGCGTGATAGACCGGCACAATATTCGGGTGCCGCAGTCCGGCCGCCGCTTCAATCTCCGCCAGAAATAAGCGCCGCTCCTCCGCATCCGTACGACGCAGCTGCTTCAGTGCCACCTGCACACTGGTCCCCAGCAGCCGCGCACGGTACACAACACCCATCCCACCACTGCCCAGCGGAGCACCCAGCAGCTCATATCGGTCAAATAACCGACCACCGGCTGAAACAGCACCACCCGACAGCTCAATCCCCGCTCCGGATCCCGGCTGCAGATCACTGAATTCCGCCACACCCTCCGGACCAATCAGTGTCTCATCCCAGTCCTGCAATCCCTCAGGCCGACCGGTCACCAGACACAGATCATCCACGAATTGCTGCAGTTCCCGCGCTTCCTGCGGATGTCGCGCCAGAAAATCGGCCAGCGAAACATCGTCATCTCGCTCCAGACGCAGCAGCAGTTCTGCAATCAGCTCGTCCACTCTGTCAGCCTGATCGCTCATGGCAGATCCTCCCCCAGCTGCTCCCGCAATACCGCCAGACCACGACGCAGCAGACCTGCCACGGCAGCCGTTGTTCGCCCCGTCTCCTCCGCAATCTCCTGCAGACCCAACCCGCGACAGTGACGCGCCAGAATCACATTCCGCTGATCCTCCGGCAAACGCTCAAGGGCCGCCGTCAGTACTTCCGCCCGCTCACGCCGCTGCATCCGCTGACTGACCGATGTCTGATCGGCCCGCAGCATCTGATCCAGACGCCAACCACTGGCATCCAGCTCCCGCTCCAACGACTGCTCTGCAGAAATACGCCGCCGCGCCTGACCCCAATGACGCAGCTCGTTCGCCAGCAGACGATTCAGAATCTGTCGCAGCCAGCCCGCCAGCTCCCCATCACTGGTCCCCCGATACTGCTCCGCATGCTGGTACGCCTGCAACAGCGTCTTCTGCACCAGATCACTGGCATCCAGTTTTCCCGACAGCCATGGACGAGCAGATAACTGCAGGCGTGCCACAGCCTGCAGATAGCCACGAAACTCTTCAATCTGCCGCCGTCCATCCGCAGTTGACATCGATATCACTCCCACAGGCGGTTCGGACCAATCAACCTTCACCACAGATGCGATTCAGCAGATTGGCCGTAATCCGCTGCACCCGCAAATCCACTCCACGAGGCTCCGTGTAGACCTTCGGGCGCAGATAGCCGGGTGGCGCCGACAATCCGTCACACCACCAGCAGGTCGCTGCATTAAACACAAAATTGCCGCGCGGACCCGGATAAATCGTCGCTGTGTAAAAACCTTCCATGCCCGGGCGATCCCGACCATGACTGGTGCGGCCACTGGCCAGAACCTGCAACCCGTCAATCTCGGCCGGCATCCCCATCCATTCCCACCCCACCAGACCCGGTATGCCCTCGCCCTCACGCATCCCCGTTCCCGCAAAAACCCAGTGCTCAGGCTGACGACAAATCCAGTCCGCACCACCAGTCACCGGTGGCACATTCCTCGCCCCGATCAACAACGACTCACTCGGTGTCTGATAGGGAAAGCGATCGGCCCCCGACCACTTCTCCGCGCCCGGAAGACACGGCCCAAACGCATCCACTCGACTGAAAATCCGGTCACTCTGGCCCAGCCTGCCAGGACGCGGATCAATCCGACCCCAGCAGGTGTCACCCGAAAAGAAACACAGACTGACTCCCGACTCACGCGCTGCCAGTAAATGCTCATACATCTCCAGCGAATAATACTCGTCATGACCTATACTCAGAAAACCCTTTCCACGCAGCAGCCCGGCAGGATCCGCATGAGTATCCAGACAGGATATGTAACTCACATCGTATCCCTGCTGCTCCAGCCAATACGCAAACGGATACTCCCACAGAAACCATGACCCCGAACCCGTCGACAACGGCGCATCCACAATCTGACAGTAACGCCCATAGGGACGATCAAAACTGACATCAACCTCCGGACCACAATACCACTTCTCACGCCCATCATCATACAACGCAAACTGATCAGGCCACCGGTTGTAGGCCTGCCACGTCGTATCCGCACACTGAAACAGCAGATCCGCAGGCCGCTCGTCCCGCACAATGAAAATCAGATAGCTCTGCCAGCCCTCACGCTCAGCCGTCAGACGCCCGACATACACTCCACTCACCCAGTCATCCGGAATCACCAGCTCCGCACAGGCTTCCCAGCAACATTCCCGCAGTCGCCGTGGTCCGATTTCCGGCTCCGGCTGCACCACGCCCGCAAAGGGCCCCAGAGTCTGCATCAGCCGACCACCCGCACCCCCGTAATAGCCCATCCGAAAGATCTCAATCCGAAACGCCGACGCCGGATTGGTACTGACAAAAAAACGTATCGACTGACCGGCAGCAACACTGGTCCGCGAGGCAAAGCCCTCAATCCACGGACAACGATATTTCGTCGCCGGATCCACAGCCGTCTTCGTCAGCATCCAGTCCGTTGTGCCAGGCCGAGCATTCTCGGCAGCGATGAGACCGGACCGCCCGACACCCGCACCCGTACGCATCGCTGCAGCCCCACCAGCCGCGGCACTCGGCACAGCAGCCAGAGAACCGGCCAGCGTCCACGCACCGGTACCCGCCAGAAACCCCCGTCGCGGAAAGCCAC
>CAXBSH010000264.1:0-8168 GCA_963977705.1 uncultured Planctomycetaceae bacterium
GTACGGATGCTGGCGCCGACATCCGTCTTCAGGCTATTAGGACCGTCAACGAAGGTCAGAATGGCATCTGTGCCAGTGGTCTGAGTAATGTCGATGTTGATCAGGTCTGTGGCGTGTATCCAGCCCGATACGACGAGTTGTTCCGCCAGCTCCAGTGTAATCCGAGTGGCCGTCAGGCCTGAATCGGGAGTTGCATTATTTGGCGTGTGCAGGTTGGCCCTGAGGATTTCCATGGTGCGTCCGCGAACAGTCAGGCTGTCAGCAGGTACCTGAAAATCCCCCTCCACAATGAATTCCTCAGCGAGCAGTGTGAGGGGGTCCTTGATTGTGGCATCGACGATTCGTGGGACACCGGTGGCCTTAACCACAGTTGAGGCAGATGCATCCCCCAGACGCATCAGATTCGATGTTTCCGGGCGTCCGATGGTGATGGAGGCGAATCCGTCTGCGAGTGCGTCAAGATCGCGAGTGGTCAGATCCAATGAATTCGGACCGATCGTGGTACTGAGTGGTACGCCGGATGCGGCCTCGGCTGCAGTGCCAAGTCGGTAGTGCCATGGGTTTGAGGCGGAGCGGATGGTCAGTTCACCCGGAGCCTGGACGGATGCCGGACCACCGAGGAAATCAAGTTCGTCGACAGTAAATGTCAGTGAACCGGTTGTGGACCTGAGTTGGCCATCGATGGTGAGCCCGTAGCCATTGGGTTGTGCAGCGGTCGGCAGCGTAATATCGATTAACCCGCTGGATATGGCAGCAAATGGATTCAATGCGCCGTCAAAGACCTGGTCGGCCCAATCATCGCTGACCGTGGCAACCCATGAGATATTCTGGAAAACGGCAGAGATTCCGGCATCAAGTGTAACAATATGTCCGGCATCCATCCTGCGTGTGATCTGCAGGTTACGGTCGTTACTGATCTTGAGTGCCGTTGTGTGTCCAACTGCCGTTACGATTGTGAGAGTGTCTACAGACAGATTCAACTGGTTATTGGCAGTCTGGAGTTGTCGGGTCCGGATGGCGAGAGTTTCTGCTGTAACGGAGACGCCAGCTGGAAGTTCCAGAGTCCCGTCTGGTGCCGCGAATTGCGCTGTATGGGAAACCGTCAGCGGCTGCAGGAGTGCGATACCGGCCTCATCACCGAACACGCGAACGTCAAGATCAAGAACGTCGATCTGGTGGGCAAGGGTCAACGTATCTCGAACAGCGATTTCGAGGGATCTGGCGGTCAGATTCACAGGCAGCACGAGGGTCTCGGCGATAATCTGAAGGCTCATATCCTCAAGTTCAACCACGCTGGAGGAGTTGCTGCCTGTGACCGTCAAATGTGCTGAGGAGTCCTGCAGTTGCAGTGTCTCCATGTTGGTATAGCTGATCGCAAGGTTCGCGGTATTCAGGGACGACGTCGTAACCCTTGCGAAGGAGGAGAGGAAGCCCGAGACAATCAGGCTGTCTGCACCGCCAAAGTCAAAGAGATTAAGTGTCGCGCGGTTTCCAACTACGGTAATCGTGTCATCGCCACTGCCCAGTTGCAGCGTATTGGCTGCAAACGATGCCTGCACCACGGATCTCACACTATTCCAGGGCTTCGTCAGAGAGTACCAGACGCTGCTGATTCGTCGGACAATGAACTGGCCATCGTAACCCGGATTTTTGCTGCTTAGCCAGATCTCTGATCCGTCTTCGATGGCCGGCAAATCTCCGGAAAGGTAGGCCGTATCAGCACCGTCGTGATATACCTGCACGGGGTAGATATCGGTGGCTTCGTTTTGCTGAAACGAGAGTGCCGCTTCCTCTCCGGCCTGCAGGATCGACTTCGCGGCGATCTGGAAGGTGTCCGTTGTAACTGCTGTCACTAGAAACTCACCGTTGTAGTCGGGAGTCTTTGGGGCACTGATTGCTACAGAATCACCGACTACGAAGCCGTGGCCGGGCATCAAAACGGTAACTTCTGTAAACTTGTAGGGCAGCAGCACGACGGGTTGCGAATTAATGATCGCATTCCCAAGAGTTCGGATGTCCGGGCGTCGGGCTGATACGGTCGAAGAGGCCGTTGATAACTGAACCTCAAGAGGGGCAGTCACTCGGGAGAAATCAAGGTCTGAGGTTCCACCCAGGGTTGAAATACTGTCGAATCCGAAGTCATTTTCATACCGGAAAGTGTTCGAACCGCTGCCACCCTGTACTGTGTTATTCCCTGTGCCAGGAAATATCAGGAAGGGTCCGGATCCATCGTAGGTGACGGTGTCGTCACCTGAGCCCGCGTAGACTGTTACGGCGGCATGATTACCGCCGCCAATGTGCATTTCATCATCACCACCCTGGAGGTCCGCCCAGATCGAGCCCGTCGAGTTGACGGTCACTTCCTGTCGATCTCCGCTGCCAACGATAGTGACAGGGTTGGAAACGTAGTTGCCAATCTGTACTGTGGCAGCTCCGAGGTTGCTCTCAAAGCGAGTTGTTCCAAGGCCATTCTGAATAAAATAATCGTATCCGTCTCCTCCATACATCGTTACGGGGGCTCTGACTCCTGAATCGATTTCGAGATAATCGCTGCCACTGCCCATGTCAGCCACGATTCCGGTGACACCATAGAACGTCTGG
Source organism: uncultured Planctomycetaceae bacterium (assembly GCA_963977705.1). Classification (GTDB taxonomy): domain Bacteria; phylum Planctomycetota; class Planctomycetia; order Planctomycetales; family Planctomycetaceae; genus SXXK01. The sequence continues at coordinate 2,602 of CAXBSH010000264.1, forward strand.
CTTCGGCCGAAAGCCCGGATACGGAGAATCTCACCACCCTGTTCATCGTCATCAGAGATGCGCGTAATCACGTAGCCTTCATTGGTCTCACCCTCGGATTCATTCCGCATGTGGGCTCGAGAACCGGTATTGAGATAGAGCATCCCGCCACGGAAGGCGACACCGGAAGAGTCGTCAACGTTGCCCGCAAGGAATACGGGTCTGGGAAGTTTGACGTAAAACAGAGTGAACGAAGTGCTGATTGTGATGCTGAAGAAGAAGAAGTTAATTGTGATGCTGGGAGTGATGTAGACGCGCCCCGTGCTGCCATCAAGGCCGAATCCGATGCTGGCGCTTGCCAGCGTGAATCCAAACAGGCTGATGGAACCCTGCACAAGTCCCGACACATTGACGACATAGTTCCCGTCGCCTCGTACGCCGGAGCCATCACTATCGAAGCGACTGACTACAAAATTACAGGATCCAGACACACCGAAGCCTGATGGACCGATCTGGATTGAGCCCCCAAAGGCAACTCGGAATTCTCCCTGCGAACTGAAGTAAGCGCTTCCGTAGACACTCTGCCCAAGGATCTCCATGCTGCCGCCGACTTCCATCCGGAATACGCCGCTGCGACTTTCGATGAATCCGCCAACCTGCATCTTGATAGTGCTGAGCAGAATCATTTCGCCATTGATATCGACTCGCAGCATTCCGCGGGCGATTCCGAGGTCATATTGATCAGCAGGTCCACTGCCGCGCGTATTCATTTTCATGTAATACGTGCTCTGCATCTCAAATACACCATCCACACCGAAGAAGCCGGCTTTGAGTGAAGCGCCGAGGCTGATCACAATTCCGGGGTTGGAGCCCTTGACGATTGCAATAGTGCCGGATGTCTGCAGGATCAGGGCATCAAATGCGCGGAAGGAGGCGTCGATCGAGACAGAGATGACGCTGGGGTTGTTGATCATTTCAAACGAACCCTGCAGTTCAAATCCCGGCAGGGCCATCACACCACCAACGAAGATACGCTGTGAACTGGCGGGGATCACAACACTAATACGGGAGCCACTGACGGTCCGACTTGTAAAGTCGTACTGTATACGTTCGATGGATTTGTCGGCGTTTGTCGTGTTGATTTCCAACTGCATCGCGCCGAAGATTTCAACCGGGCCAACCTGAAACTGTCCGCCCAGCTGCAGTGCTCCCCAGACGCCCGCACTGGTCACCACCAGCGAGCCGGTGGCATTGACCTGACCGATAGGATTCAGGCTGAGTCCGGCGTCAAAAGCGACTTCGAACCGGCCGTTGGCGATGACCATCCGATAATTGCCTGAGACGGAAAAGACATCGGCTAGTGTCAGGCTGCCGGCCATCATAAATACTGCGTAGGCGCCGGCAGGTTCGTAGGTGCCATCAAGATTTGGGGCGCCGGCGGAGACAGTGTAAAACTTCTCGTCCCCAACCTGAGTCAAGCGGGCTTTAGCGCGATCGCTGAGATAGGTCTCAAATCGTGGGGGTACAGCAAGCCCAAGTGTCTGTCCTGTGGTGTTAAAGACTGCGGTGGCGGTGACGCTGAAGTTGAAGACGCTGGAGAAGGCGCTGATTGCCGAGCCGGGCAGCAGGGCCATATCGATTTCGGCTGCCACACCGGATTGCCGAATAAAGAAGGCACCATCGACCTGAACCGAGATGATTCCGAGCAGGGAGGTCTGGCCGGTGGCCAGCACGGATAGGCCACTGCTGTTGACCAGCATCAGGAATGCGCCCTGGATACTGAGCAATTCGACTCCGGTCTGGGGTACGCGGATCGCCAGTGCCCCACCGGCCTGCAGGGTACTGGTAGTTGGTGGAATGATGATGTCGGGTGTACCCGGATTATCGTCAACGTCGATGGCGGCCTGCTGGCTGCCGGTATTCACAGTCAGCTCGCCGTCGGCGGAGAAGTCGATGCCGGCGGCCTGCAGTCCGGGAGCGTCGAGGTCGACTGTGGCGGCAACGGTAAGGCCGGTGAGTCGGAGCTCAGCCTTGCCATGAATGGATGCTCTGCCGACGTCCCCGAGGTTGATCTCTGCGTGGATCGGAATGACCGGACCATCCGTCTCGACTTTGATACGGAATCCGCCGCTGATGTCCCAGGCGTCAACCAGTGTCAGTGTGGCCTGGCCCATCATGACCATGTAGGTCGATGCGGGATCGTCGGGGGTTCCATCGAGATATGGAGCACCGGCTGGTACGACGTAAGACTTCTGTCCGGGGAACAGGGTGCTGTTATTGAGTCGTGCGACGTAATCGGCCGGCAGGAATCCGCCGTCAATGAATCGCTGTGGTACGGGCACTTCCTGAGCGACGCCGGTGAGATTTGCGACAAATCGCAGGGTTCCGGTAAGTTCTGCGACGGACGGAAGTCCGCCAGTGGCGGTAATTGACAGATCTGCAGCGAAGCCTTCATGGACAAGCGCGAAGACGCCCGTGACTTCCATGTCGAAGACCTTCAGGCCGCGTGGCCCTACTTCCAGATCTCCGTGGGCAAAAATGGTGACACGTTCTGTGCTGGTATCTACCGAGAATACGCCGCTGACTCGGGCCAGCTCCAGATCGGTGCCGGGCAGTCGGACGGCCATCAGTCCTTCAGCTTTCACATCCGCAGTATTCGCCGGCACAACAATGGTGGGGATCAGTGGTCCATCGGTGATGGGTTCGATGGTTTTGGAATGATCGGTGGTATTGATCTGGAGTGAGGCGGTGGCGTCGAGGTCAATTCCAACGCTGGCGAGGAACGGGACATCAAGATTCAGAGCGAGGGCTGCAATGAGTCCGTCACCCGTAATTTCCAGATATCCGAGAGCTGTGACCTCTCCCAGATCCTTCAGCATCAGGCCACCTTCAGCCTGAATGAACAGACCGTTGACGCTGACTTCAATGCGGAATGCGGCTGCGACCTCAAAGACGTCCAGCAGCTTCAGGTCACCGCTGCCCTGAATAACCGCGTAGAATCCAGGATCGCCATATCCGCCCCCTTTGAGTCTGGGTGGTCCGGCGTGTACGACATAGGCCTTCGCGTCCGGATCGTCATCCGGATCCGCGGTACTTTGCAGTTGACTGAGGAAGTCCTGGTCGAAGTAGCCTCCGTCAATGAATCGCTGGGGGACCCGCACTTCCTGGTCCTGTCCACTGACGTTGGTGATCAGCCTGAAGCTGCCACTGAGAGAGGCGATATCGCTGATACCGGCGTGAGCGGTGATGATCAGGTCCGCGGCGAACACATTCTGTTTGATTGCGAGCACGCCGACGACGTCGAGATCGAACAGTTCCAGTTCCGGAGGACCGATGGAAACCGTGCCCTGGGCAAGCACTTCAAGCCCGCTGGGGCTGATTTCCATCGAGAACACGCCACTGACACGGAACAGTTCAAGTCCAAAGGTGGTATCTTCGTTGAGGTCCGGGACATGGAACACCATTTTTCCGGCAGCCTGGAAGGCGAACATCCACGGTGCGAGCGTATAGGTTTCCGTCAGATCACCACCTCCCGGCGCCTGACCGGGCAGCGTGAGCGTTTCGATGCGGGTCTGTGTGGAAAAATTGAACTGGAGATATCCGGTGGCATCCACATCCACGCCTGCTGGCCGCAGTTTTTCGAAGTTGGTGTCCATTTTCATGACACCCCAGAAGCCCGAATTGCTTGCCTGCTGGGCGTCAATGGCGAAGATAAATCGTCCGGAGACTGCTCCCACGGTGCCGAAGTACATGACGTCAGCGCGGCCGTTGACGTCCAGCTGGATGCGTGCGGAAGGTGATTCAGCGCCGATGTCGAGGCTGAGTTTTGCCTCGCCCTTGATTGAAACGAGCTTCAGGTCTTCGACCGCGCCGTAGAGTTCGGCGGCACCCTTGACGATGATTTCAAAGCTGGCTGCGTTGCTGTAGACGTAGAAAGTTTCGACTTTTTCGGCCGGTTTATTGCCTGCGTTATCCTGCCAGCTGTCGGCAAGGAAGCGGACGTAGACCTGCAGATTGGGTTCGAATCGACCAGAGAAGTAATATCGCCACGTATTCCCTTCAATGTTGACGGCAGCTCCGTTGACTCCGATGCCCTCGATGGCTTGTTCGGCGCCGTCTTCGTCGAGTGTGTAGAGTTCGATTTCCGGTGCCACGTCGGTGATGGAGTCGGCCTGCAGTCCGACCCCTGTGACATCCTCAAATTCCACATCGATCCAGCCATTGTTATTGAGTGTGTTGCGTCCGGCGCTGGTCTGGTGTGCGGGGCTCAGCAGTGCCGGTACAAGGTTGCGCAGCGTGATGGTTTCACTGTTTGCAGTCAGTCCGGCACCGCTGGAATCCTGCATGCTGTTTTCGATGAACAGCAGTGTGAAATCACCGGCGTGAAAATCTCCGGTAAATGTGTAGCGGAATGTGACGTCATCCAGTTGTGTCGGCTGTCCGCTGAGAGTGACGTCTGCCGCTGCTGCTCCGGCAAGCTGGATTTCAGGGCCGCTGTCGGTGATGGATGCGAGGTCGAGGGTTTGTCCGGCGGTTGGATAGAAGCTGACGTCAATGTAGCGCTGACTGTTCAGCGAGCTGACACCTGCCACTGTGGATGCTGGTGAGACTCGCTGCGCACTGCTGCCGCGAACAAGAAATGCCTCTGTCGCGGCGCTGTTTGCAAGACCAGCGGCGTCGCTGACGGCACCATTGGTGAAGTCAAAGTTGACGAGTCCGGCGGTGAAGCTGCCAGTGAAGTAGTAGCGATAGACATCAGAGGCATCCTGTGGTACGGCCACTTGGTTGAATACAACGTTGTCGGCTGCGGACCCGGAAACGCTGAATTCAGGTGCGGCGTCGGTGAGCGAGGCGGGATTGATCGCACCACCCTGTGATCCGCGTGCCACGACGTCGACGTAGCCCTGCGTATTGAGGGTGTTGATGTCGGCAGCTTTTGCGAGAAGTGTTAGGGTGGGGCCTGCGGCAGTGAATGATTCGGAGTCGGCGGAGGACAGGTTTCCGTCGAGGTCAGCGAAGGCACCGGCGGGGAATGCGATTGAGACGGGTCCCGGTGCGAAGGTTCCGGTGAATGGGTATTTCCAGGTGGTATCATCAACTTTAACAGGGGTGCCAATGGCGGTAATTCCGGCTGCTGCCGCCCCACTCAGGACAAATTCTGCTGCAGCATCCGTAATGGTCGCCTGATCAAGTACCTGACCGGGCAGGCAAATGAAGCGGATAGTGAGGAAGCCGGTACCATTCAGTGCAAACACGTCCATTTGTCCTCCGTTTTTGGGCGTGGACAATTCAGGTTGTGCGACAGCTACCTCAAACGTTTCTTCCTCATACTTGCTTGTGGTGCCTGCGGTGTCTGCGACACTGTCAGCGATGTACTGGACGGTCCAGGTACCGGGCTGAATATTGATAGCGGCAGGTAGTGTGTAGCGATAGGTATTGGGGTCTGTGGCTGTTGTGACGCGGGTTGGAATGGAGGTCACTTCCACGGTCGTGCCGTCGGGCAGCAGCAGTCTCAATTCGCTGTCAGCATCGGTGATGGTGCTGACGTCCAGTTCCTTCTGACCTTTGACGAAGCTGACATCGATATA
>CAXBSH010000265.1:0-8146 GCA_963977705.1 uncultured Planctomycetaceae bacterium
TTAAGTGCTCCGCCTGGGGAGTATGGTCGCAAGGCTGAAACTCAAAGGAATTGACGGGGGCTCACACAAGCGGTGGATGATGTGGCTTAATTCGAGGCAACGCGAAGAACCTTATCCTGGACTTGACATGCATGGATTAACCCTGTGAAAGCAGGGCCACGCCTTCGGGTGGAACATGCACAGGTGCTGCATGGCTGTCGTCAGCTCGTGTCGTGAGACGTCGCGTTAAGTCGCTTAACGAGCGCAACCCTTGTCCTTAGTTGCCAGCATTCAGTTGGGGACTCTAAGGAGACCGCCGGTGTCAAACCGGAGGAAGGTGGGGACGACGTCAAGTCATCATGGCCTTTATGTCCAGGGCTGCACACGTCATACAATGCGGCGTACAAAGGGCAGCAAACCCGCGAGGGGGAGCTAATCTCAAAAAGCGTCGCTCAGTTCGGATTGCAGGCTGCAACTCGCCTGCATGAAGCTGGAATCGCTAGTAATCGCAGATCAGCTATGCTGCGGTGAATATGTTCCTGAGCCTTGTACACACCGCCCGTCAAGCCACGAAAGCGGGGGGTGCCTGAAGTCGCTGTGCTAACCGAAAGGAGGCAGGTGCCTAGGGCAAACTTCGTGATTGGGACTAAGTCGTAACAAGGTAGCCGTAGGGGAACCTGCGGCTGGATCACCTCCTTTCTAAGGATTTCCATCACGCTTAGGCGTGATCACCACACCACGATTCGTTCCAGAATCTCTTCTCACAACTCAATCTGTTTATACTGCAGGCAGTCAGCGAAAGCTGACTGCCTGTTTTTACGCGCGCTCAGCAATGCTCGCTGACACATGCCACTCGCATGATACGCAATCAATCGTGCGATACCTGGTACCCCAGTGACGCGAGGGACGAAAGTCGTCGTCTGGGCTTTAGCCCGGCCACGAACATGTCGTCACCTTTGAATTCCCCAGTGTGGTTTTACGGATGGGCCGACCGGCAATGCGCGAGCTGGATTTTGTCTTCGGTGTCTGAAGTCGTCATGCTACGGCCACTGACCGTCACCAGACTCGGGTCTGCACCGACTTCGAGGGACGAAAATGAGTCGCTTCGCCGCAGCTGGCGATGGCTCGGTGTCGGCCTGCATGTCAAACGCTTCGTGTCAAACGCTTCGAGTCACAGGACTGGTACACAGCGGCCGGTCGGCATGAATCGTGGGCCTGGCGATGCCAGAAGTGTCAGGCAGATGTTGAGCGGAGTGCCAAATCCGGGAGTGGCCGTCTGGAAAATCCCGTTTTTCCACGGGGTTTATTCCCGTGTCGGAAGGTGCCACCCTGTTCGTGCTTTCGTCCAGTGAAAACACCGGGCCTGGGAGCAGCGTGACTGCTGAAAAGGTTTGCGTTGTTGCTGCCGAAAGACTTTCGGTGGTCTGCAGCACTGCTTCGGCGTGTGACCGGCGGATTTCCTGGAAATTGGGGCGGGGTTGCGAGTGGTTCAGGTCGTTTGGGAGTCGGCCTGCAGCAGTAACTGGCAGACTTCAGTGCCGGAACCGGCGTGTCGCAGCTGGTCCAGGAAGTCTGGTGTTTGCAGCAGGCGTCCAAGGCGAGCCAGTATTTGCAGGTGTGTGCGTGCATCGCGCGCCAGAACAAGGAAAAACAGATCGGACAGTGTTCGCTTGGGGGCTCCGAACGGGATACCGCTGGACGTCCGTCCAAAGGCAACGAGTGATTGTCCGAGGACATCGGGCAGGGGATTCCTGGGGTGGGGGATTGCAACGCCGTTTTCGAAGCCTGTGGACATCACCTGTTCTCGTTCGCGGACAGCGGAGAGCACGGCGGCTGGGTCCCAGATCTGCCAGGTGCGGCCGGCGACTTCGATCAGTGCCTGCAGCACGGCTGGTTTGGTGCCTGCATCCAGCTGGATTTCACAGGTTTCGGGGTGCAGCAGGGTTTTGAGGGGTGCCTGCTGATCAAGTTCGGGCGATTTTTGCGAGTTTTCGAAGTTGGCCAGCTCGGTGGCATCCAGTGTGCGCAGGTCCTGTTCGGCCCAGTGTGTGATCTCTGCCGGATGAAATCGCCATTCACCTGCGATGCGTCGTCCCGGCAGGATTCCGCGCTGCACAAGTTTCTCAACAGTGCGACGATCCCGCCCCAACCAATCGGCGACCTCATCGAGATTCAGAAATTCACGGGACATGGGGCAGCGCTTTTCTGGGTGTGACGGTGAAAAGGTGAGGCTGAGTCACGGCTGCCTCAGTCACTAAAGTCTCTGAATCCGCAGTGGGATTTCGTTGTCCGTTTGGATTGATATGCAAGTTTCTTCCGAACAGGAACAGTGGTGTGATAGACTCTGAGTGGCGGCCTGTCACTGTATTTCCGGAGGATTAGGCATGCAGAACACTCCAGAAGATGCGGAATTGATTGCCCGGGTAACGCAGGGTGACCGCGACGCTCTGGCTCAGCTGTTCTCCCTGCATCGGGACCGGCTGTGGCGTATGGTGACATTCCGTATGGATCCTCGGCTGCACGGGCGAGTGGATGCGGACGACGTGCTGCAGGAAGCCTGGCTGGCGGCCGTGCAGCGTTTGAACAATTTCCTTGTCGATGCGTCGCGATCGATTTTTGTCTGGTTTCGTCTGATCACTGCCCAAACGCTGGTGGACGTCCATCGTCGCCATCTTGGGGCCCAGAAGCGTACTGCCGGGGCTGAATTCTCAATTGATCAGGGCTGGGCAGCGGATTCCACTTCGTCTTCTCTGTCATTTCATCTGATGGATCACCTTACTACCCCCAGCGAAGCCGCTGTACGGGAAGAAACGTCTCAGAAATTGAATCAGGCGCTTGCCGGAATGCGGGAACTGGACCGTGAAGTTCTGGCGCTGCGGCATTTCGAACAGCTGACGAACCGTGAGGCGGCGCGAGTCCTGGGAATTTCCGAACAGGCCGCCAGCGACCGCTACATTCGTGCACTGGCGCGACTGAAAACGGTAATGACATCTTTCCCAGGGCTGCAGCAGGACTAGCCAGTATTCCTGAGTTTCAGCGACTGTTGAGATCTGAGCAGCGATAACCCGGATGGGACGAATCAAACAGTTCGGGTAACCAGCGAGCCCCCAGCCCGGCTCGGGCTGGAAGTGGCAATCCCCCCTGCTGCACCTGGATCTGTTCGTCGATGAGGAGCGGATAGAGTGTTGCCAGATGAGCGCGGACCGTTTCCTGGAACGCCACACCTGTACGGGCGGCTGCCACGTTGACTCCCGCCAACAGCGTCATTGGTCCCGTACAGTCATGCATCAGGGCTGGAATATTGCAGATCTGAGCCTGATCCACGAGCTTTACGGCGGCCGAGATTCCACCGACCCATGTTGGATCAATCATCGCGTAGTCTGCCGCACCGCTGTTCAGGATCTGGCGGTAGCTGTCGGCAGACACCAGCATTTCACTGACAGCCACCGGCACGGAAATGCGTGAGCGAAATTCCGTCATAGCCTGCAGCGAATCCGGACGCAGGATATCTTCAAGCCAGAGAGGCTTGATGGGGGCCATGGCGTCGGCAATCCGCACAGCGGCCGCCATGGTAAAAAAACCATGTCCATCAAGCATCACTTCGATTCGATCGCCGACTTTATCACGAATCCTTTCGAAGGGGGCAAGTCCTTCGCGAAGATCGGCCGCCGACACATACTGGCCACCGGAACGGCGATAGCAGGCATCAAATGACCAGAGCTTCATGCCGTGATAGCCCAGCTCCAGTAACTCTTCCGCCAGCTCTTCCGGTTGATTCATACTGGCCCAGTTGTCTTCCAGCGGTCCCGGTTGTCCGGGGTCACCGTGTCCAGGCCAGCCTGATGCCGCGGGAATGCGTCGATTGGTGCGACCATAGGAAGGTCCGCCACTGCTGTTGTAGACTGGCACGGCATCACGGACCGGTCCTCCCAGCAGACGCCAGACGGGCAGCTGCTGCAGTTGCCCGAAAATGTCCCACAGAGCCAGATCGACCGCTGAGAGTGCTCGCAGTTCGGCTCCCCAGCCACCAAAAGCCGTCATGCGTTCGTATAGGAATCGCCAGTGACTTTCGATGGCGGTTGCCGAGCTGCCGAGCAGTCGCGGGGCGAAGAAGTCGTGAATGACGGCCGCAGCCGCGGTCGGAATATAATAGGTTTCACCATGGCCGATGACCGGCACACCACCCACAGTACCGGCGTCTGTATGAATTCGCAGGGCCAGCAGTCCGGGCATGGCATCATGCGGTACCACTGTTTCAAGACGGACGATCCGCGGTCCACTGCGATAGGCATGTTCCTGTGTCGGACCTGAGGCACGGGGCAGAAAGTCGGTAGACTGATCTGAGGACATGGCGGTCGTGGTCCGTGGAGTTCTGTTTGTCAGCTGTCAGTGCGTTCCCGCACACTATAAGTCTCTTCAGAACGTCCTGTGAAGGCAACAATCAGTTCGGCCAGCAGCCCCAGCGAAAGAATCTGCCCACCCAGCAGCACGGCGGCTACGGAATAGGCCAGCAGCGGTCTGCTGCCGATGGAACCTGTCGGCAGGACACCGCTGCGAATCAGCAGCCACACAATCGCAAGGTATGCCAGACCGAGTGTGCCAATTCCCAGCAGCAGCAGTCCCGCTCCACCAATCGCATGCAGCGGACGGCGACGAAAGCCCGTCAGGAATGTCACCGTCAGCAGATCCAGCAGTCCTCTCAGAAATCGTCGCACACCGTACTTCGAGACTCCAAACTGCCGCGGTCTGTGATGCACCGCCACCTCAGTGACGCGAAATCCGCGGGAGTGAGCCAGCACTGGGATGAATCGATGCAGCTCCCCATAAATATGGATCTCCTCCGCCACCTCGCGACGAAACAGCTTCAGACCACAATTGTGATCATGCAGGCGCAGTCCGGTCATCCAGCCGACCAGCCAGTTGAATACTCGACTGGGATACACTTTGTGCCACGGATCCAGTCGCCGCTGTTTCCAGCCATTCACCACATCATAGCCACTCTGCATTTTCTGCAGCATACTGTGAAATTCGGACGGATCATCCTGCAGATCGGCGTCCAGCATCAGAATCAGGCTGCCAGTGGCAACCTGCATGCCGGCGGTCAGAGCAGCTGCCTTGCCAAAATTGCGTCGCAGGCGAATTCCGCTGAGCGCTGCATGCTGCTGCGCCAGTTCACAAATGATGCCCCACGAACCGTCGGCTGAGCCATCATCCACCAGCACGATCTGCAGCCCCGCAGCATGCGGCGTGACACCAGCCTGCAGTTCGCTGACCAGTTGTCGCAGACTGTGCTCTTCATTCAGAACCGGAACAACCACCGTGACTGTCGGCGGCGCGGTCTGAAGACTGCATACCGTGCCCGCTCCACTCATTTTTCAGCCTTCGTTTTCTGAGGCGTTGCCGCCGCTGCCGCCGGCTCAACTGCTACCGCACGTTCCCGCAGGGACTCGGCGGATATCAGATGCACAAGATCCTGCCCGAGGCGGTCCATCTCCATTACAAGAGAATCCACGCGACCCGCCAGAAACAGATAGGCAGCCATCGCCGGGATAGCAATCAACAAGCCAACGGCCGTCGTCAGCAGCGCAAGAGCAATCCCGTTCGCCAGCGTTTCTGTCTGCCCCATCGCACCAGCTGTCGCAATGTCGTTGAATGAGTTGATCATCCCCACAACGGTTCCCAGCAGACCAATCAAAGGACTCAGCGTCGAAACACCATTCAGAACTCGCAGCCCCTTCTTCAGATGACTCACCTGACGCTCGCCACCATCCAGTACGGCCTGCTCAACCTCCACACTGGGGCGCCCCCATTTGCGAATTCCATGCATAAACACATCGGCCACCGGGCTGTCGTTCTGCTGGCAGATCGTCAGGGCTTCCGTCCGATCCATGCGACCGGCCCGCAGATGCATAAAGAATCGCTCAACAAAAGCCCGCGGGATCACGCGACGATGCCTGAGCATCACCAGACGCTCAATCACCGACCAGACTCCGATGACCGAAGCAATGATAAAGGCAACCGTAAATGGCCGCCCCATGGCCTCGGCTATACCCGCCGGATCTGTCGGAATCCCACCGGGCTTATCCGGCTTCTGCCCAGGATCGCCGGGGGCTTCCGTCTGAGCTTCGGCAGCAGGCGCTGATGTTCCGGATTCCGTCGCCGGAACCACCGCTTGACCCTCCTGAGCCAGGGCCTGACAGGTCAACAGCACCGCCAGCACAAGGCCCGACATCAGCCAGATGCGATTGCGAGTGGACGTGGAATTCAGTTTCCTCATGAGACAATCCGTTGTTGGTTCTGGTCAGGGGGCCGCTGCCTTCAGCTTCTTCAGTTCGTCGCCAGCTCGAACTGCTTCCGGAGACTGCGGAAAGCTGGCTATCACCTCGCGAAAATCACGGATGGCTGCATCATTTTTTCCCAGTCGCACTTCGCACAGTGCTGCCTGCAGCAGCGCCGGTGCTCGAAGCGAATCGTGTGGATGATTCAGATACACCTTGAAATACTCCCGCACCGCGTCCTCAAACTGATTCTGAAACAGATGAGTTTCTCCGATCAGTGTCTGACAACGGGCTGCCGTCAGAGTGCCTTTGCCGTGCGGATCCAGCACGACTGTTCGCAGATATTCCCGCGCCTTTTCAAAGTCCGGAGGTGCCTGCTGTTTCCAGCGACGACCCTGCACGTCCAGTAACTGAAACAGGAAAGGAGACTCTGGACTGCGCACCTTCAGTTCCTGCTCCAGAGCATCGATCTCAACGTACTTTTCCTGTGCCAGCAGAGTTTCAGCGAGCACTACCCAGACGCGATCATGCCACGGGGCACGCACCGCAGGATCAGCCTGTAATGTGGCACGCAGCTGCTGCAGACCCTGTTCGGCAGTCGCAGCCGCCCCGGTCTGCAACTGCGATTCCGCCAGAAACAGCCGGATCTGCGGAGCCAGCTCCGTGTCAGGCCACGCTGCCAGAAATTTCTCAGCCGCTGCCTTCATCTCTGGCCAGCGTTCACTTAACGAGTGAATCTCCACCACATGGAACGTGGCACGTTCGCGATCCATCGAGCTGTACGCGGCCGCTGCCGCGATCGCTTCCATCTCGGCCAGAGCCTCCGGAAGTTTCCGCGCCTGCAACAGACTCTCAGCCAGAGACAGTCGCGCCTGGCCGGCATAGCTGCTGTCCGGAAACTGAGTCAACAGACGACGGTAAACTTCGTCAGACTTGTCGTAATTGCCCGCTTCCGCCCACATCCACGCCCATTCATCAAGGATTCGATCCGAGTCTTCAGCCTGCGGAAAGGACTGCAACAGCGCTGCCCACGTTGCCGCAGCTGCATCCCGTTGTTCCAGTTTCTGCTGCGTGCGAGCCAATCTGTTGCCGACCTCGAAGGCATGCTTCAGCGGAGGGCGTTTTTCGGCACCCGCCTCAGGTTGACCAATCTTTGGGCGCAGTCGATCCCACGCCGCCTGCCACACGACTGCGGCCTGATCCGGTTGCTGCTCCGCCGCAGCTGTCGCCTGCATCATGACATACAGCATGAAATCCGCTGCATCAGGAAAGGTGTCGGCCAGTTTGCGAAACGATTCACTGGCGGCGTCGAATCGCTGAGTCTCGAACTGGCACCACGCTGCTCCAGCCTGCCCCTCCTGCACCAGCTGCGGTTGCTCCTGCTGACTGCTCAGACGCCCGAACAGCGGCTCGGCAACTGCAAAATCACGGTCCTCAAATGCCATATTTGCCAGTGAAAGCACAGCATTCCAGGCAGCCGGGCGAGTCTTGCCGAGGGTCGCCAGGGTCTCAGCAACAGCCGCTGTTTCAGCAGGTTTCTTCAGGCCCCGGAAGGCCCGTCCGCGAAGCAGCTGAGCTTCAATCTGCTGATCAGAATTTCGCGCCAGCGGCAGCCACAAATCCACAAAAGCTATCACTGCAGCGTAGTCCTGCTGCTGCAATCCACTGGCTGCTGCCAGAAGCAGCGCATCAGCATATCGCGGCAACTGGTCAGCCGGTGTCTGGTCCTTCAGGGCCGTGGCCAGACTCAGCACTTCACTGTGTCGACCCGCTTCAGATTCTGCACGAATCAGATAGTAACGAGCGATCGGTGTCTGCTCCGGATCAGCAGTCTGCAGCACGGCTCGCAGAACTGCTGAGGCCTGATCAGGCTGTTTCGTGCCAAGCAG
>CAXBSH010000266.1:0-8027 GCA_963977705.1 uncultured Planctomycetaceae bacterium
GGCTGATCTGGCGACACTGTCGCGACCAAAATCATATCCAAATCTGTGGGCTTGAGACCTGCGGCATCCAGAGCGCGGAGCGAGGCCCGAAGGGCAAGGTCCGATGTATTCATGCCCTCTTCTGCAATTCGACGCCACCGAATTCCGGTACGTTCTCGGATCCACTGATCGTTGGTATCTACGATTTTTTCTAGGTCTTCGTTGGATAAACGCTTGTCGGGGAGATAAGAACCCGTGCCGGCGAGACGTGACCTAAACTGTGACATGTCCGTCTACGCTTGAGCAGTAATGACTTCGCGGCCTTTATAGTGTCCGCAAGACATACAAGCATTGTGCGGCTTGCATACGGCGCCGCAGTTTGGACATGCCTGCACTCCCGGAGTGGTCAGGAAGTCGTGTGCTCGACGCATGTTACGACGTGAACGCGAAGTTTTCTTTTTCGGTGTTGGCATAGCTCATCCCATTTGTAAGAAAGCGCTTAATTTAAACAATACTTCAGAGAAATCAACTCTTTAATTTTAGCTTTTCAAGGATCTGAAACGGACTCGTTTGCGCATTTTCCGCATCAGCGCCATAAATTCGGCCGAACCAGAGTCGCAAAGTCCATTTCCACCACGATTTTTCTTGCATTCTGACCCTCGGCCGATCTCACAGCGCGGCTTCCCGCGTCCCCCCTTTGATTTGCATCACTCGAACTCACGTGGCAGGATACGACTTCCACTGCAAGGAGTTTCTGATGACGCACCTCATCTTCAGGCTGTGCTTGCTGCTCTGCCCACTTTCATCCATCGTGGCCTCCGCCGAGGATCTCTGCATCCTGCGCGAGCCACTTGGGCAATCATGGCACAACGAACTCATCACAGTTCCGCTCAGCCCCGCACAGCTCCTTGCGCTGCAGAATCAACAGGTGCTGGTCGATCAGAACAACCGTCTGATTCCCTTTCAGATCATTTCTCCTGACAAGTCCCCGCAGCTTGCATTTCAGACCAGCCTGCAGCCGGGCGAAACAATTTCGTATCGCATCATGCCCAAGGCTGCCGGCAGACAAACCGTTTCCACCACCGCAGCCCCTCGAATAACGGAGCAGGCAGACCGCATCATACTGGATAACACACTGGTTGCTGTGACCCTGCTCAAAGCACCTCGCGACACGCAATCGCCTCTGGCTGCATTTCGCACACCTTCCGGACAGTGGACTGAAAACGCTCAGCTGCAGGGAACTCCAGCAATCCTCAGCAGCCGTCTGACCATCACAGAAACCGGCCCCGTATTTGTGGAAGTCCGCTGCGACGTCGAATTTACTGGTGGCGGACGATGGAACTTCAGCTGCCGAGTTTCTGCTGACGAACCCGTAGTGCTGATCAATGAACAGCAGCACCTGATCCCCGACGGCGTGCTGCAACTGCCTCTGTCCGCGCCTGGGTTCCAACCCACTCATCTGCTGCATCGTCACGGCAAGGGAGATCTGGGACGACTTGATTCCTGGCCCATAGCTGACGGACAGGCATTTCTGCTCGAACCATGGCTTCGCTGGTGGATGAACGAACGTCAGGGAAACTGGTTTGCTCTGCACACAGCCGACGCCGAGCGGATGCTGATGATTGCGGCATTGCGACCGACAGCATGGCGACAACCGGGCAGTCAACAGGGCGATTCGCAACCGCTGCAAATGCCGGCTCAGGCCACCGCCATCGCTCGCAATGGACGACTCACGCTGGACTTTCCCATGGGAACCGGCCAGCGACGATGGCTGGCAGGACTTCCGTTGCGTCAGCCTTCCGTTGACCAGCTGGCAGCCAAAGATCTCAAACAGGCACCGCCCTGTCAGCAGCTGCTCATCCGCCATGGCGATTTCCCGTTTGATGAAGTCCGCCAATGGGTTCTGAACTGGGACGGTGATCACAGCAACTATCCGCGTTTGTTTCTGAACAAAGCGTCACTGCAGGAGCTACGCAGTGCCCTGCCACAGCAGCCAGAGGAAGTGCGACGCTGGACCTCGCAGCAACCCATCGATAAGTACAATATCGAGGCGCCGCTGCGAGCATGGTTTTCAAGCGAAGATCCTGCTCTCGAGGCCGCACTGATCGCTCGCTGTGAAGAATGGCTGGAGACCGTGATTATCAATGAGCTTCTGCTGCAGCATGGCCGCCCGACGCCGGGTACAGCCCCGCATTCGCAGAGCGTGCTGCTGCTGCCGGCGCTCAACCTGACCGATGCTGTGCTGTCCGCACCAGGACTCAGTCCGGAACGTCGTCAGCGGATCCTCACACGACTGGCCTTCTTCGGCTACGTTGTCAATCGTGATGACTACTGGTCCGTCGCGCGAGGCTACGCTGCCAATCCGAATATGACCACCACTGTATCCCTGTATCGAACACTTGCCGCATCACTGATTCCATCACATCCCGTCGCGCGTACCTGGGCAGACAACGGATTGCAGGAACTGCGGCGCCAGCTGCAGCAATGGTCTGATCAGGATGGCGGCTGGCTGGAAGCGCCTCACTACGCCATGGTGTCGCTCGATCATATGGTCGGCGCTTTTCTGATGGCTCGCAATAACGGCTTCGGCAACTCAATTGATGATCCCCAGCTGAAAAAAGTCTTCACGTGGCTGGCACAGATTTCAACACCTCCGGATCGTCGTACCGATGGCTTTCGACACTACCCGAACATCGGACATACTTACCATGGTGAAGGAACCGGGATGTTCGGAATCATGGCCGGACTCTGGCGCGAAAGCGATCCGTCGTTCGCCGCATCGATGCAGTGGATGTTCGAGCAGCATGGGAAACAACCGATTGGACTGTTCGGGCCCTTCGCCACATTCAGTGGCTACACCCGCCTGCTGCTGTCACATAACGTGCCGGCCGTGCCAATGGCCCTGCCCAGTCGCTGGTTTCAGAATACCGGTGTCGTGCTGCGCAGTCACGCAGGCACAGAGCGGGAATCCTGCCTCACCCTGATCGCCGGCAGCAACCACGAACACTACGACAATGACTCCGGAAGCATCACAGTCTGGGGACTCGGAAAAATTCTGGCTGACGATTTTGGCTATGTCGGAGCACAGCCGGCTCGCTTTCACAGCCTGCCCGAATGGCCCGGAATCCAGCCTGAGTCCGGAGCACCCGGAGTCATGCAGATCAAACAGTTCCGTACCGGAACCCGCCTCGATTACGTCTACGGCACACGGGCTGGCTGGCAGCGTGAAATTGCCTTCCTGAAGGATCCGGATCCCTCCGGAGAAGTGGCGTTTCTGCTGCATGACCGACTTGAACAGCCCCCTGCAGCCGTCTGGCGACTCTGGTTAACCGGTGACCGCGTGGAATTTCCCAGCATGGGTCGCGCCACACTGATTGGTTCCGACGGCATCGATCTGGAGATCTTCTGCTGGCCCGCAAAAACAGCCCTCACAACGGCCGCAGCCACTGTTGAAGGTATGGCCCGCCGTAATGGGCGGGAAGAACGGCAGCCGACAACGCAGACAGCACTCGAAACTGCACTGTCGTCACAATCCCCGATTTCAGTTCTGCTGTGGCCCCGCCGAAAACAGGATCCGGCGCCCAGAATTGCGTGGTTCAGTAATGGCCGTGGTGTCGAGATTCAGTCAGACGCTGGCACCAGTTATCTGAGCCTGCCAGCAACCGAACTCCAGAGCTCTCCGGACCAGCAGTTCAGCTCCTTCGGTGCTGCTGTCGCCGTACAGCTGCGCGGGACCATGCTGCATTCCACTCTGACCGGACGCGGGCTGTTCAAAGCCCGGGGACATACGGAGAGCAATGAGGGCGATAGCCTGATTGACACTTCCGTATCAATCCCCTGAAAACAGAATCCCGGGCTGTCCCAACACAGGCATTCCTGCGGCTCTGCATTCAGTCGCCCGGCTTCTCCGGCGCCGACAGATTGCTGCTGATGAAGCCCGGCGGCAGTGTTCGCAGATGCAGATCTCGCTGCGGAAACGCAATCTCAATCCCTTCAGCAGCAAAACGGTCATGAATTGCAGCATGCAATTCCGTGATCGCCTTCAGGCGATGATCAAGATTCGGCAGGTAGCACCGCAGTACCAGGTTCAGCGTACTGTCTCCAAAACCTTCAAAACTGGCGATCGGAGCAGGATCCTTCAGTACCAGCGGATTTGTATCCGCAATCTGCTGCAGTAAAGCCAGTGCAGTTTCCGTACGAGTACCGTATGCAACACCAACGTTGATCATCACGCGATTCACTCGATCCGACAGCGTCCAGTTCAGCAGCTTCCCGGTGACAAATTCCTTGTTCGGAACAATGAACTCCTTGCGATCCCAGTCAGTGATCGTCGTCGCCCGAATTCGAATTCGCGATACGGCGCCTGTCACACCGTCAATCGTGACGATATCACCAATGCGTATGGGGCGCTCAAACAGAATAATCAAACCGGAAACGAAATTGGCAAAGATTTCCTGCAGACCAAAACCAAGTCCCACGGTCAGGGCAGCGGCCAGCCACTGCACATTCTGCCAGCCGATCCCCAGCAGACTGCAGGCCACCAGTCCGCCACCAAGCAGCAGCACATAGCGACTGACTGTCGTCACTGCATGACGACCACCGTGGTCCATTGGCAGACGCTGTAACACAGACAGTTCCAGCAGGGCCGGAATATTTCGGCTGGCCAGCACAGCCATGGAGATAAACAGGATGGCAGTCAGAAGATTCCCAAGAGTCACCTGCTCCACTCGAGTCACTTCCCGAAACGATTCCACATCCGCTCCCGGAATGCGTTCCATCGCTGAGATGACAACCGGCCATAATTCCACTCGACTCAGCACCTGCAGGGCCGGCAGAACCTGTCCCCAGATCAGCCAGAAACCCGTCAGGAACAGCAGACCAACAGTCGCCCGCAGCAGCTTCAGCATCTGCTGATTCAGCAGGGAAATATCCACTCGCGGTATTTCCACCGGTGGAATCGGACTGCTGGGGACTCCCTGAGACTCAGCATCCTTCTGGGCGGCCACAGCCGCCGCACGCCGCGCCCGTGCCTGGCTGATCGCAAGGTTCCTCCGCGCCTCCAGCAGCCACTTCATCAGCATGGTCCACGCAATGGTGAAGGCCGCTGCCATCACCAGCGTCATCTGCAGCCGCAGCATCAATTCACGAGCTGTGTACTGGTAGCCAACCACCGCCAGAATCGCCAGCAGTACCGGAGCAACAATCGCCAGCGTATACCACACCCAACGCAGACGAAACACCCAGGAATCAGGAGTGGATCGCAGCAGATCACGCAGCACCTGCCCGCTCGGATCCAGTAATGGTCGCAGCAACAACAGTAGCAGCGCACATCGTATCAGAAATGCCAGCCGCCCCACTGACTCGGCACTGATCCCATCACCCAGCTCATCCGCCACAACAAATACGAAACCCAGTGGCAGCCCCAGCAAAATATAGGTTTGCAGACTACTTTGCAGACTCCGACAAACTTCCGCCGGCCACTCGAGGCAGACTTCCGCCACACCACCGCGTCGGCATAAACGACGGAAAAAATCCAGCACCAGCAATGCTGCTCCCCAGTACCAGAATCCATGCTGCAGGGAGACAGCCAGGGCAACATCACACTGTCCAAGTCGCCACGCCGCAAAGCCCGGAACTATTGGCCACGTGCAGGCTGTCAGCAGTGTCACACCCATGGTGATCAGCATGGTGATAACCGCCGAAGCCCCCTGCTTCTGTCGCTCAGTTGTTAATTCTGCTGAAAATGCCCGCAGACGACTCTGCGACCCTGCAAGGCCCACCAGAATCAGAACCGCCAGCAGATACCCCGTCCAATGAGCCGACAGGTCGTCCATCAGAAACAGCAGCATCCGCGGCCAGTCTTCCGAACTCCAGAACTGCCGGATGGACTGCCATGTCTCAGAAAATATCCGAGTACTGACCGGCTGCGAACTTCGAATCCACAGCACTCGTTCATCAACATATTCCCGAAAACTGGCCGCTGTAAACTCCAGACTGCGAACGGAAATATCCAGCTCGCCCAGCGTCTGCAGGCAGGCATCATAGTCAGCGAGGAGATTGTCCAGATACTGCCTCTGATCCTGCAGCAGCTCCTGAGTCATCTCACGCAGCTCCGGCTGCTGAGCCGCCCCCGGACGTATTTGCCCCAGAGTCAGGTCAATCTGCGACTCAATATCGCCCAGCATCGCTCGATCATCTTCCAGTTGCATCTGCTCAGACTGCAGCCGCACAATATCCGCTTCCACACTGCCAAACCGTCGCTGAAACACACCCTTGTCCGGGATCTGGTTCTTCTCGCTCCGCAGCAGCAGTCCAATCGCAGTCGTCAGCCCCGCTCGCAGCTCCTTCGTCTGCACACGACGAAATCGCTCTTCCACCGACTTCAATGCAGCCGAAGTCTGCTGCAATGCCAGTGTCTTTGTCTCCAGAAACTCCTGAATCTCCTTGCGTCGCAGCGTCAGTGTCGAATTCTGTTCAGCCAGTGTCCGCAGCGTGGGATGCGCATTCCGCAGTTTTTCACGAGCCTCCTGCGTCTGTCGAGCACTCTCCTGACGACGTGCCTCAGCCATGACCGCCTGCCAGCTCTCCAGCCGTTTCTCCGCCTGATTGCGATTTCGGGTCAACAGGTCCCGCTGCAGCGGAAACAGTTCGCTCAGTGATTCATAATTCGCCTGCTCACCGCGCAACACCTCCAGCTGACTCTGCAGCAGGTCCACAAGTGTCTGCTGCTCCAGTCGACGAGCCTGCGTCAGCAACGGCAGCTCACCCTCCGGCGCAGCGGCAGCCAGAGCAGCCTTCGCTTCTTCCAGCTGCTGCCGCATCGACTCAATCAAACTGGGCATCTGCGGACGCCGCTCTGTCCGCACTCGGGATTTTGCCTCCCACGCTTCCAGATTCCTCCGCGCTTCAGCCGCACGTTCGTCATCAGCCTGACGCTGCTTGTCCAGATCAGCCACTGATATGCCGGGTTGCAAACCAGGTTCCGCCAGCACCGGCGTCTGTGCCAGCTGCTCGCGAACCAGCCCCAGCTGCTCTGGAGCACCTTCTCGTTCAGCCTTCAGATCGGCCAGCCTGCGATCAGCATCCGCCTTCTGCTGCACCTGCTCCGTCGAACGCTGATAATGCTTCAACAGCCGATTTCGTACTTCCTCCGCCAGATCCGGCACCTTCTCTGCTGCCGCCTTCTGTGCGGCAATCGACTCAACCGTGACGGCAGCGGCGCCCGAATTCGCAGCGACTGACTCATCCTGCCGGCTGCCACCTGCCGCAGACCCGGCCGGCTCGTCCGAACGCACCCGACCTGAACCACCAGGGTGCAGAGCCAGCAAGGTCATATTGCCCGCGACCTGCGCACCAGCAGGCTTTGATCGCCCGTCCCGGTCATCGCCCGAACCCTCAGAAGACCGAGTCCCCTTTCCCGCCCCGGCTGAAAACTGCAGGTATTCGTCCCACGAAACCAGCCGAATGTCGCCGCCAACGACGCCACTCATCCCCGCTTCACCAGAATCACCCGGTACCCCACTGCGCAGGAATGGCTGAGGCTCGGGTGAAAATGGGCTGCTGAAAAAAATCCGCGGCGCTGAGATCGCCTCATCCCGCGCGGTTGCCGAAATCACGGCGCCCGCAACACGCTCAACACGCTTCCCATCCTGCCCCATCACGATGGACGGCAACACCAGCAGACAAAATGCCACCGACAGCAGACCAGGTCCCCGAAACTGACGTGTTTCGAAGAGTTTCTGCCTATCGGACGCACTGGTTGTCATCCCTGACCGGTGGCTCATGCCCGGTAGTCTACGAACAGCCCCCGCTTTGACTCAACACCGGTTCACGAAACCCACAGAACTGCCCATTCAGAGCCGGAATCTGTTCAAACCTCCACCACTCGCCCGGTGATCTCAGCAAATGTCTCAGTTTGAACTCCCAGTCGCTGCAGCATCGAGACGAACAGGTGAGCCAGCGGACGGTCCTCGTGAGTCACCTCTTTCTGCCACGGCTCGCGACCACCCTCCCAGGCACCACCCTCTGGCTTCGCTGGCCCGAAATTC
>CAXBSH010000267.1:0-8009 GCA_963977705.1 uncultured Planctomycetaceae bacterium
AGTCCGACGAGGCCATGGCCGCGCTGCGTCCGCGCTATCACCTGCGCGGCATCGTGTCGCAGTGGACCGTGACCGGGCTGGTGGTCACCGCGTGGTGGCTGCAGGGGCGCGACCTCGGCGATCTCGCGCTCCGTCCGCACCTCACGTATGGCCTGATCGGCACCCTGGTCGGACTCGCCATCCTCGTGCCCGTCGTGCGCCACCAGGTGCGCGGCCTCACGCGCGACGACCTCGTCGCCGCGCGACTGCGGGAGCGCCTCGAGCCCGCGCGTCACCTGCTGCCGCATCGCGCCAGCGAGTGGCCGCGCTTCGCGCTGTTCGCCGTGACGGCGGGCGTGTGCGAGGAGCTGCTGTTCCGCGGCTTCGTCGCGTGGGTGCTCATGCAGTGGTGCGGCCCGTGGCCCGGCCTCGCGCTGCAGGCCGTGCTGTTCGGCCAGCACGTCAATCAGCCCGGCACGTACGATGGCCGGGTCGGGATCAAACAGGCAGCGCGCGGGTGCGGTGGCGATGGCAACCCAGGCGGACAGTGGGTCGGCCGACAGAGTTTCTCCGGTTTCGATGCAGGTCGCTGAGAACTGAAAGCTGCCGGCAAGCGTCCCGAACCAGACGGTGGCTTCCCGGCATTCTCCCTGCAGGCTGATGAGTTCGATTTCGCAGCCGGGAAATTTCTGCTGGAAGTTACTGGCCGGACTGATTTTGATGGCTCCGCCGGCCGCCGTTGTTGTGAGCTGCTGCATCCAGGCGAGGTCGGGGACGTATTGTTCAAGGCGTTTCGTGGGTCGGTCGCGTCCATCACGACGATCCGGATCTGCGTGTACGATCAGGCCGTTCCAGTCTCTGGTACGGACATCGCAGCAGTCTGTCTGCAGTGCCGAGGGGCCGCCCAGAATCTGCTGGTTCCAGGTGGTGCGGAGCACCATTGCGGGGGACTGGTCGATGGCGATAACGGGCAGTCTGTGGGTGAGTGCGGCCGTATCGATTCCGATTCCGCAGCAGAGGTCAAACACCTGCTGACAGGCGGCGAAGCGGCGCGCTTTGTGTGCGGCGATTTCCCACGCCGTGGCTTGTTCAAGTCCGGTTCTGGTGAGCCAGAGCTGTTCGGCGTGAGGAAGTTTCCCGAGAGCTTTGCGACGGGTTTCATGCAGTGCCACCGCGGCGGGGACCAGTGAGTGGTCGAACAACTGTCGCAGTCGTTTCTGGTTCTGCAGTTCGGAGGGGGTGCAATGCTGCAGTTCGTGCAGCAGTTCGGGCTGTTGCCTGAGTGCCAGCAGCTGTTGGATTTCGAAGGCTTCGCTGTCGTCGGGGCCATTGAGCGGTGGCTGTGAGTTCATGCGCCCGATTTCTTTTTCATGCGGACAATGCCGTCCCAGCCGGCAGGGGCTCGACGATCATGCTGAGTAATCAGCATGGAGAGAAAGTCCTGGGCGCGATCTTCAGCCGGCATGCGATGCAGATAGCTCCACGCTTCCGACCAGCGTCCTTCCATAAAGGCCTGCAGTCCGGTTTCGAAATCCGCGACGTGCTGATCTGTCAGTAATGGGCAGCGGTCGACCGGCGGCACGAGTTCGCTGACGAAGAGCGGTTTGTCCATGCCGTAGGGTTGCACTTTCAGCAGTCGGCGGACTCGACCATCCGCGGGTGTCATGCGTCCGCGAACGAGCTGGTCAAGTCGTTCGTCGATGAGTACGGAGACGTGGAGTTCGCGGGTCATGGCTTCAAGTCGACTGGCGAGATTGACGACGGGTCCGAAGACCGTGACTTTGACCTGTTCGCGGGTACCGATTTTGCCCGCGACAGCTCGGCCGTAGGAAATTCCGATGCTGGTTTCGAAATCGCGGAGCGGGTGATCGGGGTCTGCCTGAGCGCGTGAGAATTCTTCGCGGATGGCAAGGGCAGCGCGGCAGGCATTCAGAGGGGCTTCAGGAGATTCGAGGGGCCAGCCCCAGAATCCGAGTGCGGCATCGCCCTGAAAGTCCCCGGTGACGCCACCGAACCGCAGAATCTGGCTGGTCATGACTTCGAGGGCCAGACTGACTCGTTCGAGCAGTCCGGTCAGGTTGTCAGCCTGTTCTTCGGCTCGGTGACTGAAACCGCGCAGGTCACAGAACAGTACGGTGACGTCACATTCGCGGGGTTCCAGCAGTGAGGTATCGAAGTCGCGTCCGAGGGCTTCAAGCACGGGGGGTGAGAAGAACTGGCGCAGTCCGGACTGCTGCCGTTCCATGCGGCGCTGCTTCTGCAGCGCGGTGATGATATCGGCGATCAGTTCGGCGAAACGGATATCCGCCTGCAGGCGTTGTTCGGAGGACTGTCCGGGTTCGATACTGCCACGACCGCTGATGTACAGCGCGCGGTCGCCGGTGATATCGGCGAAGGGTGTGCAGAAGGCCCAGCCGAACCCCTGCGCCTGAGTGTAAGCGGTGGCGGCGGTTGCTTCGTCCCAGATATGCAGTACGGTCTTCTGCTGCTGCATGGTGGCTGCGACCAGTCTTGAGCTGGGGGCGACTGTGGCGGTGGCGTCAAAGCGATGTTCGGCATGCAGGATGCGAGGCTGTGACTGATCGCTGAGTCCGACGACAGCCGCCAGATCAGCATTGGAAATACCGGCCAGCAGCATGGCTGTGAGCTGCTGTGACAGTTCACGTTCGACGGCCGCTTCGCGGAGGACGGTGGGAAGGCTGGTCAGAACTTCGATGCGGCGAGGGGTGTCGTCGAAGCGGACCTGTTCGAGGGACTGGCGGTCAATTGTGAGTTGTCGAATTCCGTCGGCGGGTGGCTGCGACGAATCGGATCGCACGCTGAGTTGCAGTTCGAAGCTGGTGGTGCCGATGACAAAGGTCTGCCCAGGCTGCAGCAGAACGGAGTTGACTTCGCGTCCGTCAACGAAGACCGGGTTGGTGGCGTGGGGCAGTTTTGTGAGCTGGAGTGCGGATCCGGCGGGTTGCAACTGGACGTGCAGGCCCGAGATGCGAGGGTCCCATGGTGTTGCGAGGTCGGCCTGTGTGGAGCGTCCCAGATGCAGCGGTCCGGTACCGGCGTTCAGTGAAAACTGAGCGGCAACTTTGTGGCCGGCTGTCGTGGCGATCAGTCGAAACATGGAAGAACTGTGAAAAAGTGCGAGTGTAAGCGGGGAAAGAATAGCGTTTTTGGCGGATTGTGGCCCCGGCAACCGAAAAAATTCCGAGGAATCCGAGGGGAGCAGTCTAGAAACGGGCAGGTTGACGGTGTGTTTCCGGGGTGGCTCGCCGGGGCAGGATGCTTTGGGTCGGGCCACGAATGCTGTGGTTGTGGAACGAGGAGTGTGTGCGATGGTGCGAACGGGAATCCTGCTGGTGGTGGCTGGTGTGGTGTTGTTGAGTGTGTGTGCAGCGGGCGAGACGATGCAGTTTCGTGGTGCTGATGGAACGGGCGTGTTCCCCGAGCAGGTTCTGCGGACGAATTGGGAAAATGGTGAGGGCGTGGCGTGGAAGGTGGCAAATCCGGCGGCCGGGTGGGCTCAGCCTGTGATCCACGGTGGCCATTTGTACGTGGCTGGTGCGGTTGGTGAGGGCGTTTCGAAGCCGGCGAATTTTGCCAGCGGAGTGAAGAGTCCGCAGAGCATGGGAGTTTCGCTGTTCGCGAAGGCGCCGAAGACACCTTTGACGTGGAAGCTGTTTTGTCTGTCGCTGGAAGACGGTCGGACGCTGTGGGAGCAGCCGATTGTGGAGAAGCTGGCCAGTTATCCGATTCATCCTTCGAATTCGTGGCAGACTGAGACTCCGGCGGCGGATGACAACGGTGTGTATGTTTTCTGTGGTGCTGCGGGAGTGCTGAGTGCCTTTGGTCACGATGGTCAGCTGCGGTGGAAGCAGGAGACTGAGGTTTGTCGGACCAGTAATGGCTTTGGTACGGGCAGCTCGCCGGCGGTCGTGGATGGAAAGGTGATTGTGCAGTTGTATGGTGAGGAGTCTGCGGTAGTGCGATGTTTTGACACGCTGACGGGGAAGCCGGTGTGGCAGTTCGAGCGACCTGAGAAGGGGACATCGTGGAGTTCTCCGCTGGTGTGGCGGAACTCGCTGCGGACTGAGGTGGTCTGTTCCGGGGGCGATCGTCTGGATGCTTTTGATCCGGCGACTGGCAAGGTGTTGTGGACGGTGCGGAAGGTGAAGGCAGCGACGGCATGTTCACCGTGCTGCGATCGGGAGCGATTGTATTTTGGTGGCAGTGATCCGTGGTCGAAGGGGCCGTTGTTTGCGGTGCAGGCGGGTGCAGCGGGTGATGTGACGCCGGAAAAGTCCAATGAGAAATTTACGGGATGTGCGTGGCTGAGTGAGCGTCAGGGTCCGGGGATGGCATCACCGGTTTCGTCCGGGAAGTATGTCTTCACGAATGACAACAACATCCTGAAGTGTTTTGATGCGGCGACGGGTGAGCGCAAGTATCAGACTCGGATCCCCGGGTTGGACATGCTGGCGGCCAGTCCGTTGTTAATTGGTGACCGGCTGTTGCTGCTGGACGAGAACGGGAAGGCGTGCATTGTGAAGGCTGGTGCGGAGTTTGAGGTGGTTGGTCGAGGGGCGTTGGCGGATACCTTCTGGGCGACACCGGTTGTGAAAGACGGTGCGATGTATTTCCGCGGCGTGGACGGGATTTTTTGCGTGAAGTAGATCGGGGGTCAGTGGTCAGTAATCAGTGGTCAGTAATCAGTGGTCAGTGGTCAGTGGGCGCGAAGTGACATGCAGCGGTTGGGGGGGGCTGATGGGTCGCATAGGTTGTATGGGTCCCATGGGACCTATGAATCCCATGGGGCCCATGGGTGGTGACTTGCGGGTGCTGGTGGTAGTTCAGGTGAGTCCTGGGATGGGTTCGCCGGAGTAGACGAGGTGTGGTCTTCCGACTTCGTCGGGCCATGAGGTTGTGGCGGGGATTCCGAGGGCGTTGTAGATGGTTGCGGCGAGGTTTTCGGGTCGTTGTGGGTCTGTGATGGGGTAGGCGCCGATGCCGTCTGTGGCCCCGATGACTCGACCGCCCTGAATTCCGCCACCGGCAAGAAACACGGACTGGACGGCGCCCCAGTGGTCGCGTCCGGGGGCCTTGTAGTGGCTGGGCAGCAGTGTGATTTTGGGTGTGCGTCCGAATTCGCCGGCCATGACGATCAGTGTCTGTTCCAGCAGTCCGGTTTCCGCGAGGTCATCGAGCAGTGCTGAGAGGGCTTTGTCGGTGGGCGGGAACAGGTTATCACGAAGATGCGGGAAGGCGTTGCCGTGAGTATCCCAGGTTTCGTCGTTGCCGAGGTTGACCTGCACGAGGTTGACGCCGGCTTCGACGAGGCGTCGGGCCATCAGAAGTGACCAGCCGAACGAGTTGCGGCCGTAGCGTTCCTGGACGGCATCGTCAGCGCGAGTGACATCGAGGGCGCCGCGAACGGTGGGATCAGTAAGCAGCGAGATGGCACCCTGGCGATATTGATCGAAGCGTTCAGCGGCGGCGGCTGATTCGAGCGTGGCGCACTGCTGTTCGAGGCTGTTCAGAAGCGAAACGCGACGGGAGAGTTGGGGATGCGTGAGTCCATGTGAGAGGGAGAGGCTGGGAGCTTCGAAGTTTCTGCGATCCGCATTGCCGCGATCCTGATGATCGAATTTGTGGCTGGGAAAGGCTCCATAGGACGTGGCATGAAAAGGCGAAGCTTCGATGAACCACGGGTTGCGGCGATGCCCCATGACTCCGGCGTACTGACCGGGGATGATGCGCCCGGAGTAGTGCACGAGCTGTTCGGGCAGGACGGCGGCCGGGGGCAGGTTGTTGCGAGGTGTTGTGACGGAACCTGCAACAGCGGCAATGCTGGGCCAGTCCTGAGGGCGTGGTGCCGACGGATTGAAGCCCGGCGGAAGATCGGCTCGACCGGTGAGCATCATGTGATGACCGGCCGAATGATCGTTGGTGGAATGTCCGAGCGAGCGACAGAGTGACCAGAGGTGACTGCGGAGTGCCAGTCCGGGCAGGTGTTCACAGATCTGGGTGCCAGGTGTGGCGGTGGAGATGGGCTGGAATTCGCCGCGGATTTCCGCGGGTGCTGCAGGCTTCATGTCGAAGCTGTCGTGCTGGCCCAATCCGCCTGAGAGGAAGATGTAGATGCAGGCTTTGAAGCTTTGCCGAGGTGCGGCGGCAGGTGTGGTACCGGCGACAGATGTGCCGGGGGCTGGGGACGTTGAGGCCGAGCGGGGCTGAGCCGCCAGGGCCTGCAGTCCGTGGAGATGGTTGATACCAAGTCCAAGCAGACCGATGCTACCGGCCTGAACGGCGGTGCGTCGAGCGAACCGCGGGTGTCCCGAGGGACTGGCGAAGGTGGTCATGCGGCGGGGATGCTTTGAAGTAGAGGACAGCTGTATCCGAATCAGGTGGTGGGTGAATCTGCAGGCGGGTGTTGAGTTGCTGTTCTGGGGTGCAGACTAATCGATTTTTCGGAATCTGGACAGGAAAAATCGCGAGGTGTGGGCGGGTGTAGAGAAAAAAGTCGGTTTGGTGGCAGCGGTTTTGCGAAAAGCGCTGCGGATGTGATGGATTGACTTCACGGCACACCGAATTTGCTCGTAAAATCCCACAGTGGCAGGTTTTCTGGAATTCATTGGGGGCGATGTACATGAGTGAGCAGGTCCAGCAGGCGGCTCGCACCTGGTCAGACGCAGAGATTGGCGACGATTTTGATTACGTACCGGTGTCACCTTGGGCACCTGTTTCGCTGGTGACAGGTGCATTGTCATTGACGGCTCTGATCAGTCTGTTTGGCTTGTATCTGGCGGTGTTTGGGGCATTGGTGGGTGTTGCGGCGGTGCTGCGGATTCGTTCTTCGCTGGGAACGGTGAAGGGTCAGCCGATGGCAGCGATTGGTTTGTTGCTGGCATCGATCAGTGTTGTGGGCGGCGGCTACCGGACGGCTCATGCGTACCGTCATGAGGTTCCAGAGGGGTTTCGGCGTGTGCATTTTCCGCGTGAGATTGCGGATCTGCAGTTTGTGTATATTAACGGCAAGCGGAAGATTCCTGCGGAGGTTGCAGATCTGCTGGGTAAGAAGGTGTATTTGAAGGGTTTCATGTGGGCGACTCAGGACACCGAAGGGCTGACTCGCTTTATTCTGTTGAAGGACAATGGTGAGTGTTGTTTTGGTGGGCGTCCGAAGTCGCATGACTTTATTACTGTGACGCTGGATTCGTATGCTGAGGGTCAGCGTCCGCCATTGGCGTCTCGAGCTTCAGGGATGTCGGACAAGGTCTTGACGGCCGAGGAGCAGCAGGCATTGGGAGCGAAGTTTCCGAATCAGCTGACCACGAAGGCTTTTGTGGGGATGGTGGCCGTGGGCGGGGTTTTGCAGGCCGATCCGAAGGCTGGCGAGGGTGGTGAGCAGGCGGACTTCGAGTTTGCTCCGGTGTACACCATGAATGCGGAGCTGGTCGAAGAAGTTTGGACTCCGTTCTGACGCCCGTGGGTGTTTGCAGTGGGCGTGGTAGGTGTGGCGTGGCCCATGAATTCAGGTGTTTGTGAGGGCATTCCGCCGCTGCATGCAAGGGAATTCAGAATCTTTGGCTCGCAAAGTGAAGCCGATCTGATCCCCTTCGAAGCGTTGGGCCTGGTAGTTCCGAGCAAACGTGAGTGGTTCATTCGAACTGCGAAGCTGAATCGTGCGATCCAGCGGATTGTCGCCATGATGACAATGGCGGAAGTTCTTGCGGATTACGCATTGACGGGGAGTGCCGACCTGCATTTGCGTGCAGCTGTTCCTGTTGCGTGAGGGTGAAGCCACAGACCTATGCGTTCTGGGCTATCGGAAAACGGGCGTTCAGGGCTGGAATTGCATGCAGAGGGACGGCACAAGGCGAACACGCGCCGCAGCGGCCTGGAGGCTCGACGGGTTTCGTGGGTAATGCCTTGCCCGCCCGAGGGGTGTGGGCGTGTGTTTTGGGAGGGTTCTCGGGCTGAAGCCCAAGCTACGGGGGTGGGCGGCGGTGGTGTGTTGCGGCTCGGCGGGAGCGTTG
>CAXBSH010000268.1:0-7959 GCA_963977705.1 uncultured Planctomycetaceae bacterium
TTCGGATCAGAACAACGGCAGCAGCATTCAGTTCCTGCTTTATTCAGAGACACCGGGTCCCGTCGCTGCTCCTGCACAATCTGATCGTACTCCGGAAAATGCCATCGCCGGTCTGGACCTTTCTGATGGTCTTGAAATGCAGCTGTTCGCAGCTGAACCAATGCTGCTCAGCCCATCCAACATCGACGTGGATCACCTCGGACGCATCTGGGTCTGTGAAGTCGTTAACTACCGTCGGTTTGCCAACGGAGGCAATCCGGATCGCCCGGAAGGTGACCGCATTCTGGTGCTGGAGGATACCGATGCAGACGGTCGGGCTGACCGCCAGACGGTCTTCCACCAGGGCCGGGATATCGATTCTGCTCATGGTGTCTGTGTGCTCGGCAACCGAGTGATCGTGTCGGCTGGTGACAGCGTATTCAGCTTTTATGATGACAACGGCGACCTGCGGGCCGATCGTCGCGAAGTCCTGTTCACAGGCATCAAAGGCACGCAGCACGACCACGGTATTCACAGCTTCACGTTCGGACCGGACGGCCGGCTCTATTTCAACTTCGGCAACAGCGGAGAAGAGCTGCACACAGCGGATGGAAAAATCGTTGTGGATCTGGCTGGAAACGAAGTACGAGCCGCTCGCAAACCCTATCAGGAAGGTATGGCCTTTCGCTGTGAGCTGGACGGCAGTCGAGTAGAGACGCTGGGCTGGAATTTTCGCAACAACTGGGAACTGTGTGTCGACAGTTTCGGAACTGTCTGGCAGTCCGACAACGACGACGACGGCAATCGCGGCGTCCGTATCAATTTCGTGATGGAATACGGCAACTACGGATACAAGGACGAATTCACCGGAGCCGGCTGGCAGGCCCCTCGAGCCAACCCGGAACAGGAAATTCCGCATCGTCACTGGCACCTCAACGATCCGGGCGTTGTCCCGAATCTGCTGCAGACTGGTGCCGGCTCACCGACTGGAATTCTGATCTACGAAGGTGATGCCCTGCCACCGCAGTACCAGAACCAGCTGATTCATTGTGACGCCGGTCCGAACGTTGTCCGCAGCTACGCAGTTACCGCGCACGGTGCCGGTTACGAAGCGCAGATCAACAACATTCTCAACGGTACTCGCGATCAGTGGTTTCGACCCTCGGATGTCTGCGTCGCTCCTGATGGCAGTCTGATCGTGGCGGACTGGTATGACCCGGGCGTTGGAGGACATCGTCAGGGTGATGTGGACAAGGGGCGTCTGTTCCGCGTGTCGCTGCCCGGTCATCGCTACAGTGTTCCTAAGGTTGATCTGACCACCATTGACGGCGCTGTTGAGGCCTTGAAAAGCCCGAACACAGCCACGCGATATCTGGCCTTTATGAAGCTGAAGTCTGCTGGTCGCGACGCAGAAGCTGCCCTGAAGAAGCTGTACAGCGATCGTAATCCGCGTTTTCAGGCACGCGCCCTGTGGCTGCTGGGACAGATCGAAGGACTTGGTCCAGCCACTGTTCAGACGGCTCTGGTCAACACCAATCCAGACATTCGAATTGCCGGACTGCGACTGGCACGCCGTCTGGGTCTGGACATTGTCCCCGTGGTGGAAAAACTGTCTGCCGATACAGCGCCTGCAGTGCAGCGAGAATGTCTGATTGCTCTGCGATCACTGCCGGCCGCTCGACGCGCTCCGTTGCTGCTTTCGATCATTCGGCAGATGGACCCACAGGACCGCTGGTTGCTGGAAGCAGCCGGTATTGGTGCTGACGGCGCATGGGATGAATTGTTTGCTGCATGGACTTCCCAGGATGCTGCTCGCGGCCAGGCATCCGAAGAATCTGAAGCTCGCTGGAGACTGGCTCGACAGGAGCTCACCTGGCGCAGCCGTGGCACAGCATCCGCAGAGGTCATCAGCGGGTACCTGCTGACCAGCCTGACACTCAGTAAATCCGAACAACCGGCCAATGAACCGCAACTGGCACGCTGGCTGCGAGCACTCGACTTTCAGCCTCGCGAGGCCGTCGACAAGGCCGTCAGAAAACTGCTGCAGGCCGCTGCAGATTCAACGCTCCCCGAATCGGCTCGCGCATGGCTGGCCGCAGAATCTCTGCAGCGAGTCACTGGAAATCCACTGGAAGATCCAGCCCTTGCAGCACAGGTAAAGCAGCTGCTTGATCGCTCGGCCGGGACATCCCAGTTCGTGCAGATGGTCCGCCGGTTTGCAGCCGCGGATCGCTATCCGCAGCTGCTGCAGATCGCTCAGCAGAAACCAGCCGAACAGATCGGAGTGGAAGCCATGACGGCACTGCTGGAACTGAAACAGTGGGACCTTTTGTCCCAGGCCCTGGCGGCCGGTGACGCACAGGCCGTGGCAACAGCCGAAGCCATGGGCAATACCTCCAACGGCGCCATTGCGGGACCGCTGCTGGCTGTGATTCGTAACGCGGAACTTTCGATTGATGTGCGTCGAGCGGCCGTGCGTGCTGCTGCTCGCGTCAACAACGCGGCCCTCGAGATTGCAAAGCTGGCAGAGCAGAAAGCACTCGATAGTGACCTTGAACAGGCCGTTGCCGCTGCACTGCATGCCTCGCCTTCCCGACAGGCTCGCGAACAGGCTCAGAAACTGTTCCCGCTGCCGCCCTCGAAGGACAATCATCCCACACCCCCCATCAGTGAGCTGACAAAGATGACGGGTGACGCTGCCAATGGTCGCATGGTCTTCTTCTCGACCGGCACCTGCCACAAATGCCATGTCGTCGATGGCATGGGTCGGGAAATTGGTCCGAATCTGACCGAAATCGGCAGCAAGCTCAGTCGAGAAGCCATGTTCGAATCGGTGCTGTATCCCAGCGCCGGCATCAGCCATAACTACGAAATGTGGACCGTCGTCCTCAGTTCCGGTACGACAGTCAACGGACTGCTTGTCAGCAGTACGGACGCAGAAATCTCTCTGCGAGGTGATGATGCACTTGTTCGTCAGTTCCCGAAATCTGATATCGAAGAGCTGGTCAAACAGAAGATCAGTCTGATGCCGGCGGATCTGCAGAAAACAATGACCAGCCAGGAACTGGCGGATGTTGTGGAATTCATGCAGGGGTTGAAGAAGAAGCAGGTGCCATGATGTTGTTACGCCTGTTTTGGGCACTGACGCTCGGGCTGGCAGCTGTTTTCAGTTTCGTCGCAGCATCGTCGTCTGTCGCTGGTCAGGAACCTGCTGATGCAGCTGCTGCTCAGGACAATGGCGAAACCGAGCAGCGGGCACTGCTGCGACAGGTACAACAGACAGAACAGCTGCTGCAGGAAAGCAAGTGGCTGGAGGCTGCCGAACAGTTTGAAGCGGCATGGGAACTGGCCTGCGCTGGCAGCGATCCCTTACTGGAAGAACGTGGTGCCGATGTCCGTCAGTTGTCTGCCGGACAGACGGACGTTGTCGCCGGTGGTCGCGCCAGGCTCGAACAGTTGTACCGCAGTACGGCTGCAGAATTCAAAACCGAGTATGCGCGACAGTTCGAAGCCGCAGCACAGCAGAAACTGCGACCGGTCCTCTCGACCGGCAACGCGATTGAGCTGCGCAGGCTGGCTCTGCGTTATCAGTTCACCGCAGCAGGCCGTACCGGCCTGAAGACTCTGGCCCGACTGTTTGCCGACCGCGGTGATTTTCTGGAAGCAGCCGTGGTTCTCGAACGGGTACGGCTGTCCGAAACAGATTCTGTCAGATTACTGCTGCAGACAGCATGGTGTTATGCGATGAGCGGTCTGCGGCAGGACGCAGCAGACCTCAGTGCACTGGCTCGTTCCGAACGCTTTACTGCAAATCTCGCTGCTGATGGTGTGGCCGGGGCTCTGCTGGCCGATATTGAACGTCTGCTGACATCGCCGCTCGTTGCGGGCACACCGTCAGTCGGCTGGAAGCAGCCTCTGGGCAACTATCGCCGCACCGAACGGCAATTGATCACACCGCCGCGACTGCGCTCCATGCAGACCAGCAGCCTGTTTGAAGTGACTGACGTGCTGTTTGCCGAACAGCTGAATCCCCTGCTGGCTGCACTCACCGATTTTCTGGAAACTCAGCGTGAAAAATCCCTGCGGCTGAACAGCACCAGCGTGCCAGCTTCCGGTGTGCTTGTGGCTGGCGAACTGTTTTACGCGCGGACTCCCGTGGGACTGCAGGCACGTCACCTGCAGACCGGCGAGCTTGCCTGGGAGGTCGTCCGACAGGATGCTCCCCTGCGCGCTCTGATCAGCCTGCAAAAGTCTGCTGAATTCAACGGCGACATGCTGTCAGGCGCGGTCGAATTGTATCGGCAACTGATAAGAACAGTTACCACCAGCCAGATGGCGATCAGCGGCCGGACACTGTATGTCGTTGAAGATTCGGACTATTCCCAGCCGCCGAATACGGACATGTTCGGCAATCCTGGATCTGCCGGACTGCAGCTGCGAACCAATTTCATTCGTGCCTATGACGCAACCACAGGCCTGTTTCTCTGGCAGGTCGGCGGACAGACCCAGGACGCCAATCCACTCAACCGCGGCGAAGCAAATCTGCTGGCCGGCTACTATTTCCTCGGGGCACCTCTGGTCCTCGGTAATCGAATTTATGTACTGGCAGAAAATGGTGAGGGAATTCATCTGATTCGCCTTGGCGAACCTCAGCCCGGACAACCGGAAGCCAATCCATCCATCCTCGCATCACAACTGCTCACGCTGCCTGAACGTCGAGTGGATCAGCATCCGCTCAGGAAACATGCTGGCCTCATCCCGTCATTCGCTCAGGGATTGCTGATCTGCCCCCTGTGTGACGATCGCATCATTGCAGTGTCCGCAGAAGATCTCAGTATCCGCTGGGTGTTTCGATACGGTGGCATTCTGCAGCGTCAGGAACTGGGTGGTGACGCCCTGATACTGCGTGGCTCATTTGACCCGCTGAGTTCAGAGGTTGTCGACCTGCAGAATCGCTGGATTGACTTTCTGCCTCGCATTTCAGACGGAAAGATCCTGGTCACTCCGCGCGATTCCGATCAGTTGTACTGCCTGAATCTGGCTGATGGACAACAGCTCTGGACCGCGCCACGAGGTGCGCTCCACGCCATTGCCGGAGTCGCCGATCAGCGAGTTGTCCTGATTGGCAATCGCACTGTTTCCGCCATTGATCTCAACACCGGTCGTCAGCTCTGGAATTCCGAACTGCGACATGGAGTCACCTGTGGTACCTGCTGCTTTGACGGCACCGTGCTGCAGATCCCCACCAATGCACCCTCCATCGTTTTAGTGGACACTCGAACCGGCCGTGAACTGGTCGCTGTCGACTGGTCCGGTCCCGATTTACCGGGCAACCTGCTGCAGTCCTCTGCCGGACTGCTTTCTGCCGGATTCACCGCGATCACCCGGATGCCCTTCGACAACAGCGAACCTCTGCCATCGGAACGAGCGGCCGAGTTTCTGGTTCAGGGGCGACGCGAAGATGCTCGCAATCTGCTGGAAGCCCACCTCGCACAACAGCCGCAGGATGTCGCAGCCCGCACGATGCTGATCGATCTGCTGCTGCAGCTGCTGCGAACAGACTACAGCAGCAATCAACAGGTCGTAGGGACAATTCGCGAGCTGCTGGTAAAGGCCTCACAGGATCTTGAACTGGCACCGCTGCTGCATTCACTACTGGCCATGGGCCCCGGTGACGCAGTGGTTCTCGGTGAACAACTCCGCCTTGCCAGTCGTCGCCAGCAACTGGAGCTCGCCGAAATCATCGCCCAGGGTGAGTCCTTTGATCCGGCCCTGCCATTTCCTGAATTCCTTGAACGATTCCGCAATCGGCTCCGCCAGCTTCCCGGTGCCGGAACCACCTCGGCTGTCGTTGGCAACGTCGAACGCAGTACCGCAGATGTCATCGCCGGAGCCCTGCATCGCGGCCTTGAACTCAGGACCGCCCGCGAACGCAGTCAGATTCAGCAGATGGTGATTGCTGATGTTTCGGCAATTGTCGCCAGCCTGTCGACAGAGCAACAGAAACTGCAATTCATCCAGTTACTGGTGCGCATCGGTCTGCCACAGACCGCTGCTGAACTGCTGAATGACGCATCGCTGAAATGGGATGCCGAAAAAATTCGTCTGCCCCTCGACATGGCCCTGCTGGAATCGGCCCGCCAAAGCGGCGCCATCGCACAGCAGTCTGCCCGCCGACTGCTGGCCGGCTGGCAGGCCAGGCAGTCCGCCTGGCCAGCGTACACATGGCTGCAGGATCTGCAGGCATGGCAGAACGAACCCGGACACGCCGTCGGCTGGTCACCCTCCGGCAGGGATGAGCAGCAGGCCATCATTGAATTGGCAACAAACGAATTTCCTGCACTGCTGCAGGCTCCAGCGTCACCGTGGCAGGGAACTGTGACCGCCCAGCCTTCTGACGATCGCACTATGCTGCCCGTTCGACAGTTCGCCTCAGCCATTCCTCATCGTGCGATTCCCATGCACGGCAACAGTGGCCTTTACAGGGGCTGGAGACTGATGTGGGTGCAGCCCGGAGATCGCATAGCGGCCTTCGATCCGGACGGAAGAATCCGCTGGTCGTTCCAGCCACTGGGTACA
Source organism: uncultured Planctomycetaceae bacterium (assembly GCA_963977705.1). Taxonomy (GTDB): domain Bacteria; phylum Planctomycetota; class Planctomycetia; order Planctomycetales; family Planctomycetaceae; genus SXXK01. Next base: position 6,559 of record CAXBSH010000268.1, read on the forward strand.
CTGCCTCCCCGCTACTACGGCTATCGGCCGGATTCGGCTGCTTACTCCTGCGGCAACGTGATTGTGTTATGTCTGCCGGGATTGCTGGTCGCAGTCGATGGCCACACCGTCAACAGCGACGGCAGTCCGCCAATCCTCTGGCAGAAAACTGCAGAACCTGAATATATGGTCGACAGTTTCGTTGAACCTGACCCAGGCGACTTCATTGCGCTGGAAGATCGAATGGAATCGTTTGCATGGAGCCCCGGTGGGCATTTCCCGGTCGGACCAGCCTCGCCGCGAGGGATCCCGGTGATCTCCGGCAGAAAACTGTCCATGCTCGACCTGCAGACCGGACAGCAGATCTGGGCGAATGACGGGATCCCTGCAGATGCCAGGCTGCTGACCATTGGCAGCCGACTGCTGATTCTGTCGGAATCGGCACGGCGAATCGAAACACGATCCGAGGTTGATGGCGAGCTGTTGGAAACCTGCCGGTTGCCTGACTGGTGGGCTGAAGCCAATGCCAACGTCGGCAGCTCCGTCGAAGACATCGAGGTCGAACCGGGCAGCGAGACCATCTGGCGAGTTGATCTGCAGGATCACTGCTGCGTCCTGTTTCGACTGACCGCCGGAAAGGCGATTCTGGAATCACGAAATCTGCTGCTGGATGAAGTCGTCTGGACCATGACTTTTCCTCAGCGCACGGTCTTCAGTAACTCACAGGATGGTGTCGTTGCGGTCCTCAGTGAAGGCCAGCGTCTGCTGCTGATCCGCACAGATACTGGCCGCATTCTGACGGACCTGCAGGTTCAGCCGATTCCGCGCCCACGACAACTGTACCTGCAGCAGACCCGAGGACGCTGGCTGGTCCTGCCGGAAGCCCGCTCCGAAGAAGACCCGGCCATGGATTTCTTCAACCCGCTGATTGATGCGGTGCACGTACACGGTGCGATCTATGCCATCGACGATCAGACTCTGCAGCTGGCCTGGCAACAGCCGGTGAATCATCGACAGGTGCGGGGATTGACCAGCACGCAGACAAGGCCCTTGATGTCCACCAGCCCCCTGCTTGTGCTGCTCTCCCGAAATCGCGTCCCGAAAGAGACCGGAGGATTCACTGTGCCTGTTGGGGCACAGGTACTTGATGTGGCAACCGGGCGACTGGTTTACGATGACCCGAATACGGGACTGACACAGAATGAGCTGTGGCTCAGCCCCAGTCCCGACAAAGCACAGATCTGTCTCAGCTTCGATCGTCGGATCGTCATTTTCCAGTGGGACAAACAGGCCACCCAGCCTGCACCGTAAATCACTGCAGCCCAGCCAATGCCGACAGACGCGGAGGTCAGTAATCAGTTGTCAGTGGTCAGTTGTCAGTTGTCAGTTGTCAGTGAAGTCCCCCTCGGGAGGGCGAGGCTC
>CAXBSH010000269.1:0-7894 GCA_963977705.1 uncultured Planctomycetaceae bacterium
GTCAGGTAAGTCAGCAGATCCCTGTACAAGCCCGGATACCCGTCAACGATCTCCTGGACATGAGCCACCGTTTTGTCGTAGTCAGCATCTTCATCAACGCTGATCCACAACTCCGTGAAATTCGGGCCAACGACTTCATCCGCCACTTCGGCACGCCCGATGTGAGCCCCGAAATTTCTCACTCCAGGCACATTCATCATCTCTCGACTGGCCAGAATGGAAATCCGATTCATCGGCTCAATTCCAATCCCCGGTTTTTCCACCCAGTGCATCAGAAAATCCGTTTCGCGAAACCTCGGCAGCAGCTCTTCGCCCAGATCCTGCACCGCCATCCCGGCTCCGCAGAAAATCGCCAGCACAAGACCTGCACAGAATCCCGGATGCCTGACAAAAAACGGCAGGATAGCGCCATAGATGGATTTCAGTAGACGCACGAGCGGCGCGTCGCGTGGCGTACCGGCAACCGCGGGCAGCAGCAGCAATGCCAGTGCCGGAGTCACAGTGAGGGCGACAGCGAGCGACGCAAGGATCGCAAGAACATACGATGCGGCCAGTGGCCGAAAAAACGAACCCGCAAGTCCATCCAGAAAGAACACGGGGATCAGAGTCAGTACCACAATCACGCTGGCGTACACGACAGCACTGCGGACTTCCATCGACGCTTCAAGCACCACCTGAAACATCGATCGAGGCTCCGGCAGCAGACTGTTCAGCCGTAACCGCCGCTGAATATTCTCGACGTCAATGATGGCATCATCCACAACCTCACCGAGTGCAATCAGCAAACCGGCCAGTACCATCGTATTGATGGTGCCCCCGCGAAAATACAGCAGCAGTACAGCGGCCAGCAGAGACAGGGGAATCGCCAGCGAGCTGATCAGTGCGGCTCGCCAGTCAAACAGAAACAGACACAACACCACGATCACCAGCACGCAACCTTCAATCAGCGATCGCGTCAGATTCCGCAAAGCTCGCTCAATAAATGTTGCCGGCCGAAAAATCGTGGTGTCGACATGCACATTGGGCAGGGCCGGAGCCAGCTCGTTCATCGCCTGTTCAACGCCGCGAGTCACATCCAGCGTATTGGCCCACGGCTGCTTTTCCACTATCAGCATAATCCCTTTGACACTGTTGATCACAGCATCACCAATCGGTGGCGGCGACCCGATCTGCACTTCCGCAACGTCACCCAGTCGTAAAGGTGCGCCGTTTCTCCACAGCACCACCGTATCCGCGAGGTCGTCCGGAGTTTCCACGGCAGGTGCCTGTCGCAGAGCCAACCGCTGCACAGAGACATCCACAAAGCCGCCCGACCCTACGGCCGCTGACTTCCGCACGGCAGCCTCGACCTGACCGAGCGTTAAGTCGTGAGCCCGCAGTCGCTCGGGATCAACCAGCACCTGAAACTGACGATCATATTCACCCCAGATTGCGACATTCGCGACACCTTCCACCGCCATCAACCGCGGACGAATCGTCCACTTGCACAGCACTGTCAAATCCATCTGACTCAGTTCTGTACTGGTCAGGCCGATCTTCATCGCTCGGCTGAGTGATGACAGCGGCGGCAGGATGACTGGTTGCCGAGCAGCTTTTGGCAATCGAGCTGTGGCGAGGGACAGGCGTTCCTGCACCAGCTGCCGCGCAATAATCAAATCGGTATTCGGCTGAAAGATCAGACGAACGGCCGACAACCCCGGTACGGATTTCGAGCGAATTGTATCGACAAACGGAATCCCATTCAGTGAACTCTCAATCGGCACTGAAACGAGCGATTCAACCTCCTCGGCAGTTGCCCCCGGAACCTCAGTCTGAATTTCCACCAATGGCGGAGCAAACTCAGGAAATACGTCGAGGGGAATCTGCTCCGCTGTCTGGATCCCATAGGCCATCATGCCAAGAGCCAGCGCGACAATCAGCACTCGGAATTGCAGTGCCATGGAAATGAGCCACTGCATGGTTATTTTCCTGTTCCGAATTCGGTACCGAAGACCTCCGCTGCGCCGTCCACCACCACCTCCGTGCCGGCAGCCGGTCCCGATGCCAGAAGTACAAATCCATCTGCTGTTCCAACGACTGAGACTCGCGTTCGACGCAGCGTCAGGGAATCGCGCCGCTGATACACCCAGGTGCCGCCATGAATATCATACAGCACGGCATTCACCGGAACGGCCAGTCGCTGATCTTCACCCTGCAGCGGTAGCCGCACAAACACACGCTGTCCCGGTCGCAGTTCACCCTTCGCATTCCCCAGCTCAAAATACAGATCGGCTGTCAGGGATGTGGGATCCGCCGCCGGCGGAGCTGCCACGGGAGCTGCTGACTGGACCGCACGGTCTGTTGTCGACAGCCGAACCTCAGCAGACATGTCCGTGCGAATTTCAGGTAAATGACCCACATAGACCGGCACGCGAATCCAGATCTGGTCGGTGCGCACCACTTCAAACAGCGTGGCACCAGCCGCTACTCGCTGACCCGGAACTGCCTGCAGTGCACGCAGCACTCCGGACATCGGAGCCGTGAATGACAACGGTTCCGGTCGGGGGTTTTCCAGACCAGCGGACAGTCGCTGCAGCATCTGTCGACGCTGCTCAGCCGCTGCCAGTCCAGCCTCAGCAATCTTCAGACGGCCAACGGCATCGTCAACGGCCTGCTCACTGCCCACACGATCCTGTCGCAGCTGCCGTGCACGATCCAGCGTCACTTTCGCCAGTGCTGCCTGCTCCCGAAACTGCTGCAGGTCTCCCTCGGCCGTCAGCTGCATTGATACGAGGTTGGCCTGAGCCACTGTGATCTGAGCACGCTCAGCCGGCGTCGGCACATACCTCTCCGGTGTCAGCAGCGGTTCCAGGATGCAGACGCCATCGCCGAGCTGCAGCCGGCTTCCCGGAACCGGAATTGTGCCAGACTCAGGGACTCTCACCGTCCCCGCCAGTGGTGAAACGACTACCGCTGTCGAACCAGGTGGGATCATCGCCTCGCCACCAAATTCCCGACTCCGCCGCGCATCTTTCAGCTCAACCTGCCCCGTCGTAATCCCCAGCCGATCGAATGCCTGCTGAGTCAGCACCACATCAGCCAGACTGGCTTCATTCGGCAAAGGACGAACCTCGGCCGGAGCCACCTTTGCTGCAGGTTTTTCGCCTGAGGCTTTGCCGCAACCGGCCAGCATCAGACCGCTCGCAGCCCCCAACAACAGTGCCCTGCAGCGGATGAGATTCATCTTCATGGTTTTTGTCCCTCGGCTGCCGGAGTCGACGCTGATGGCAGAACCGGCAGGTCAGTCTCCTGGATTTCCAGAGCATCAATCCGCCGACCGGCACTCCGACTCAACTCCGCGGCAGCCCTCCGCAGATCCGCCTGCAGCTCCTGCTCGCGCTGACGAGCTGTCAGAACCTGCGCGGTCGTCTGCAGCACTACCACATACGAATCCCCACCGTCGGCCCACGCTGTTTCCGCCAGCTGCTGCACTCGCTGCAGTTCCGGCAACACATCCCGACGCAGAATCTCAAGACTGCCACCAGCCTGAGCAAAGCCTCCCAACGCCACTCGCACTTCTGTCAAAGCTCGATCATGCACGGCATGATAATTATGCCGAGCCTGATCAACGGTCCATTGAGACCTGATGACCAGACCCTCATTGCGATTGAAGATCGGAACCTCAAATCGCAGCCCCGGACCCATATTGTTCGGACCAGCCCCACCATTGTTACCGTCCAGCACCCCGTCCACTCGCAAAAAGGAACGACGATTCAGTTCCAGCCGCCGTTCTGCGGCCTGCACCGCAATTCGAGCTGCTCGCACATCCGGACGATCACGAATCGCAGTCGTCACAACCTCGTCCAGTTCCATTGCACGGGCATTGACACGCGGACTCGCAACGGCACGAAGGGGCAGATCAACTGCCGCCAGACCAAGAATCAGTCGCAGCCGTGTCTCAGCAATTCGCACCGCCTGCTCCAGTCCCGCCAGCTCCGCACGCCTCTGACCTGCCTCCAGCCTCGCAGAAACCAACTCCAGTTCGCCACTGCCACCCGCGTCCACACGCAGTCCAGCAAGCTCCACCAGACGCTCAACAACGGCCAAATTTTCAACGGCCAGACGCCTGCGATCTTCTGCCAGTTGCAGTTCGATTAATCCGATTCGCGCATCCCGCACAACGTTCAGACCGTTCTGCACAAGGTCTTCACAGACTCGCTGAAAATCACGATCCGCAACCTCTACCCGATACTTGCGCAGCACCAACGGTTCCAGCGGCGCGAAAATCGTCCATTCCAGCTGCTTACTACCCAATGGCGGAAACAACAGGTTCAACTGAGGATTCGCAAGCAGCCCCGCCTGGATCAAATCGCCCCGCGCTACACCCAGATCTGCCAAAGTTGCCTGGAAAGCCGCGTTATTCCATAACGCAATCGCTGCTGCGTTCTCTTCCGTGAGCCCAGTCGCTGTGTCAATTCCGGGCGGAATTCGCACTTCGCCCGGGTGGGATTCTCGTGCCACACTCGCGTCCGTTCGCCCACGAACCGCCCGGTCCACGACCGCACGATTCACCGTTGGCAACGACCTGCCGCATCCGACAAACACGCAGAAACATAGCCCCGTGCACAGCATGCACACAGTATTTACAGCAGCCCTGACTCGCTCACTCACATGATTCGCAAACATCTGTCAGTCAAAGACCTACCAGAGACCGTCATACCAGACGGCGTTGCACAGGCTCCGTCCCCCTCACAATCGGTATTTTCCTTACAGCTTCACCTCAAATCCTTCGTGAAGTTCACATTAGTCGTCGACAGTACCTTCCATCGCTGTTCTCAGCAGGCAACGCCACACAACCTCCGGCAGATTCCGCCGCACCAGTCGGCAGCTGTCCATCTGAATTGACAGTTTTCGGGCCGGCGGTAGGATCTCACCCGAGCCCTGCAAATATCCCGCCCTGCACAGACCACCACCCGCCTCCCCGATCTTTGCATCGATATTGGAGCTCAGCTCATGCCACGCATCGCCCTGTCCGTCCAGTTGATACTCATCGCGTTCCTGCTGCAAACTGCGGCAGCCACGGCCGCAAACGCCCCGCTTGAAGACTCAACCTCCGCAGGGTTATTTGCCGAACGCCTGCTGCCACTGCTCAGATCTCAACAACAGTCCAGCTGCGCCGAATGTCATCTCGCAGGCGTGGAAATCAAAAATTACATTCGCGAATCAGAATCTGACACCTTTGCTGCTCTGCGACAGGCCGGCCTGATCAACGTGGAACGCCCCGAGGAATCAAAGATTCTTCAGTTCATCGGCCGTCGACCGGAACGCACAAATCCACTCACGGAAAAAGTGCGGACAACCGAGCTGCAGGCATTCCGAGACTGGATCCGACTGGCTGTCCAGAATCCCAATCTGCTGCAGTCCCGCACAGACCTGCGGATTGGTACCGAGCTGCCTCCGGAAGTCATTCGACATACACGGACAGATCGCGTACTTGCCGCATTCGTCGACAATATCTGGAGCGAAATGGGACGATGCGTAAACTGCCACCACCCTGAACGCAATCGGCATCAGATTGGCCAGCACGGCCTCACGGCCGATGACGTCAAGTCCATTTCCTGGATCAAGCCACATGACCCGGCTGCCACATTGAAACAACTGCTGGATTCCGGAAATATCGATACCGAGCACCCGGAACTCAGCCCGCTGCTGACCAAACCCGCTGGCTTATCACCCCATAAGGGCGGCCCCAAATTCCTGCCGGGCAGCGCCAGCTACCAGAACTTCCTGACATTTCTGCGAGACTACACCGCCATCCAAAACGGCAGCTACCAGAAATCAACAGATCTGCCGGATCCACAGACGGAAATTCGACTGCTCAGCGAACAACAACTGCGAATTACCGGTATTCCAGCCCGCTACAACGGTATGACGCTGCAGATCAATCTGCACCGCATCGATCCGGTCAGCAAAAGTCCTTCCAGCGAACGCTGGGCAACTGGCATCAGCCGCGTCAATGCAGAGAATCAACTGTGGCAGAATCCCATACTGGTGACCGCACCTGCTGCCAGCCCCCGCGCAGACAGATTCCGGAAGTCACCACTGCTGCCGGCAGAGCAGTACGAAGTACGCATTTTCATAGATCAACAGGACCAACTCAGAAAGAACCCGGAATCCCAGCTGCCAGATTCCAGCCTTGTCGCTACCGCCGTGATTCATGGTGACTGGAAACCCGGTTATCAGCCTCCACGTATCCTGCAGTTTCCCACACAGACACCCTGAAGTTCAACGCAATATCAACCTTACACGCAGCTACCACTCCGGGTGTCGCTGCTTCACCTGCACGGCAAGATTCGGAAAATACGCCGGCGAGGAACCACACAATACCGCGTCGGCTCCAGCCAGAAAGAAATCACCTGCGTCATCAACGGAACTGACACCACCCACAGCAGCGACCTGCAGATTCAGACCGTAGCTGGAAATTAACTGCCGCACCTGTCGTACAGCAGCCACCGATGGCTGATGAATGCTGCGACCAATCACCCCGGCCCGACGATAACGCTCGCCAAACACAGGTTGGCCGTCAGCACGCAGAACTTCTCGAGTCACACAGTTGACCAGCGTCACGCCATTCGCCATTCCATCCACCGCCTGCAGAAATTCCGACAGTAACTTCTGCTGAGGAAACAATCCGACCTTCAGCAGCAACGGCACCTTACCGATCGCCGTCCGGATGGCCTGCACCACCTGCCGAGTCGCCGCAACGTCCAGAAAAATTGCCCCCTCAGCCGAACACACATTCGGACACGACAGATTGGCCTCAATCACCTGCGCACCAGACTCGGCTGCCCACCCGGCACACACAGCAAAATCGTCGGCCGTCTGAGCCAGTGACCAGTCGGGCTGAGGACTGGCGACGACCGACACAATCAGTAACTGGCCCGGCAGCAATTGACCGGCAGTCCAGCGAATGTCCGCCCGCCACTGCTTGGGCGCCTGAGACGGCATGCCGAAACAGACGGCCGCACTCAGCTGCTGCACATCACCGGTCCAGCGATCCACCACCGTCACCGGACCATCCGGATGACCACCATCATCCACGATCACCCAGTTCGGAACCGGATAACATGGCCGCGCCACAGAACGCACGGTCTTCCATGTCAGAATGTCGAACCCCCGTCGAGCATACGGGAGCACCCAGTTGCTGTTTGGTAACAAACCAGCAGCAATCCCAAAGCGACTGCCCACCGGCAGACCAAGAAACTGCTTCAGCGGCACTTCGGGAACAATGGGATCCGCCCCCTGAAACTGAGGGCCACGAATACAATTGTGCTCCCACGACATTGCAATGTCATAAGCGCAGTACATAACCACCACGCACAGAAAGAACACACACGACTGTATCAGCAAGGGAGGGCTTGCTCCCCCTTCTAACAACGGAGGAGAAACACGCAAGAGAAATCCGAAACAAATTAACAAAAAGGGCTCAACGTAAAATGCTGTGCGCAGTATGGCGACAGCTTTTGCACACCGCCGCGCAAAATCGACATCCCTTCGGTATGTCGCGGCTCCCGCGAAGCCGCAGGGTTCCCCCTGGGAGGGCGAGGCTCCCGCCGAGCCGAACTAAATTGTCAGTATTCAGCTGTCGTCGTTCGCCCACAACCGTAGTCCGGGCATTCCTGCCCGGCCACCTCTTGCCCACACAAAGACGCGAAGCGACGCTCGTCTTCCCGTCGCCCAGCCATTCCGTCGGCTGATAACCACCACGCAAAGGGTAGCCTCGGCATCGTCACCGAGCTGGTGCTCGGTGGTCGTAGCATGGGCTTCAGCCCGTGTCGTTACCCACGAAACCCGTCGGGCCAGGAGTCCGTTGCGGCGTGTGTTTGGTGTGTGCCGCGGGTATGTTTGCGATTCA
>CAXBSH010000270.1:0-7894 GCA_963977705.1 uncultured Planctomycetaceae bacterium
GTGTCGTCCACCGCGTTCAAGCCCCCCCAGAGGCGAGCCACTTGCGTAAGCTGACGGGTGTCTGCGGTCATCGCTGTCACCGAACTGGTGCTCGGTGGTCGTAGGGGAAGAAGCCGACGAGTGTTGTTTTTCGAGCGGTTGGAGGTTGCGTTGGTGGTGACTCAACGGCGACTGCCGTTCCGCTCACCGGCGGTGCGTGTCGGGGTGTTCTCATTTGCGTCTAAGCGATTGTGCTTTTTCTGGCACGCAAGCAGTATCCAGTGCGTCTTTCACCACGCCATCAAACTGCAATCAGTAGGTGCGCACATGACTTTTCGTTGATCCCGAGCCGAATGGGGCATCGCGGCGTTGCAAACGCGCGGCTCAGCAGGAGCTTCGCCCTCCCAAGGAATGCAGCCATCCCAAGTTCTGGAAGCCGAGGCTCCCGCCGAGCCGTATCCAGTTGTCAGTTGTCAGTGATCAGTATCCAGTAAACCCAGGGAACGCCACCATCCCCGTTTTGGGGGCCGAGGCTCCCGCCGAGCCGAATGTAAAAACCGCTCCTTGTCGTTGCTCTCAACACGACTGGCAATGCCCGCTGCAGCAGCGCACATGATTTCGCGTTGATCCCGAATTTTATCGGAATTCCAACTGCAACTGCAGAGACTCCGTCAGTCGATCGAACGCATTGGCATCGGCCGTCAGATGGATGATTTCAGCGACTTCATGGTCACTGAAATGCTGCCTCAGCTCGGCGACGTCTGCGTCCCCGACCTGCTGCGGATGACTGGTGAGCAGGCGGGCAAATTTCAGGGCACTCCGGAGTTCCTCCGGTGCGGCCTCCAGCAAAGACTCGAAGCTGTACAGCTTGTCTTCCGGGAATCCGTTTGCCAGCAATCGAGCGCGGGCATGACCTGCGGAGTACCACGCACGGTTTTCGCGGGACGTAATCCACGCAATCATCAGTCGCAGCTGCAGCGGCGTCTTTCCATCCCGAATCAAAGCCTGTCTCTGGGCCCAGGCATCCACTGCCACAGACAAACCGCTGATCGCGCGAAACCACTGCGGTGGAATGACTCCGGGCGTGTCCTTCGCCAACAGCACAGACGCCGTCTCGACGGATGGCAGCGAGACCGGAGACTGCCGAGTGCGAGCCGCCTGCAGACGCTCGGCAACGATCTCTGCCGATTCCCACGCCGGTCGTGATTCAACGTCCACCGGAGCGACGGTGGATTCGCGGTTGGACCATTCGTCAGAGGTGGGGGTCGCCAATTCTGTGTGCTCTTCACCACCGAATGCCGTGTCCTGCGGAATTCCGGTTGCCGACGTCCAGCGGTTCACGGCATTGTATCGCGCTATGGTGTAAAGCAGATCGATGGACTTTGCATCATCGAACAAGTTACGCAGATCCTGCAGATCTGAAGCACCAAAACGCTGGGGCGCAATCGTCAGTTTCCGAGCAGCTCGCATGGCCGCCTGTTCGGCCGCTGGGAACAGATCCCACTGCACATCCAGCGCGGCAATCTGATTGTCCGTCATGCCAGCACGACGCAGCTTCAGTTCCTGATGCCCCAGGCAGTACTGACAGTCATTGGTTCGGGAAACAACCCAGAACACACGAGTTTTAAAAGCGTAGTCGGGCTGCTGCTGCAGGGCGTTCAGAGTGGCGGCGGAACCACCACGCGAAGTTCTTGCACCGCCCCAGCCGGATATCAGCCATGAATTCCACGAAGCCGGCAGATACAGACTGCGCAGTCGCCCGTTATTGACCAGCGATCGCCCGGAGGCTCGTTCTTCCTCTGTCGGCGGAGGCAGCGGGATCCGCGAGCTGCGCTGTTTCAATGCTTCAAGACGCGCCTTCATCTCAGGACGTGTCAACGCCGGATCGTCCGCACAACTGGAAGTACTACTGCCAGCAGCCAGAACCAGCAGGATCAGAATGCCATTCAGGATTTTCACTCAGGAGCTCCTACTGCGGAAAAATTGTGACCACCGGATGCGTACCGACGATGTAGGTGATTCTGGACTCGCTTTTCGCACCACCGCCGTCGAACGTTCGCAGAACTCGAATATGCAGGTTCGAGCCATCTGTTGTTTCTTCGTCCTTCAGAATCTGAAATGCTTTCAGCGTCTTCCCCTGCTCCCAGCCGGAATCACCGACGATGATTCCGGGCTTGAGATCGGCCGGTTTCTTCCCGTCCACCCACGCCTGCATTGCAGACTGAACTGAGGTCCGAGCCAGTTCGGGGTCGAGGGGATGAGTCGGGGTTTCGCTGCTGCCGCAGCCAGCCAGAGCCGCTGTCAGCAGCGTTGCAAGCTGCAGGAACACACGACGATGAGTCTCAGAACTCGCCATTGACTTCACCCCCGCCAATGCTGCCCAGTGAACGCCATGTCCGCAGGTCTACATTCTCAGACACAAATCGCACGGATCCATCACACAACAACGTCTGCACGCCGCCGGTATGTCGACTGTTCGATGTCGTGGCGATCCGTCCGGGTGGGAACATGCAGGATCGTCCGTTCGGAGGCAGCACGTGGTTGTACTGATTTGTGGAGTGGTACTGCTGCAGCCATGGGCCACCGACGTTGGAGTACCCCTGCTGTGCAAGATCATTGACATTGGCTGCGTTGCACTGCACGGTGGCTTCGTCGGCATTGTTCGGATAAGTACCCGGCCGATAGGTGTCGATCCGCGGTGTGGAGATTCCATTGGAACCGTCGCCTGTCAGTTTTTCACTCATACCGGCCGTATTACTGAGTCCGTCAGTAATGTCGTTGAAACGGATCCGCTGATTGTGAAAGACAATCCCATTAGCTGGCGGTTGCCCGGTCATACCAGTGGCATACATCACGATCCCCGAACCGGCATTCCAGTAGTAATTGTTCCGCCCACCGATTGCGGCGGGCAGAGGAGTTGGATCGGACGGGCAGCGAAATGCGGGCACTTCTGTCATTCGCGGCACGGCATTGGTGGGGTGATCGTAGGGGACATTGAAATTCACAAGGGCATACAGATTAGCCTGCTCGAGCGACGGGAGCAGCCGAGCATGTGCTGAGACGGGATTGACAGTGCCATCCACGTCTGCAATGGGGATGCAGTTATGCACGTCGTGGTAGTTGTGCATGGCCAAACCCAACTGCTTGAGGTTGTTCTTGCACTGAGTCCGGCGAGCGGCTTCGCGGGCCTGCTGTACAGCCGGCAGCAGCAACGCCACAAGAATTGCGATGATGGCAATTACCACCAGCAGTTCAATCAGCGTAAATCCTCGCTGAGTACGTCGGGAATTACTGAACATAAGGAAGCTCCTGAAAGAACAAAGCAACGGCGAATGAGAAAACGCAGCGGGGCAAAAACAACCCCGAACAAAAAAAGACAGCATGGTTCGCAGCAGTCTGCAGGCCATTGGTCTGCGACGGCGGAGTTATGTGACTGGCGCAGCGAAAGTGCGGGTACAGCCGACACGGAGGTTCAGAGGGCAGGGCAGCAGTCAGACTCTGGTGGCGAAGGCTTGCGGAAGCCGCGGAAACGCGGACCCATAGAACGCGACACAGAGCAGGGCGGAGTCACCCACGACGACGCAGGTCGATCAGAAAACTGCTGACAGACCGAGTTCAGGTCGGTACGTGACGTTCCCGCAGCAACTGAAATCAGGCTGCCGGGGGACGAAAGATCTCAGCATTCAGAACCGTTACCGCAAACTCAGAGTGCGGCAGCGGGAACAACCGAGAGCGATTCAGCGACACCAGTAACCCCTGCAGCAAAACGGCGGGATCCGACTGGGTTAAACGCAGACTGGGCGCCGCGGGCGGAGCCAGTGGAGTGGACTGATTTTTACAACCAGGTCCGTGGCAGGGAGGCGCCACCGGCATGAGCGGGGCAGAGTGATCAGGTGTCATCTGCAGCGGCAGAGTCACCTTTGGTGCCGTGACCGTCGAAACGGGCACGCCGTTTTTGAACAGGTAGTGACCGCAGGTATCGGCTTGAGCCGTTGCACCGTTCAACATCACCGCACAACACATCAACAGCAGCATTCGTGCGAAAATTCGCACGGAACTTGCGTTGAGGCAGGTTGAGATGCAGTGAGAAATCACGCCAGATTCCACGATTTTTGGTTGCAATGCCGTGTGTCATCATCACTGCGGTCAAGCAGCGAGAGGGCCTCTTCTCCAGAATACATACGTGCAAATCGGGAGTTTTGCGAGGGCAAAATCAGAAAAAAATGCGCAAATTCAAGGCCATGCGTCGGTTGTCAAGGAAAATCGGGCAATCGCCGTTGCTTTTTGCCGCAATCCAATGGATGTCCATAGCGACTGCCACGGGATTCCGGCTCAGTGCTTTGACGGATCTCGGCGGGCTTGCCAGAATTCCTGCCGGGAAGGCAGCTGCCAGCAGTCTGCGTCTGCGGTACCGGGGCGTTCGGTGACAAACCAGCCTGCGGGATTGTCTGTTGATCTGGGGAAATGCAGGAGCAGTGAACTCGTGGTTCAGTACAGTTTTGTCGGTAAGAATGCGCTCGTGACAGGTTCTTCCAAGGGAATCGGCCGGGCCGTGGCATTGGCTTTGGCAAAGGGCGGCGCGAATGTGGTTGTGAACTGCAGTGGCAGCCGGGCTCAGGCGGAGGAAGTGGCTGCCGAAATTCGTGCACTCGGTCGCAAATCGTACGTTGCTGTGTGTGACGTGTCTGATCAGTCTGCTGTCGAGGCAATGGTCGCCGGCGTGGTTCAGGAGCTGGGCAGTCTGGACATGTTCGTCTCGAATGCCGTGTACAGTGATCGTGAACTGATGGTCAACGCGAAGATGGAAGGTTTCCGTCGGACGATCGAAGTCAGCATGTGGGGTGCGATGTATGGTGTCCGTGCCGCAGCCCAGCAGATGCTCAAGCAGGAATCTCGCGGTCGGATCACGGTGATCAGTTCGCCACACGCCATCATACCGTTTCCGACAGCAATGGCCTACAACATGGCCAAGGCTGCGATCGACCACATGGCGCGGACTGCAGCCATTGAGCTGGTGCGTGAGGGCATTCGAGTGAACGTGTTCCACCCTGGCTGGATCGATACTCCGGGTGAGCGCAAGTTCTTTACAGAGGATCAGTTGGCCGTCGGCGCGTCTGGTCTGCCGATGAAGCGACTGGGCACCTCCGAAGAGATGGCCCACGGAGTCTGCTTCACGCTCAGCGATGAAGCCTCGTACATGACCGGCTCGACTTTGACCATGGATGGCGGAGTAGGACTGCCCTGGTGGTCAAAGCGAACAGAGGGTGGTCAGTGAGTGTGTTACGGACGAAGTGCATGAACGCACCAACTGGAAAGTCAGTCGACACATGACGCGTCTGCGATTGAAATCGGCTTTGTTCACGGATGGCCAGATTGAGCTGGATGCCGCTGACCTGCCGGCCACGATTGGACGAAGCCCGCGTGCGGACATTGTGATTCATGACCTGCAGTTAAGTCGGATCCATGCAGAGTTTCGTCGAAACTCGAAGGGTGAAGTTGAGCTGGTGGATCGCGATTCGACCAATCTGACGATTGTGAACCAGCAGGAGATTCACGCCTGCGTCCTGAAGAGCGGCGATCAGATTCTGCTGGGTGAAACGGAACTGCTGGTGGAACTGGATATTTCTGCGGCGGCGATTCACGATCAGCCCACGCGCGAGATTCCGCCGCCGGACCTGCCACTGCGCGGTGATCCGTCAGCGGACAGGACTGCCAGTTGATAACTGTGATGTTTTTCGGAAAGTGATGAACCGCATGGCCAGGAAGTGGACCTTCCACCCTCATGATACTGCCATGATCCGGCGTGTTTCGGGTCAGCTGCAGGTTTCTCCTCTGCTGGCTCAGGTCCTGATTGCGCGCGGTATGTCTGATGCCGAACAGGCGAAGGCGTTTTTGAATGCGAAGCTTGGCGATCTGAACGATCCGGCTTTGCTGCCGGGCGTCGAGCAGGCGGCTGACGCGGTCGTAAAGGCTCTGCAGCAGAAACGGCGGATCACAATCTATGGTGACTATGACGTGGATGGCGTCACCGGCACCAGCATTCTGTGGTACTGCCTGCAGCTCTGTGGCGGTCATGTGGACTACTACATTCCGTGTCGGATGGAAGAGGGGTATGGGCTGAACGAAACTGCGATTCGTCAGCTGCACGAGGAGGACCCGCAGCGTCTGCTGGTGTCTGTGGACTGCGGCATTGCCAGTGTGCGAGAGGCGGCGCTGGCAAGGCAGCTTGGTCTGGAAATGATTATCACGGACCACCACACGCTGGGTGCCGAGTTACCGGATGCGATGGTGCTGGTGCATCCTCGCCTGCCCGGATCGGAATATCCGTTTGGTGAGCTGTGCGGTGCGGGTGTGGCCTTCAAGTTGGCCTGGGCCATCTGTCAGCGGTTGGGAGACGGTAAGAAAGCTTCGCCGCGGATGCGCGAATTTCTGCAGAGTGCGGTTGGGTTGGCGGCGATCGGAACGGTGGCGGACGTGGTACCGCTGCTGGCGGAAAACCGAGTGATTGTGCGGTATGGTCTGCAGACATTGAAGGGCATCGCTTCTCCGGGACTGAAGGCTCTGCTGCGAGTTGCCAAAGTGGCGGATAAAGAATCCCTGCGATCGGACGACATTGGGTTTTCGATTGCGCCGCGAATCAACGCAGCCGGACGGCTCGGCCAGGCCCGGCTTGCTGTTGAGCTGCTGACGACCGAGGATTTGGAGCGGGCTGAGCAGCTTGCCGCATGGGTGGATCAGCTGAATGACAACCGGCGTACGGTGGAGCGTCGAATTCTGCGGCAGGCCAAAGACATGGTAGCTGAGAATCCGTCATGGCAGCAGCATAAGACTCTGGTGCTGGCCCACCACGACTGGCATCCGGGAGTCATCGGGGTTGTCGCCAGTCGGGTGGCTGAGGAATTCGATCGTCCGACCATACTGATCGCGCTGAAGGAGGATGGGACGGGAACGGGATCCGGTCGCAGCTTTGCCGGTTTTCAGCTGTATGACGCGTTGCAGGCCTGTCGTCAGCACCTGATCCAGTTTGGCGGGCATAAAGCTGCAGCGGGGCTGAAACTGCAGGCCACGAATGTGGATGCGTTTCGCGAATCACTGGCGGCATGGGCTGGCGAGCACTTCCATCCGACGGTGGAGGATACTCAGCTGAGAATCGATGCCGAGGTGTTGTTGTCAGAAGTGAATCTGAAAGCGGTGACCGAACTGGATCGCCTTGGTCCATTTGGGGCAGCAAATCCAGCACCTCGTTTTATGGCGTCGAATGTCGAGCTTGCAGAGCCACCGAAGCTGATGGGGGAGGGCGGTCGTCATCTGGCCATCCGAGTTCGTCAGCAGGGCACAGTGATGCGTGCCGTTGCCTTTGGTCGAGCAGACTGGGCTGAAGAGTTAGCGAAGGTCAATGGCCCGCTGCACATCAGCTTTGCCCCGACGATCAACAACTTCCAGGGTATCAGTCGGGTCGAGCTGCAGCTTCACGACTGGAAGCCGGCCGGTTGACGTCACGTCGGACAGATGAATGGAGTGTGCAGTCTTCGACCGAAAGGCAGGCAGCTGCACAAGCAGGTGTCCTGTGGAATGGCGTAAACCAACAAGTCCGCAGGTCTGGTAGCCGTCACAGACACCAAAAACACGTCTGCAGGCTTGCTGCAGCTGGCCCTGCAGCCTTTCGCAGTCGAAACAGGTGGCTCTGCGTCACATGAACAGCGCGGTGTTCTCGTGGCCGTCGATGGGTTGTGTTTATTTCGCAAATCGCGGCCAGATTTTTGAGTAATCAGTAATCAGTAATCAGTAATCAGTTATCAGCCGCCCCAGAAAGGGCTTGTCATTACCCACAAAACCCGCCCGGTCACGAGTCCGTTGCGGTGTGTATTTGGTTTGTGCCGTCCGTATTTTTCCGATTCAGACCTGAAGGGTCGTT
>CAXBSH010000271.1:0-7866 GCA_963977705.1 uncultured Planctomycetaceae bacterium
GGTCCCTTCACGCTGGCGTCCCCAGTATCGCATCCTGATGCTGGCGTCAGTCTCCGAGCTGCAGGCCGTACGCTGGCGCGCGGTCTGGCCACCGCTGGCAATCGGTGCGGCAGCCATGGTGGCAATTATTCCCTGGTTGCTGGCTCTGACTGCGCGCTGGTCCTACCGACTGCGGCAGATTCAGCAGCGAGTCTCTGAAATTGCGCAGGGACGCCTGCAGTCTGCTCCAGCGACAGGCCCTGAAGTCCCTGCGTTCTCAGCCGGTCCACCCCTCGCTGGACTCGCCGACCAGCCGCGCCATGACGAACTCACTATTCTTGTCGACGATGTCCGGATGCTGGGAGAACAGCTGACTCAACTGCAGCAGCAGCTCCTGCAGGCCGAACGCGGACGCTGGCTCGCACAACTCGCTGCCGGTTTCGCGCACCAGTTCCGGAATGGACTTGCCGGCATCTCACTGGCTCTGCAGGTGCATCAGAATCGCTGTCGCTCAGGTGCCGATGATCGCTCGCTGGGTATCATGCAGAAACAGCTGCGCCTGCTGGAAACCGAGGTCCGCGGACTGCTGTCGCTGGGAGGGCGGGCGGACGGTGTTCGCTCGCGATTCGACCTTGGCCATCTGCTCGATGACTGTCTGGAACTTGTGTCTCCGGCACTTGAGCATCATGATGTCGGACTGCAGCGACTGCCGTCTGAAGCCGCTGCTGTGGTCGGCATCCGTGATGGCCTGCGAGCAGCTGTGGTGAATCTGCTCCAGAATGCGATCGAGGCTGCAGGACATCAGGGGCAGATTCAGGTGTCTGTGCTCATCGCCAGCCGTCCTGAGCTGATCCTGCGAGTGGCAGACAATGGTCCTGGTCCGGATCCCCGGATCGCCCCGAATATGCTGCAGTCTTTTGTGACGACCAAACCAGAAGGAGTCGGGCTGGGACTGGCGATTGTCAGTGCAGTCGCCGAGGATCATGGCGGTCGCCTCGAATGGCGTCGCAGCGATGGCTGGACACAGATGGATCTGCTGCTCCCCATGGACACTTCCGCTGGAAATTGCTCATGAGCCGAATCCTGATCATTGATGACGAGCCGGCACTGTGCTGGGGCCTTTCGGAAGCCGCAGCCTCAGCCGGCCACGTCGCTGTCACTGCCGCTTCCGTCGAACAGGCTCGCGAAAAACTCAGCACACTGATTCCTGACGCCATCGTGCTCGATGTCAGACTTCCCGGACAGGACGGCCTGTCTGCTCTGGCCGATTTTCAGCACCGCTGTCCCGGTGTCCCACTGATCGTGATGACCGCCTTCGGTGATCTGCCCACCGCCACACGCGCATTCTCCGGTGGTGCCTTTGAATACCTTGTCAAGCCGTTCGAACTGCAGACGTTTCTGGCCGTACTCAACCGCGCACTGGCCCCTCCTCCGGCAGATCAGCCCCCCGCTCAGATCCTGCCCCAGCAGGGCCCGATCGTAGGCTCCAGCCCGGCGATGCAGGCCGTCTATCGCCAGATTGCACTCGTCGCACCCACCCCGTTTCCTGTCCTGTTGCTGGGGGAAACCGGCACCGGGAAGGAGCTGGCAGCCCGTGCGGTTCACGAACACAGTGCTGTCGCCAGCGGCCCCTTCATCCCCGTCTGCCCCGCCTCACTTAACCCCACACTCATCGAAAGCGAACTGTTCGGTCACGTCAAAGGAGCCTTCACAGGCGCCGACGACCACCGTCGCGGACTCTTCGAAGCCGCCGCCGGAGGAACACTGTTCCTCGACGAAATCGCCGACACACCCCTCAGCGTCCAGGTCAAACTTCTGCGAGTCCTCGAATCGCGACGGTTCAGTCCCGTCGGCAGTGGCTCAGAACGCTCCACAACAGCCCGCTTCATCGCCGCAACTCACAGAAATCTTCCGGAACTGATTGCACAGGGACAATTCCGCGAAGACCTGTATCATCGCCTGACAGCCTTCACCATCGGTCTGCCACCACTCCGCGAACGTTCCGGCGACCTGCCCCTGCTCGTGCACGCCTTCCTCGCCCAACTTCCCGACAGCGTCCGACCGGGATATGTCAGTCCCGAATTTCTGCAGGCACTGACATGCCGCACGTGGACCGGAAATGTCCGTGAACTGCGGAATGCAGTCGAACATGCTGTTGTGCTGTGTCGCGGTGGAAAACTGCTGCCGGAACACCTGCCTCGTGCGATCCTTACGGAACAATCGCCCGAAAACACACACCCCGCCAGTTTCCGCACAGCACTCAGTCAGTGGCTTGATCAGCAGCTGCAGGAACACCCCGAAGACCTCTACGCCCGCGCCACACGACTGCTCGACTCACTGCTCATACCCGAAGTTCTCGCTCGCACCGAAGGCAATCGCACGGCCGCTGCTCGATTGCTGGGGATGGATCGAGCCACACTGCGCAATCGCCTGAAAGAATCTGATCCGAGCGGCGACGGAGAATGACAAGACCGGCCGATGCTACTGACGCGGACAACGACGCAGCTGATAACCAGACCCGCTGCGAATCACCTCCAGCAGCACATCCTGCAGCTTCGAACACAGCCGAGTCGAATGACGCTCCAGTCCGGACGGACTGAGACTGCGATCGATATCCTGAAATGACTGAGCACTCAGCCGATGCCCGGGAGCACGCCAGAGCGCCAGAAACATCGGAATGCTGACAGCCCCGCGCAGCTTCAGGCTGCCGTCCCCGTCCGTCTTCACCAGCAACTCGTCATCCACAAACTCAATCGTCGTTTTCAACTGCTCACTGCGCACCGGCGTCTGCTCCTGACGCAGCCTGAACCGCGCCCAGCGAGCAAACTCTTCGACGTTGCCACGAAATTCTGCCAGTACGGAAGCCGGCAGCAACACCAGCGAATCCACCGAATCAACAGCCGATCCGGACTCCTCAGACTCATCCTGCAGACGGTCCAGCACATCCAGCACAAGACGACAATCCAGAGGACTGGAGTCCGTCATTCGCCGGTACTCATTGATGCCACCCCGATCAGCCTGCAGGGACTGTGCCAGTTCGCGCGCGACACGCAGCGACAGCTGCAGCTGAGGCTCAGCACGCCGACCTAAGGACGGCCTTGCCACTGCTGTCTGATCCAACTGCTGCAGCAGGGACATCAGACGCTCAGATAACTGACCGGGGTCATCCAGCCACAGCTGAGCCTGTAATCGATCGTCGCGTCGTGACATCAGGCGTTTCGCAGCAGGTCCCGCATCACATTCCCATGAATATCCGTGAGCCGGAAATCCCGCCCCTGGAATCGATAGGTCAGACGTTCATGATTCACACCCAGCATATGCAGAATCGTCGCGTTCAGATCGTGAATATGCACCGGTTTGTCAACCACGTTGTAGCTGAAATCATCAGTCTCGCCATACACCTGACCGCCCCGAATTCCACCGCCCGCCATCCACATGGTGTAATTGCGCGGATGATGGTCGCGGCCGTAATTGTCTCGCGTCAGAGTTCCCTGACTGTACACAGTCCGACCAAATTCGCCCCCCCAGATGACCAGCGTATCATCCAGCATCCCGCGCTGCTTCAGATCCTTCACCAGAGCCGCACTGGGGCGATCACAGGCCGGCGCCAGCTGCCGAATCGCACCCGGCAAACCACCGTGATGGTCCCAGCCTCGCAGAAACACCTGAGTAAACGGGACGCCACGTTCCGCCATCCGCCGCGCCAGCAGACAGTTGTAAGCAAAAGTGCCTGGCTCCTTCACCTCCGGCCCGTACATGTCCAGCACCGACTGAGGCTCATCCGATATGTTCGTCAGCTCAGGCACCGATGACTGCATCCGAAACGCCATCTCGTATTGAGCAATCCGGGACACAATCTCCGGATCACCCACGGTCTGCAGCCGGCTCTGATTCAGTTCCGACAGCCCATCCAGCATGCGCCGACGAGTCGCGCTGTCCACCCCAGCCGGATTCGACAGATACAGGACCGGGTCACCACTGGAACGCAGAGCCACGCCGGCATGCCGAGTCGCCAGAAAGCCACTGCCCCAGAGCCGCGAGAACAGCGCCTGCGTCTGAGCCCCCCCGGGGATCCGCGAGTGCAATACCACAAAGGCCGGCAGATCACGATTCGGACTGCCAAGGCCATACGAAATCCAGGCGCCCATACTGGGTCGACCCGGCAGCTGACTGCCCGTCTGAATGTATGTGATCGCCGGATCGTGATTGATCGCTTCAGTATTCATCGTCTTCACAATACACAGATCATCGACGATCGATGCAATGTTCGGCAACAGCTCGCTGATCCACGCACCATGTTCGCCATGCCGCGCGAACTTGAAGACAGACGGAGCACAGGGTAGACGCGACTGACCGGAAGTCATCGTTGTGATCCGCTGCCCATTGCGGATGCTCTCTGGCAGATCCTTGTCGAAAAAGTCGGCCAGCTGCGGCTTGTAATCGTAGAGATCCAGCTGAGATGGAGCATCAGCCATGAATAACCAGATCACGCGACGGGCTGTCGGAGCATGGTGCAGGGCTGACAGCGCCGGAGCAGTCTCGGAAGGAGCCGCCTGCAGACGCCCTGATCCTTCGGACTGCAGCAGCGATGCAAGTGCCGCGGCACCCAGACCAGTCGCCGTTCGGCCGAAAAACCACCGCCGAGTTTCCTGCAGCATGGTCTCTGAGGCAACCCGCGCCAACGCATCACTGTATTCGCTCATCTGTCCTGCTCCCTCATCTCAACAAACTGGCCGGCACTGAATCATGCCGGCCGTCGCAGAAACCGCAACCCGTCAATCAGCGTCCGTCACACCCGACGGCTGCTGCCAGCTTTCGTCCGAATCCAGTTCTTCTGTGATCGTACGGTCACGCAGCATGGCAATGCGACCCGTACGCACCATCTCCAGAATCCCGAACTCCCGCATCCGCTCAACGAAAGCCTCAATCTTGTTCTCGCGTCCCGAGATCTCAATCATCACGTGGCTGGCACCCACGTCCACAATTCGCCCGCGGAAGATATCCACCAGTTCCCGGATTTCGCCCCGCCGACCATTCTCGGTGCTGACCTTGATCAGCATCAGGTCCCGCTCAACGTAGTCCTGACCCGAAAAGTCCTGAACTTTCACCACAGTGATAATCTTCTCAAGCTGCTTACGCACCTGCTCAAGCGTCTTTTCCGTACCGTTGACGACGAAGGTAATCCGCGAGAATTCGGGGTTCTCGGTCGCCCCCACAGCCAGACTGTCAATGTTGTACGCCCGAGCCGCCAGCATGCCGGCAATCCGGGACAGTACACCCGGCTGATTCATCACAAGTGCAGACAGAACGTGTTTCATGGAACAAAGACTTTCAACGAACAAAATCCAGTCAATCGGAGGCACAAGCAGCATCTCTGCGGGGGCGGAGCACCGCCCAGTCACCTCAACATCCCCCAGTTTCCCCTGAAATCGGGGAAAATCGAGCCGAATCCGGGACGCTGATGCACTTTACGGCGAAAACATGGAGGGAACAAGCAACGAATTTGATGTGGCCCGTGAGATGCCGATTTCCGGAAGCCACACGCACAATCCGCACAGCCTGCACAATCCGCCTGCTCACCCGCAGGACCCGCCGATCCCCCAGGTCACAGCGCCGAAAAACCGAACCATCCGGCCTGTCGCAGCCAAAACCCCGCCTGAATTGTTGCCATCACCGTTGACGAATTTGGTTGGAACAGGATAATGTGGCCCAGCGGAATTCCCGATACACATGGCGTTCATAAATCGTGCACCAATCACCGTGAACCTGCCCCGGCAGGTACTACGGTAGACGCGCCGGCACAACAACTGTGCCATTTCTGAACGCGGGTTTTGCAATTTGTGGAATCCCGGATCGAAAGCTCAGACGGACTGGTTCAAACCCAGCGATCGTTTACAATTTGAAACTGTCATCGCTTGCGGTGACTCCTGCGGGTGTAGCTCAGTTGGTAGAGCACCACGTTGCCAACGTGGTTGTCGAGGGTTCGAGTCCCTTCACCCGCTTTTTTTTATTGACTTCGGGCTGCGTCGAAGCGGCACTGGTCCGGAAACTTCCGCAGCAGCAGTCTCCCTGCTCACGCTCGACGTTTACTCTCGATCTGAACTGGCGTGCTGCCGTCTGCGACTGTTTCCTCAGCGTCGCTTAATCCGCCCTTCAGAATTGCCGGGAATCGTGTGTTCCTCGCGAACTCTGCCGGGTGTTCGATGCATCCAATGCATTCTATGCATTCAGGACGGAATCAGGAACGCCTGCGAACTATTCGCAAGTTGCCCAATCGTTCGCTCCAGGTGCAGTAGCAGTTCACGCCCGGATCTGCTATGATGCTAAAAAGTGAATGATTTCACGGGTTCTCAGGCAAGGCTTTTGTCGGGGTTTCTCCCCCAGCAAATTCTTCCCCACGGGGGCCGGTTCACAAATTTTTTTGCAGTCGTTTTCAATCAAAGCATCAGTCATTACTCAGGGGTTTCACAGTCTTCGCACAACTTTGTGCGTTCTGTTTGTGGCGTGTACCCTGAAATTGGTTTCGTGACGAGGAACAGGAATGAGTTCGGACGTAGAAGGTTCAGCGGTCACAACGGAAGCTCCAGCCGCAGACGCCCCAGCAGAAAAGAAGCTGGGCCTGCAGGTCACCATCGAGAACAAAGGCAAGTGCCTGCGACACATCTCAGTGGTTGTGCCCGGCGAAGACATTCAGGACATCCGTGAGGATGTGCTGATTGAGTTGCGTGAAAAGGCCCAGGTACCGGGGTTTCGCCCGGGAAAGGTGCCGGATGCTCTGTTGCTGCGTCGTTTTCGTGAAGAAATCACTGGCGACATCAAGCAGAAGGTTCTGCTTGTAAGCCTCGAGCAGATCTCCGAAGAGCACAAGATTGATCCGCTCGGTGAGCCCCGCCTGAACCTGCAGAATCTGCACGTACCAGAGACTGGTGACTTCCATTACGAGTTTGATGTGGAAGTTCGTCCTGACTTCGAACTGCCTGACTTTTCCGCCATGACGTTGTCTCGTCCATCCGGCGAAGTCACCGAAGAAGAGGTTGCGGTCTACATCGAAAACCTGCTGGACTCGCGAGCAGAAGAAGAACTGAAAGAGGGCGAGGCTGCTCCAGGTGACGCTGTCAACTGTACCATCAGTTACTCATGGAGTGGTGGAGAGATCCCGGGTACGACAGAAGAGTACCTGACGTTGCTGCGCACACTGGATTTCCCGGACGCCACTCTGGATGGCTTTGACACGCTGATGACCGGCGTCAAAGCTGGCGAAACTCGCACGGCAACGGTAACAATCTCCAGCCAGTCTCCGGTTGTTGAAATGCGTGGCGAGCAGGTTACGGTGCACTTCGCTGTCACAGCCGTGTACGCACAAATTCCGGCAACTGCTTCCCAATTCTTCGAGGAGTGGGATTGTGCTGATGAAGAGGGCTTTAAGGCAGTGATTCAGCAGCGGCTCCAGAACCAGATGGCCTACCAGCAGCGTCAATCGCTGCGAAATCAGCTGCTGGAGAAGATCTCTGAGGCTGCCGACTGGGAACTGCCGGAAGGTCTGGTCCGCCAGCAGACAGACAATGCTCTCCGCAGAGAATTGCTCGAGATGCATCAGGCAGGGTTCACTCGCGAGCAGATTCGTGCTCGTGAGACGCAGATGCGTCAGAATGCCCTTGCAGACACTGAGGCCGCTCTGAAGCAGCACTTTGTGCTGGACAAACTGGCAACTCGAGAAAACATCGAGGCGACAGAAGACGCCGTTGGCATGGAACTTGCGTTGATGGCTATGCAGAGTGGTGAGTCGCCCCGTCGTTTGCGGGCCCGTCTCGCAAAAACGGGCATGATCGAAAACCTCTATGCCCAGTTGCGGGAGCGTAGTGCTGTCGACTGGATCATGGAGCGGGT
>CAXBSH010000272.1:0-7849 GCA_963977705.1 uncultured Planctomycetaceae bacterium
AACACCACCACAACACCCACCCGGGACCACCGAGCACCAGCTCGGTAAACCTCATCCACGGAACCTCGGCTCGGCGGGAGCCTCGCCCTCCCAAAGGGACCTTCACGCCAACTGCCAACTGCCAACTGACAACTGACAACTGCCAACTGACAACTGCCAACTGACAACTGGATCCGGCTCGGCAGGAGCCTCGCCCTCCCGAGGGGGATGTCCATTCTGCGCGCGGGTGCCCAAAAGACTTCCTCATAACGCGCACAGCATTTTACGCTGAGCCTGAAAAACGCGACATCCGGCTATTTTCCACCATTTTCAGCGATTTCGGCAGTCAAAATGTGGGCTCCGGAGTTGCACGAAAAACAAGGGCCAGAGTAATCTCACACACCCTCCAGTCGTCATTCAAACAGCCCGCACGTCGCCCCCCAACAGAATGCTCACATGAACTCCGCTTTACGCAGGCGACGTCACTGCCCACTGCCCACAGCAGTCCTCGCGATGCTGCTGGTTATCCTGCCGCTGATCAGCACCTCAGCCATTGCCCAGACCACAGACAACTCCGCCACACCAGCCAGCCCTGCTGCAGGCCACCCTTACTCGGCCGTCAAAGCCCTGCTCAGGGAACGCTGCTTTGCCTGCCACGGCAGCCTGAAACAGGAGGCTCAACTCAGACTGGATACGGTCGCTGCCATGCAGACGGGTGGCTCCAGCGGACCTGCCATCAATCCCGGAAATGCTCTCGCCAGCCACCTGTTCCAGCGAGTCAGCAGCAGCGATCCCGATACCCGAATGCCCCCCGAAGGTCGCCCGCTGGAACCGGCCCAGCTGCAGCTGCTGGAAACATGGCTGAACGCTGGCGCAGTGCCCACCGTCGACGATCAGCCGGAACCCGATCCACGGGCCCACTGGTCCTTCCAGCCGCCCGCGCGACAGCCCGGTGTCAACGACATCGACTCCTTCGTCTCTTCCAGACTTGCCACAGCCGGACTGCAACCGCTGCCGGCCGCCGATAAACCCACGCTGCTGCGCCGTGCTTACCTCGACCTGATCGGACTGCCACCCACACCACAGGAATTGTCTGACTTCCTGAATAACCCGGCCCCGGAAGCCTTCGCAAGGACCGTCAATCAACTGCTCGAAGATCCTCGCTACGGTGAACGCTGGGCCCGGCACTGGATGGATGTCTGGCGTTACGCCGATTGGTATGGACGGCGACATGTGCCTGATGTCTGGAACAGCGCTCCCCAGATCTGGCGATGGCGTGACTGGATTGTCAATTCGCTCAATGCCGACCACGGCTATGACCGATTGCTGCAGGAAATGCTGGCAGCCGATGAAATTCGCCCGGGTGACGACACGGCAGCGGCTGCGACCGGCTATCTGATCCGTAACTGGTACGCTCTGAATCCCAATGACTGGATGCGCAGCACTGTAGAACACACGGGCAAAGCATTCCTTGGGCTGACATTCAACTGCGCTCATTGCCACGATCACAAATATGATCCTATTTCCCAGACCGATTACTTCCGGTTTCGAGCGTTCTTTGAACCCCTGTACATTCGCCAGGATCAGCTGCCTGGACAGGCCGACCCGGGGCCGTTTCAGGACTATGATTACGGTAAGCTGCGGACCATTCAACGGCTGGGCATGGTGCGTGTCTTCGACAAACATCCGACAGCTGCCACATGGTTCTACACAGGGGGCGATGAACGCAATCGGCTGACCGAAAAAGGATCCATTGCACCAGGCCTGCCAGCGATTTTCACCAGTGCCAGTCAGCAGCCACCTCAACTTATTCACCTGCCGGTGTCCGCCTATGCTCCTGCTCTGCGCCCCGCCATGCTGACTGCGCGTCGTGCTGAACTGCAGCAGGCCGAACAGGCGGCTCGCGAGCTGCTGGCTGCAACCCCACAACTGGCCGACGATCCCGCTGCACAGGCCGCAGTCGCAGCAGCCTCAGCCAGCTTTAACGCGGCGGCGGCCGCCGCAAAAGACAGCGGGATCCCTGGAGCTCTTGCCGGACTGCAGTCACTGCACGTCACAGCCGGCAGCGGCCGCCGCATTCTGCAGCACCGACTGACAGGCCTGCCAGTCCTGACCACGGGCACCACGCTGCAGTTTCAGCTGCGGCTGCTGCAGAACTCCCACATCAACTTTCAACTGGCCAGGGATGTCGTCAAGGGCCTCACCGCCGGTTATCTGGCGTTCGAAAATGATCGCATTCTGACGTGGCCACCGGGCTCAGTCACCGACACGGAAGTGGGGCGTTTCGATTTCGCTGCCGGGCGACGACAGTTCGAAATTCGACTCACCTTTGAACCGTCTGCCGATCGTTGCCTGCTGACGGTGGTCTCATTGCCCGACCGCAATGTGCTGGTGAGTGACAGTCCCGTAGCCCTGAACGGCTGGAACCCGGCTACGCAAAGCCAGCAGGCCATCAGTTTTGATGCTCGCAAGGGCAGCGAAGCCCTGATTGACGACCTGCGAATTGTCAGCCCCGAGGGAACGACGTTGTTCTCCTGCGACTTTGAAGCGCCGGTTTTCGCAGCCGGTGTCGACGCGATCGGACTGGCGGGCTGGGAACCTTCGGCATTCTCTGAAGCTGGCGGGCTGTCTGTGGTTTCCGCCACAGCCGCGAATCCATTGCTGCTGCCTGCATGGCAGCAACTGGTCGCAGCTCAGGCCCGCCTTGAACAACTGCGTTTGCCGTATCAGGGTGCGGCCGCCACACTGAGTGCAGCCATGGCACGAACTGCGGCATGGGAAGCTCGAGCCGCAGTCGATCTGGCTCGACTCGAGCACCTGGCGAAAGCGGATCCAGCCACTGGCAGCACGCTTCCGGCAGACCTGACCGTCCGCATGTGGCAGGCACTGCATCTGCAGCAGCACGCAGAACAGTTGACGGCTGAAGCTGAGCTGCTGAACGCCGAATTGGCATTGCACAAAGCTCAGACATTGCCAGCAGATGACGCGGCTCGCACCAAACAGCTGGAATCTGCGACAGCGGCCGTCGCCGCAGCCAGAACTCGCACCGAAACCGCTCGTGCTGCCGGTGCGGCAGCCGGGTCTGTGACACCCGACACTCCTCCGACATGGCAGCCGCTGGGCCCCGAATACCCGCGGACCAGCACAGGACGCCGCAAAGCACTGGCCGAATGGATGACCGATCGCAGCAATCCGCTGACAGCTCGAGTAGCTGTCAATCACGTGTGGCTGCATCACTTCCAGGCCCCGCTGGTCAGCACCGTCACGGACTTCGGCCGCAACGGTGCAATGCCCACACACCCCGAGCTGCTGGACTGGCTGGCCGTGGAATTCATGGATTCGGGCTGGAGCCTGAAACATCTGCATCGTCTGATTCTGAACAGTCAGGCGTGGCAGCGGGCCAGCGCCGTTCCCGATTCGCAGCGCATGGCCACGGCACAGGCTCGCGATCCGGAAAACCGTCTGCTGTGGCGAATGAATGCCGGTCGCATGGAGGCCGAAGTGGTGCGCGACAGCCTGCTGTATGTCGCCGGCAAACTGGACCTGACGATGGGTGGCCAGGAACTGGAGAATACAGACGCCCTGACCACATATCGCCGCAGCCTGTACTACGCCGTTTATCCTGAGCAGGGAGGACGCAGTCAGCTGGGGGAACTGTTCGATGCACCGGATCCGCTGGACTGCTATCGGCGAACCAGCAGTCTGATTCCACAGCAGGCTCTGGCTCTGACCAACAGCGATCTGGTGCACTCGGTCAGTGTCGCGGCAACCCGCAGAATTCTGTCTGAGCTGTCTTCCGCCTCACCCGCCCTGCCCCCTGCAGGCTCCTCAGCCACCGAATCACCCGAAGCTGTGGACAGATTCATACAGCAGGCCTTTCGGACGCTTCTGTCGCGGGCTGCCACGGAACAGGAGCTGGTGGTCTGCCGTGAGTTTTTGCAGCAGGATCTGCCCGATGTCGCTCGCCAGAGTCTTGTACGGGCTCTGCTGAATCATCATGATTTCATTACTGTACGCTGAACTCGGATCAGGAACACAACTCGATGAGTTTTCGAATGCAGAATTCCGCCTGCTGCCATCGCCGTGCCCTGTTGTCCGACCTGGGCATGGGATTCACCGGCCTGACGCTTGGTGCCATGCTGGCCGAAGATGGCATTGCTGCAGGGCCCGTCAGGCCGCGTGCCTCAGAGTCAGCGGACGAATCTGCGGCGGTCGCTGGTCCTGATGGCCAGTCGCATCACCCAGCACGTGCCGACAGCGTGATCTGGATTTTTCTGTCGGGCGGCTACAGTCATGTTGAAACATTTGACCCCAAGCCGGCCCTGAATAAGTACGCTGGACTGACCTTTGATAAGACACCGTTTGAAAATCCGGTCAATTCTCCGCTGCACAAAAAACGCTTTCGTTCGGTCGCTGCCGAAGAGATCAATGTGCGGGATGTGTATCCGATCATTTATCCGATGCAGGTGGGCTGGAAGCCTCGCGGTGACAGTGGAATCGAGATGACCGACTGGTGGCCGCAGCTTGCTGGCGAAGTCGATGAGCTGTGTTTCGTGCGTAACATGTGGACCACTGATAACGACCACGCGGCAGAGAATCAGATTCACACGGGTCGCCATCGGTTGGATGAGCAGCAGCCCAGTGTCGGCGCGTGGGCGCACTATGGACTGGGCACACTCAACGAGAATCTGCCGAAATTCGTGGTACTTGGCGGCCCCACTCGCTCGGATACTCGACTGTCCATCGATTCCCTGTATCTGGGTCCGCAGCATTGCGGAGTCCCACTGGCGATTGATCCGACCAATCCGTTGCCCTTTGGCCAGCGACAGGCCTCGCAGTCACTTGAACAGCAGCGCAGAGAATATGAACTGATCGGAAGGTTGAACCAGCTGTCAGCGGTGGAATATCCGTCGGATCAGAAGTTGTTAGCGCGGATCCGAGCGTGGGAACTGGCGTTTCGCATGCAGACTGCGGTCCCGGCAGCCATCGACCTCGCTCAGGAGACGCAGCAGACACGGCAGCTTTATGGACTTGATCAGGACAACACGAAGGTTGCCGGTGAACGACTGCTGGCAGCCCGGCGACTGATTGAACGCGGGGTCCGCTTTGTGCAGGTCTTCCCATCAGCATACGGTGTCTGGGATTCCCATCAGAAACTGAAGGACAATCACACGCGGCTGTGTGCCACGGTGGATCTGCCGGTGGCTGGACTGATCCGTGACCTCAGACAGCGAGGCCTGCTGGAACGTACTCTGGTGGTATTCTGCACAGAATTCGGCCGAACCCCGGGTCTGGAGCAGCGTTCCGGGGGCGTTGATGGGCGTGATCATCATCCCAATGGCTTCACGATCTGGATGGCCGGCGCCGGGGTGAAAAAGGGATTCGTGCACGGGGCCACGGACGAGCTGGGGTATCATGCGCTGGGTGACGGTCACTATGTGACTGACCTGCACGCCACCACTCTGCACCTGCTGGGACTGGACAATCGCCGGTTGCACTTCCCGGGTCGCAAGCGACTGGAAATTGATGATGGAACTGTGATTCACGAGATTCTGGCCTGACCGACCCACCGAAAGACTGCACCATGATCGTTCTGCCTGCTGTTCGCTGGTTGCTGTTTGCTGTTTTGACATTGCCCGCGCTGACTGTCTGTTGCCCGGCCGTGGCACAGGAAGTTGCCGGAGTGACGGTTACGCCTCACAGGATTTCATCGCAGATGCGTTATCGTCGACCGGCGACTCCTGAACTGGGCGCACGCGTTGAGCTGGTGCTGCGGAATTCGACAGAAGCGCCCCTCACGATCCGCCGTGATGACCCGTGGACGTTCGACGGCCGGACGCCCGCACAGCTGCTGGAGTCTCAGGACTGGTCATGGCACGAAGCCCCCGAAGTCTGGCAGGAAGACACAGTTCAGTTGCCGCCACAGACATTGACCGTCGTGCATTTCAATGGACGATCTGACGCATGGGGGGCCGGAACAACACACACCGTGCAGCCCGGGGCAGCGGCAAAATCCGTGGAATTTCCGCTGGCCCGACCTGCAGTCTGGCTGCAGGATGTCACATTTCTGGCAATTGATGATTCCGGCCGCCTGAAGCCGAGTTCTGTGACAGCCAATCAGATTGTTGTACATCTGCGGCGGGAGACTGCTGCGACTACCCCCTGCAGGATCGCCGCACTGAGACTCTGGTTGCCCGTTGACGGGGGCAGTCAGCGAGTTTTCCAGTTGAGCAGGACTCTGTCTGCAGCAGAGCTGCGTTTGTTTCCGCAGGCGGGCGAGCTGCAGTCATCCGGTGGGTTCATCGCAGCCTGCGGCGAACTACCGCGAAAAAACTGTCTGGTTGAAGTTCAGCTTGCGGAATCTGCAGGTGGCCTGCAGTCACTCTGGGCCAGCCTGAAGATCCGTCCGGAGAGTTTTGACATCAGCGGTGGCTGGATTCAGGGGGATATCAACGGTCGCAGTGCGCTCACGATCGACGAATACCGTCGTACGCTGGCACGTATGCATATCAACGCCGGCATGATCGAGGAGGTTTCTGGATTCACTGACAACCCGGAACTGTATCAACGGACGCCCTTCAAGCGATTCAATCGGCTGGGTGATTTGGCACGCTACGACCGTGATGAGCTCCTGCCGACAATTCACGCGGTGGAATTCATCGGGGAACCACAGTACGGTGGCGGACGTCCGGTCCCGCCTCAGGAAGTTCACAAACTGCTGGCCCCCTATCGTGACAGCCGACTGCACACTTCTGTGACACTCAGCGAAGAACGCACGTGGCGTTATTATGCCGGGCTGTCGGATCACCCGCATTATGATGCCTACCGCGTCATTGCACCGGCTGCCGATGCATGGACTCAGTATGACCGCTGGGGTGGCAAATCCATTCGCTGGGGAGCGCCGCTGGAAACCATTGGCGACATGACACGCAGTCTGCGGGAACTGAATCGTCCGCGAGCCGTAGCTTACTGGTCGCAGGGAGCTCATGATGGCTGGGGAGGATTCTTCAGCCCGCGGCGAGGTTCCCCCACCGCTGATGAGCTGCGGGCTCAGGCCTGGCAGGCACTGGCAGCCCGCATTACCTCGTTGTACTGGTTCAATCTCAGCCTGAAGTCACTGTTGAAATATCCCGACCTGATCACACCAATCACGCGGGTTAACCGAGAAATCCGACTGCTGGACGAGTTGTTGCTGCGGAGCACAGCGTTTCATTACGAGGCAGTTCCGGCAGGCGAACGCCCGGACTGGGAAATCAGCGTGCTGGCCGCTTCTGATGCTGCCCTGCTGGTCGTCAATGACGTGGGCTACACCATTGATGACAAGACTAACACCTTCAGTTTCCAGCGACGGAAGGGAACCTGGACTTTTCCCCGGCCTCCATGGCTGAGCCAGCAGGCTGCGATTTTTCGAGTGGATGCAGACGGAACGCATGACGTCACAGCCAGCGTTGGCGAACAGCTGCAGATCAGCGACGAAGTGCTCGTTGCCGGCATCTACGTGGTCAGCGACAATCCCGGGCTGCGGCAGCAGTTGCAGGACAAGTTACAGCAGTTGCTGGCCCACGAAGCCAACCTGAAAATTGATCCCGGCAATCAGGAATCCGACCTGCAGCTGCTGCGGGACGCCGCAAAGTAGACGACAGGGCCAAATCGACTGGTCTCAGGATTTTGCGCTCAACGTAACCCGCTGTGCACGGCGTTGCCGTGCCATCTGAGTGTTGGTGATCCTTCATATCACGCAAACTCCCCCTTGGGAGGGCGAGGCTCCTGCCAAGCCGTATCCAGTGGTCAGTGGTCAGTGATCAGTGATCAGTATCCAGTAAACCCAAGGCCCCCTTGGGAGGGCGAGGCTCCCGCCGAGCCGCATCCA
>CAXBSH010000273.1:0-7766 GCA_963977705.1 uncultured Planctomycetaceae bacterium
GACCACCGAGCACCAGCTCGGTGACAGGGATTCACGCCGTTTCGGCTCGGCGGGAGCCTCGCCCTCCCAAGGGGACTTTGCGTTTACTGATCACTGATCACTGATCACTGATTACTGATTACTGACCACTGACCACTGACCACTGATTACTGACCACTGATTACTGACCACTGACCACTGACCACTGCTTGCGAGCTTGTGCAGATCGTCATCGCCCGCACCATGCAGCATCCTACTGTGCGTCTTCCCAGTGAAAACGATGCAGCAGCCGATGGGCGACCGGAGTCACCATGATGGCCGCTGTGACAATAAACAGCAGGCCGGAATACAGCGCATAACATCCCGCAAACAGCTTGCCACCCGTTGTCTCCGGCATCTTCACCGGACCCATGCCGCCCAGCAGCATGGCCGAATTCAGAAAGCCGTCCACGGCCCCCAGACCCTCGAAATACCAGTACCCCAGCATCCCCAGCACAATCGAAAACACCAGCATGCTGGCTGATAATGCAAAGTGCCGGAACAGCCTGTGCAGGAAGTCCGCAGAATCGAGAGGCTTCAGATCACGATGCTCATACATTTCAGGATTTCCTTGAATCGATGTCCCTGTGTCAGTCGTTGATCCAGATGTTTTCGCCTTCGCCCAACGGCCCGTGGTCTCCCGGCTATCGCTGTGTCGCAATTTCCTGCAGCCAGCGGCGGGAAACATCGCGAGCTTTGCAGGGACGCAGAGCCCACTGATCCGAATGATTGACGAAGCCCGTGGAATGCAGCTGCAGCCCATGTTCAGCCGGCTCAGCCTGCAGCACCGTTCGCAGATATCGCGCTGTCTCTTCCGTCTGCACGCCTTCACCCAGTATCAGCTGCGGTCGATTCGCAAGTCGCTGGAAACGCCGCGCCGCCGACATCGGATCACTGCCCGCAAATGGCCACTGCCGCACCCCGTCGTAATGACTGCACGGCAGAAAGGCGGCCCACAGCCTCGCAACCTGCTCGTTGTGCAGTCCAAGAGCATTGCAGGCGATCGCCCCGCGCGAAAATCCCGCCAGTACCACCTTGTTGCTGTCGCCATGAAACCGGGAACAAACGGTCTGTACGGCCAGCTGCCAGTACTGCAGAGTGGCGTCCGGTTGATAATCGGGAGCCTGTCCCCACCACGTCAACGCCACCTGACTGCCATCCCCATTCAGAAATGGCAGGCACAACCAGATCCAGCCACGACCCTCAGTCAGGCCATAACCCAGATTGCAGTCTTCCGCCCGTCCCGAACATTCATCACCGAATGCATTGCGGTAACCGCCATTGCCTGGCAGCTCGGCGAATACCGGCCATGAGCGCTGCGGAGTCCAGTCGGTGGGCAGCCACAGGGTGCACTGCAGCTGTGGTCGATCCGGATCCGGAGCAAACAGGATGCGACGACCGGCTGCTGCTGTGTCCGACACCGCAGTTGGTGTCTGCAGATCGGCCGCTACGGTCCGCTGTTCAGGGAACTTCTGACCCTGGGCAGATGACGAATCAACCCCGACCACAAAACTCAGCGTCAGCAGCACGTACCGCAGCAGCGGCCACGGCAGACAACCCCGCCCGCTTAACTGACGTTCGCTGTGACAAACACAAACAGTATGCACAGCCACACAACCCCAAGGATATGCCAGAACGCTGAGGCAAAAGTCACGCCCCATGAATACTCATGGTCATATCGATCGGCAAACGCCGACAGCGTCACCCACAGCAGAACCGACTGAGCTACCAGAAAGTGCATCCCATGCAGGGCTGTGAACATAATCACAAAGCCATGCACTCCCAGTTGCGTAGTCTCGGAAGTTCGCAGGCCTTTGTCGATCGCCCACAGGCCATATCCCTGAACGGACACAAACAGCATGGCGGAAATCAGGGCTTTCAGCAGCGCCCAGCGGAATTCCACCTGCTTTTCCCGACGCACATAAAACCGCGCCTGCTCCATGTACCAGCTGCCGACCGCCAGCAGGACAGAACTGATCAGGAAAGCCCACGGCAGTCGCAGCTTCTCACCAGCCGCCTGTCGCCCAAACACCAGACCCAGCAGAACGGCAGCCACAACGACCACGGCAGCCTGAGCCACTGTGGCGAGGTAAAAGCGGCGAGCCAGTGAAACTCGTATCAGATCCCAGCGGTCAGCCATCGTCGTCAGTACATTCTCTGCGGACTATTTTGCCGGTGCCTGTTCCATGTGCTGACTGATCATAGAACAGAGCGGGTCCTTTTGTACTGAACCAATTACGGAACGATCGGAAAACAGAATTTTTGGGACGGTACCGGCACCCAGCTTGATGTAGAGATCCACATGTCGGTCCACGAATTTGCCCGGCGTTCCGGAATCCAGCTCGGCCCGCAGCTGATCTCGCCCAACCAGCCTTTCCGCCTGTCGTCTGGCTGCCGCCGGGGTCCGGGAACGATCAAACAGCCAGTCGTGAAATTCACGAAATTTCGCACGATCGCAACGCCACACGGCCACCGCCAGCCGGCTCAGCTCACAGGAACCCGCATGTCCGCCACCAGAGGCCGCTCGATTGCATTCGGATTCCAGGGGCACCGGCAACGCAATCACCGCCAGGTCCTGCCCAAATCGTTCAAAAGCACCGCGGATCGACTGATGAGTTTCCCGGCAATGCGGACAGGTATAGTCAAACATTTCCACGAAAATGAAACGAGCATCCGCTGCGCCCAGCAACGGCCAGCCAGCGGGGTCCAGAGTAATCGGTTTTTCTGTTCCGAGGATTGTGACTTTACGAGTCGTCTGGGGGCTGGGTACGGCCTGTGCCGCCGCCTGGGTCTGCGCTGGCTGACCGTTTTCGTCCGGTTGCCCGGCCGGCAGCAGGATCAAAGACTGCAGTGACATGGCCAGTAAGGGACTGGTGAAGCGAGCGGGCCGGGAATTTCGCGGCACCACGGCCGCCGGGGGCTCAAACGTCTCTGCAGCCGGAGCCTGTACGGGGGCGGGGGCCGCGGCGGCCGGGACAGCAGGTGCAGGGTCCGCCGGAGCCGCGAAATCTTCAGTCGGAGCCGAGAAGTCCTCTGTCGGTGCAGCCACCTGTTCGGCCGAATTCGACTGCGCAGCTTTTGCATACTCCGGAACCACCACTTCGTACGCTGCTGTGGCGGGAGTCAGTACCTGGCTGACAGCAAGGCCGCTGGCCAGCATCAAGCCAGTGGCGGTGATTCGCAGGCGACCGTGCGTCGCACCGGCGGTCAATGCCCAGACTGACAGTGCAAGGCCACACAGATGAGCAGCCAGGCACCACGGGCACAGGTGCTTCAGCACCAGCAGCTGCAGGCCGATAAACCACAGTGCAGCCCAGCCCGCGACCAGAAACCCGCAGGACAATGTTGTCAGCAGCAAACGTTGAAATGCGGCCGGCACAGGACTGCCGGCAAATGCCAGCAGGCCCAGCAGCGTGGCATACAGCCCGACAGCAGGAATACTGACGGGCAGCCCGAAGATCTTTGACCAGTGACTGTTCAGCACATGATCACAGTCGATCAGATCCGATCCGCCGCAACCAATAACGGGCCGCAGCTGAATGGCGGACCACGCGAGATATCCGGAAATCAGCAGCGCAGCAAGGCATAAGCCACGCAGCAGTCGCAATCGCCCCGCCGCAACCGTTGCGCGGAAAGACAGGACGTCAGACTGAGACGTCACGAGACTGCCGGAGTCGGCGGCATGGGGCTGAGAATTGCTCATGGAGACACCTGACGGGCACATCCATGGCAAAACGGCACTGCGGCGACGATCCTGCAGCAGGTGCAGCGACTATCACTGCTCCCCGAATATATCCTGAAACAGCCATCCTGCAGCGAAAAAACGTGGCAAAATCGACTGATTTCAGCAGTTTTCGGAGCTCAGTGAGTCTTCAGAGCATCGATTGCTACGGTCTGCGGACCGGCAGCCGTCGGCAGCAGCAGGGCCGTCTGCGGAACGCTGGGGTTGTACAACCCGGCTGACGGATAACCACCCGCCTGGCCGCAGGCGTTGGTGCCACAGGGAGCACATCCGGCGCCGTAGGGATAGCCACCCATCAGGCAGCAGCCGCTGAGCGATGACACAAGGAACAGACCAGTGGCCAGATTGAGCAGACGAGACATGAGAGAATCCTCCGTTACGCTGTCGGGAACCAACAGCAGGCGGGATGGTGAGTGCTCAGGTTCAGGTTTGAGTTAAGGCACCTGAAACTGGCGGATGAGAGGAGAGACTTGAGAGGAGCATTGAGTCACAGGAACCGTAACTCGAGTGGTTCAGAGATTAGAGGAAACCGGCAGAACAGGTCAAGACGGAAAATTCAGGGGTCATTTCTGCCATTTTTCAGGGCCGATACGCAGGTGTTCAGGGGGGCTGGGCGGGTTGGTGAACTCATGCTCGGGCCTGTTGCATTTTTGCAGCGGCGCGACAATTTCCTCATGGTCCGCAGGGGGCAGGGTCAGTCAGCGGCTGAGAGCCCTCTTTTCCCCGCACTTCCGCACTTCCTCATGGCAGAATCGGCCCACGGACTTGCTCGGCTGCCCGGAATACCCATACTTTGCAGTTTGCCGAGCGGCGTCTTTTCTCTTCCTCTGCGTCACGATCACTGTCTGAGGTGCATAGTGAATTCTGCTGTCCCGTCTGCCGTCCGTCCTGTGCTGCGGACCATCATCGCACTCTGCTGCACACTGTTGATCAGCGGGTTGCTGACCGGTATCGCTGCTGGTCAGGCCATCACCAACACCAAGTACCGGCAGGCCGACAAGTTTCGGCAACTGGAAGAGCTGTTGCCGACGCCCAACGACTACCGCACGGCTTCGGGGGCTCCGGGTCATCGCTACTGGCAGCAGAAAGTGGACTATGAGATTGATGTCGAGCTGGATGATGCGACGCAGCGAATTCGTGGTCGCGAGGTGATCACCTACACCAACAATTCCCCGGATACTCTGACATATCTGTGGCTGCAGCTGGATGCAAACATGAAGCAGCCTCAGTCCGGACGCTCACTCGCGGCTCCGGCACCATCGTTGTCTGCAGGACTCAGCTACAATTCCCTCGATACACTGCTGACGGGAACTCAGTTTGATGGTTCGGTCAAAGTGAAGGAAGTGCTGGATGTGGCTTCCGGAGTCCCGCTGCCTCACGTGGTGGTGAAGACCAGTCTGCGAGTGGATCTGCCGCGTGGTCTGAAGACCGGCGAACAGTTTCGCTTCGCTGTCGCGTGGGAGTACGCCATCAACAATTCCAAAGTCTCGCCCGGACGTACGGGTTACGAGTACTTTGAAGAGGACAAGAACTACCTGTATGAAATGGCCCAGTGGTTTCCTCGTCTGTGTGCCTACTCGGATGCCGTTGGCTGGCAGCACAAGGAGTATCTGGGTTCCGGCGAGTTTGCTCTGGAGTTCGGTGACTATGTCGTGCGGATCACGGTCCCTGACGACCACATTGTGGCGTCCACCGGGGTGCTGCAGAATCCCGAGGCCGTGCTCACCGAGACACAGCGGCAGCGCCTTGAGCAGGCGCGGGCCGCCAATGCTCCGCAGTTCATCGTGACGCCTCAGGAAGCCCTCGAAAATCAGGCCTCTGGTACCACCGGCAGCCGGACATGGGAGTTCAAGGCTCAGAACGTTCGCGACTTCGCCTTCGCATCCTCCCGCAAGTTTATCTGGGATGCCGTGGGGCATGACGTGGGTGGTCAGCGAGTGATGTGCATGTCGTTTTATCCGAACGAAGGCGAGCCTTTGTGGAGCCGATATTCGACTCGCGCCATCGTGCATACGCTGAACGTCTATTCGAAATACACGTTCGACTATCCGTACCCGACGGCCATTTCCGTGAACGGCCCGGTGGGTGGCATGGAATACCCGATGATCTGTTTCAATGGGCCGCGTCCTGAAAAGGACGGCACCTATTCGGCTCGTACCAAGTACGGTCTGATCACCGTGATCATCCACGAAGTGGGTCACAACTACTTCCCGATGATCGTGAACAACGACGAGCGTCAGTGGATGTGGATGGACGAAGGTCTGAATACGTTTCTGCAGTATCTGGCCGAGGTGGAGTGGGAGGAAACGTATCCGGCTCGTCGCGGTGAACCGCAGGATATTGCCGACTACATGAAAAGTACGGATCAGGTACCGATCATGGTCAACAGCGAATCGATTCTGCAGATGGGCAACAACGCCTATGCCAAGCCTGCCACGGCCCTGAACATTCTGCGGGAAACGGTGCTGGGGCGGGATCTGTTCGACTTTGCCTTCCGCGAATATTCCCGCCGCTGGATGTTCCGTCGACCTTACCCGGCCGATCTGTTTCGTACGATGGAAGATGCCAGTGGTGTCGATCTGGACTGGTTCTGGCATGGCTGGTTCTACACCACTGACCACGTGGATATCGCGCTGAAGAACGTCCGCACCATGACACTGTCAGATGGTGATCCGGTGAAGGACGCGGAACTGAAGCGCGCTGAACGGGCTGCTGAGCCTGAGACGCTGTCGAAGCAGCGCAACAAGCCACTGCCGAAACTGGTGGACGCGATTCCCGAGCTGAAGGACTTCTATAACTCGTTCGATGACCTCGCGGTTTCGGAAGAAGACCGGAAAAGCTTTGAGAAGCTGGTCGCCGGACTCAGTGATCGTGAAAAGCAGCTGCTGGCCACCAAACACACGTTCTGTCTGATTGATCTGCAGAACGTTGGCGGGCTGGTGATGCCCGTCATTCTGAAACTGACTCACGATGACGGTTCAACCACGGAAGTGCGGTTACCGGCCGAGCTGTGGGTGCGGGACAACCAGGCTGTGACCAAACTGGTCATCTCTGAAAAGCCGGTGGTCTCGGTGGAACTGGATCCGCATCTGGAGACGGCGGATACCGATCGCAGCAACAACTATTATCCGCCACAGATTCAGAAAAGCCGTTTCCGCCTGTTCCGTGACCAGAAGGAACGCAATCAGATGCAGAAGGCCGGACTGGGTAAGAAGGACGAGCCGAAGGCGGATGCAGCGAAACCAGAAGCCGGTGCTGAAGGGACGCAGAAACCATGAATGCAGCAGGGCAGGTTCTGCGGGTGGTGGTGCCGCTGCTGACTGTGGTTCTGCTGGCAAACAGTGCGCTGCTGGCGGCTGTGCCGGCTGGCGGCACTGTGGCAGCACATCCTGATCACGCCACGGCTGCGGAGGTGGAGTGGAACGCTGAGACGGGCTGCTTTGAAGTGTCATTGCAGCTGCCGGGTGTGGTGCTGGAAGAAGAGTTGTCGGCACTGCGGGGTCAGCGCGTCAATCTGGAAACGACTCCGCAGGCCGAGCAGTTGTTGCAGCAGTATGTGGAAGCTCGATTTCAGCTCAGTGGTCGTGAGTTTTCACGATGTCGTATGCAGTGGGTTGGTATGGAGCTTGAGCTGA
The DNA here is from genome assembly GCA_963977705.1 of uncultured Planctomycetaceae bacterium. Classification (GTDB taxonomy): domain Bacteria; phylum Planctomycetota; class Planctomycetia; order Planctomycetales; family Planctomycetaceae; genus SXXK01. The sequence continues at coordinate 7,396 of CAXBSH010000273.1, forward strand.
AGCATGTGTGGGCCTATTTTGAACTGCGACCGGAAGCGGGTGACCGATTGCCGGTTGGAGTTCGGCCTGCGCTGCAGCTGCAGGCAACGTGCAGTCTGCTGGCCAGTCGTGAGGGGCAGGTGAATCTGCTGTCGCTGACTGTCGGTACGGCTCGCGGCACAGCCCATCTGACTTCGCAGCAAAGCACCGCTGCCGTGCAATTTGAACGCGGTCGCGCGGTCCCGCTGCTGCAGTATTGAACTCGGCCGCTGCCCCCCCGTATCGTGGGCTTCAGCCCGCGTTCTACCTCCCTCCCTCCCCACCAGATCGGAAGAGCGTCGTGTAGGGAAAGAGTGTAGATCTCGGTGGTCGCCGTATCATTAAAAAAAAAA
>CAXBSH010000274.1:0-7747 GCA_963977705.1 uncultured Planctomycetaceae bacterium
CACATCCAATGACCCCCTTGCAGCTGGCTCTGCCCGCCACACCGCTCGCTGGCAGCTGGAACTGTCTCAGGCTGTCCGCAGCGGTTCAGAATTGCTCAGTCGACTGAACCTGTCTCCGCATGATCTGCCCGAACTCCTGCCCACCGCGGATGCCACCGACTTTCCAGTTCTTGTTCCGGTCAGCTTTCTGAATCGCATGCAGGTTGGAAATCCGTGTGACCCGCTGCTGCTGCAGGTGCTGCCTCAATTGTCCGAATCCATCACGATTCCCGGATTCGTTGCGGACGCTGTTGGAGATCTGCACGCCCGGCGCAGCCCAGGACTGCTGCATAAGTATCACGGCCGCGTCCTGTTAATGGCAGCCGGCGCCTGTGCCGTGCACTGCCGCTACTGCTTTCGTCGCCAGTACCCGTATTCCGAAGAACCCCGTCGGCTGGAAGACTGGGAACCAGCCATGGCGGAAATTGAAAGCAGCCCGGAAATCCACGAAGTCATCCTCAGTGGTGGCGATCCCCTCGTGCTTAACGATCATCGACTGGCACAGCTGTGCCAGCGCATCAGCCGCATCCCGCACATCACACGACTCAGAATCCACACCCGTCTGCCCATCGTATTGCCATCTCGCATCACAACCGAACTCTGCTCGCTGCTGACCAGCCTGCCACTGCAGGTCCTTGTGGTCGTTCATGCCAATCATGCGGCCGAGATCCGGAACGACTGTCTGGCGGCACTGCAGCAGCTGGTTCGAGCGGGACTTCCCGTGCTGAACCAGGCCGTCCTCCTTCGGAATATCAACGACACCGCAGACGCTCAGGAACAGCTCAGCCTGAGTCTCGTGAATGCCGGAGTTATGCCGTACTATCTGCATCAGCTCGATCGTGTCGCCGGAACTCAGCACTTCGAAGTCCCCCAAAGCGTTGGACAGCAGATCATCAGTGCCCTGCAGGCACGCCTGCCGGGCTACGCCGTGCCTCGCTACGTCCAGGAAATCCCCGGTGCCACCGGAAAAACTCCAGTGCTCCACGAACGAACCTGACTCGCCCTCCGATTACGGATAAACATCATGCTGGCCATGGTCATCTGCAGACTGAAGCTGCTGCCCGGAAGACTTTCCTGCATTCTGTCGATGCTGCTCGCGCTGCACCCAGGCGGTCTGCCATTGCAGGCCGCTCCACCAGCTCCGCGTCCCAACATCATTGTGATCCTCAGCGACGACATGGGCTTCTCGGATCTCGGCTGTTACGGCGGTGAAATCCGCACACCAGCGCTGGATGCACTTGCCGCCGGAGGTCTGCGATTCACTCAATTCTACAACACGGCTCGCTGCTGCCCCACTCGAGCCAGCCTGCTGACCGGGCTCTACCCGCACCAGGCCGGCATCGGACACATGATGGATGATCGTGGATTGCCAGGATACACCGGAAACCTGCATACAAGCTCACGTACCATCGCTGAACTCCTGAAACCTGTTGGATACCGCAGCTACGCCGTTGGCAAATGGCATGTCACACGGCATGCTGAAGCCGCCGGCCCAAAACACAACTGGCCGTTGCAAAGAGGCTTTGAGGGATTCTACGGAACGATTCACGGAGCAGGCAGTTTCTATGACCCGTCTTCGCTTGTCCGCGGCAACCAGATGATTTCCGCTTATGCCGACGCGGAATACAAACCAGAGACGTACTACTACACAGACGCCATCACGGATAACGCCATCAGTTTCCTGCAGCAGCACCGACAGCAGCATCAGCAGCAGCCGTTTTTCCTGTACGTCGCCTACACTGCAGCCCATTGGCCCATGCATGCTCTGCCCGCAGATATCGCGCGCTATCGCGGACGCTACGATCAGGGCTATCAGCCCATCCGTGACGCTCGCTTCCGCCGCGCTGCCGAACTGGGACTGATTGCAGCCGATCAGCCTATGGCACCGGGCTTCGGTAACTGGAATGCTCAGCCAGACAAAGCATGGGAAGCCGCCGGTATGGAAGTTTACGCCGCCATGATCGATCGGATGGATCAGGGCATCGGGCGACTGATGCAGGAACTGCAGCAGAACGGGCAGACCGAACAGACACTGGTTTTTTATCTGCAGGATAACGGAGGTTGCGCGGAGACTGTGGGACGCACCGGAAATCGACAGCACCCCGATATCCCGCGCCCCGCGCAGCCCACGCTGCCGGCAATGAAACCCACCGACTTTGCTGCTGCCGGCAGCACGCCCGCTCAGACTCGCGATGGCTATCCCGTCCGCATGGGCAAAAACGCCATGCCGGGCCCCGCCGACACCTATGTGGCTTACGGCCGAGCATGGGCAACCGTCTCTAATACGCCCTTTCGAGAATACAAACACTGGGTACACGAAGGAGGGATCAGTTCACCTCTGATTGTACACTGGCCAGCCGGAATCCCGGCCCGTGGAGAACTGCGAAAAACCGCCGGACACCTGATCGATATTGCTGCCACCTGCTGCGACGTCGCCGGTGCCACAGCCCCCGCTGACAGCCCACCACTCGAGGGACTCAGCCTGCTGCCTGTATTCGCTGATCAGCCACTGCAGCGCGAAGCCCTCTACTGGGAACACGAGGGCAATCGAGCAGTCAGGGCAGGGCAGTGGAAACTGGTTGCCAGACATGATCAGCCCTGGGAGCTGTATGACATTGATACAGACCGTGTTGAAGCTCAGGATCTGGCCAGGCAACAGCCCGAAAAGGTCCGTGAACTGAGTACTCTGTATGATCGCTGGGCCTCACGAGTCGGCGTCGCGCCATGGCCCCTTCCGGATGCCCGTTGATCTCCTCCACACAAGCCAGGAATTCATCACTCATGCTGCGTACAGCCCTGTTCAACATCCTGCTGAACCTGACTGCCATCTGCACTCTCATTCTGACACCGGCAGCTGCTGCCGATCGTCCGAATATTATCTTCATTCTGGCTGATGACCTCGGCTGGACAGATCTTGGCTGCCAGGGATCTCAATACTATCAGACCCCTGCCATCGATCGACTGGCAGCTCAGGGCCTGCGATTCACTCAGGGCTATACCTGTGGCCCCAACTGCCAGCCCACCCGCGCTGCACTGATGTCCGGTCAGTACGGACCTCGCACCGGAGTCTACACTGTCGGCGGCATCGACCGCTTCAACTGGCAGACACGCCCGCTGAAGCCCGTGGAAAACGTCGTTGCCCTGCCACTGCAGCTTCGCACCGTCGCCAACGTGCTGCAGGACGCCGGATACGACACTGCCATGTTCGGCAAATGGCACCTCGGTCAGAATGGCGATCACCATCCGGCGAAACGTGGCTTCGCGGAAGCTCTTGTCACGATGGGCCAGCACTGGAATTTCAAACTCGATCCCCCGGTGGATTACCCCGCAGACCAGTACCTCGCAGATTTTCTGACCGACCGGGCCGTGGAATTTATCGGCCGTCGCCGAGATCGGCCGTTCTTTCTCTACCTGCCACACTTCGGTGTCCATTCGCCACACGAGGCCAAACCGGAACTGATTGAACGCTTCAAGTCATTGAAAACAGTCGGAGGACACAACAACCCGATCTATGCAGCCATGATTGCCAGCGTGGATGAAAGTGTGGGCAGGATCCTCACAGCGCTCGATCAACACGGCCTCGCCGAAAACACACTCGTCATCTTCAGCAGTGATAACGGTGGCGTCGGTGGCTACGTGCGTGAAGGCACAAAAAGCAGCGGAGATATCACAGATAATGCTCCACTCCGATCCGGCAAAGGCTGTCTGTATGAAGGCGGTGTACGAGTCCCGTGGATCGCACGCTGGCCCGGTAGAATCCCACCCGGCGTTACAGAGACTCCCATTATCAGCGTGGATCTGCTGCCCACACTGGCAGAACTGGCTCAGGCAAAACTTCCTGAAAATCAGCCTCTCGACGGCGTCAGTCAGGTCGCCTGCCTGACCAGCGGAGGCACTCAATCCCAGTCCCGCGACCTGTTCTGGCACTTCCCGGGATATCTCGGAGCAGGACCGGGACAATGGCGCACCCTGCCAGCAGGTGCTGTTCGATCAGGCAACTGGAAACTACTGGAGTTCTTCGAAGACCAACGACTGGAATTGTATGACCTGACAAAAGATCCCTCGCAGACCAATAACGTGGCTGCGGCTTACCCTGCCGAGACAAAGGCACTGCACCAGAAATTGATCGCATGGCGCACTCAGGTCTCAGCACGCCTGCCCGAACCCAACTCGAATATCCAACCCGCTGAAGCCACGGAACCAGGCAAAGCTGGTAAGAAAAACGGACAGGGCAAATCAAAAGCACGAACCAGAACTCAGGCAGCAACAGACGAATGACTGCCTTCGCTGGGTCGAGTTACACCCGGTTCGATCACTACCGCTGACAGCTCGGACAGAAAAACGTCGAGCGTTGCGCCTGCACGATACGACGAATCGACGACTGGCCGCAGTTTGAACACTGTTCGCCCTCTCGGTCATACACACGATGGTGATTCTGATATCCACCATCCTCGTTCAAAGCATTGCGATAGGTGCCGTCATTCAGAGTCGACCCTTCGTAACGGATCGCAGTTTCCAGAACCGTACGCACAGCCTCGGCCATCGCGGACAATTGACCGCCCCGCACTCGATCAGCTCGCCGCTTCGGCGAGATACCCGACAAATGCAGAATCTCACTGGCATACAGATTCCCGATTCCTGCCACAAGCGATTGTTCAAGCAGTGCAACCTTAATCGGACGTGACGTCTTCGCCAGGCGCTGCTTCCAGTCCACCAGAGTCATATCGAGAGCATCCGGGCCCAGCCTGTTTCGCAGCTGCTGCATCTGAGCGTCATCCAGCAGCGAGACTGTCCCCAGGCCCCGCCGATCCCAAAACCGTACCGTCGCAGCCAGCCCGCGCGACGGCTGCAGCCAGAGCTTCATTCGCAAATGCAGTTCGGTCGGCGGCTCGGAAACCAGCAGCAACCCTGTCATCCGCGGTTCAATCACGATGGTGTCACCCATATCCAGTTTCAGCAGCACTCGTTTTCCCAGCCGCCCAACACTCTCAATCGTGGCTCCGTGAACCCGCACGAAAGTCCCGCGATCGGGGAAAACCGGAATTGGCTGGCGCGGACACGGACAGAATTCCACCGTCTCCAGTCGCCGATTCTCACAGTGCCGCCGTACACCACGAACCATGGTCTCTACTTCCGGCAACTCAGGCATTTTCGCTTCCTTTCAGGCCGACTGGCACAGCCTGCCACCGCAAACCACGACACTGCAACCCAATGAAGGAGCGGCAGGAAGACTGCACGTCAGCACGCAACCCACACTGCAGTATGGGTTTATATCATTTTTCCCGGCCCGGACCACAACTTCTGAGCAAAACAAATGGCTCTCAATCTGGAATCCCGGGGAAATCCGGGTAGGATGGGAAACGCTCAACAGCAGCCGGATTCGATCGGAATACACGGAACAATCCCCAGGACCCGCATTCTGCAGAAAATCAGTACTCTGGGTAATTGGCGGAATTTCCTTGACGTTAAGGCGAATCCCGACGAAGCTAGAGGCATGGAATTCCACATTTTGCTGCGCTGCGGATCAGTTCTCAGCTGAATATCGGCTGCGGAAATGCCGTTGGCGGCTACAGTCACCGGGAACTTCGCGAGGTTTTGTCGATGCCACTTTCTTTCAAGCCCGTGTCTGGTCTTCGCCTCCGCTGGTCTCGCATTCTCCAGCGTGCAGTGCTGGCCGCGGCAGTGGCTGCTGCCGGTTCAGTCAGTGCCACAGCTGTCAACGCTGGTGATGGCCTGCCTCCGGTTCTGCAGTCTTCAAAACTGCGTCTGCAGTCGCGGTTGGCCGCCGAGCAGGGTGACTTCCTGCAGGCCGCTGTCGCTCTCGAACAGGCCGCACTGGTGGTCGGTGACCGCGAAACTGCAAAGAAGGCCGGTGCCGGTCGCCAGCAACTCGAAGCTCAGGGTGGCTCCATGGCTGACTTTCAGTCACTCATGACCCTGATCATGGAACAAACCGCGCCACCAGCACAGTGGATTATGCGAGGTGATGAGACCGGCACGATGACCCCGTACATGCAGGGGGTATTCGTTGGGGCTCCGGCTCTCGCCGGCGCCATGGCTATGACCTTCGACAACTCACGCCTGACAACTGCCGCTGAACTGGCTCGCACAGCCAACAACAATGCAGATGTTCTTGAAGCCTCTGACCTGCGATTGGTATCTCTGCCCCGCCTCGAAGCCGAACTTGCTCGCCTGCAGGCCGCTGGTAAGCCGGTACCTGCCGATGCTGCAGCCCTCGCCGGCCTGACAGAAGTACAATTCCTGTTCGTCTTCCCGGAAACCGGCGATGTGGTCATCGGTGGTCCAGCCGGTGCCTGGGCGCAGGATGAAAAAGGACGCACGGTCAGCACAATCAATGGCCGTCCCACGCTGCAGCTTGATGACCTCGTCACACTCAGCCGCACGTTTGCCGACAATGGCCGTGGTTTCTTCATGTGCACAATCGATCCGAAGCCGCAGCAGGTCAAGGCCGTCCACGACTACGCCGCTCAGCTGCAGCTTTCAGCCCGCAACGCTCGCCAGGCGACAGAGAAACTGGAAGAGATGCTGGGGCTGCAGAACGTCCATGTAGCCGGTGTGCCAGCCGATTCCCGCGTCGCGTCAGTCATCGTTGATGCCGATTATCAGATGAAACTCATCGGTATCGGACAGCGTGACGGTGCTGCCGGAATGAAGAACTACTTCGAACTGGCCGGACGCGAAGAACGTCGCGGTGCCTCGCTCGATGCTCTTCGCTGGTGGATGACCGTGGGCTACGACGCCATCCGCGTTGCTCCTGACCGCCGATCATTCGAGTTCACCGGACGATCAATCCGCTGCCAGGCAGAAAATCAGCTGGTGAAAGCAGACGGCACTCGCCAGGCAACCGGAAAGGCCGATGGTGCCAATGCTCAGTTTGCTCAGTTGTTCACCGAACACCTGCCGCAGCTGGCCGAAAAAGACATCGTCTTCGCTGACCTCCAGAACATCTTCGATCTGGCACTGGCATCGGCCATGATCAACACCATGGATCTGGATCGTCAGGCGGGCTGGCAGCCAGCAGTATTCACGACCAGTGACAATTTCCAGACTCAGTCTGTTGATGTACCACAGGAACTGATGACTGCTGCTGCATCTCGAGTCTACCGTGATGGAACTATCCTGATTCAGGTCGCTGGTGGCGTCAAAGTTGACCTGCGGGATGTGGTTGGCAATCCACAGAACTTCACCACGACACCGGAAGTCTCTGCTCAGGCCCGTAATGCCAACCCAGTCGGCCAGACAGGTCGCTGGTGGTGGGATGCAGCCATCCGTTAACCAAATGCGGACACTGCTCCGCTGCTGAACCCAATCGTCTCAGGCCGAAACCGGTAACGGTTTCGGCCTGTTGCGTTTCATGCTGGCCGGTTCCACGCCCCCTGCAACGCCGCGGCTCCTGCCGAACGCAGAACTCTATCGGCTCTACATAAAATGCTGTGCGCGGTGCTGCTGTGCCGTCTGAGTGTTGGTGATTCTTCACCACCGAATGACACGGTGGTCAGTGCACGCAAAGTGCCCCTTGGGAGGGCGAGGCTCCCGCCGAGCCGAAGTCAACTGCCACTGTTCAGTTGTCGTTGTTGGCCGACAACCGTAGCCCGGGCATTCCTGACGCCGAGGACAAAATGTAGCCCGAGCATTCCTGCTCGGCCCCATCCTTTAAAAAAACACTGGGGATTTCAAAGGTGACGCT
>CAXBSH010000275.1:0-7724 GCA_963977705.1 uncultured Planctomycetaceae bacterium
GGACGATACCGAACCGCGTGGCTGATGTATTCAGAGCCCAAACGCACAATCTTCCAAAAACTACTGAAGCTGAACGTATGGTCGTTCAACGTGTGGGGCAGGACATCTTTCGGGGAGCATTGCTCGCCTTTTGGCAAGGCCGTTGCTGTGTCTCCGGGCTGGCGGTGCCATCTGACGAGATCCTGGCTGAGGATCTTGGTGAAGGTGAGATCACTGGTGAAGTGGGTGCGATGGTTGAGGGCTATGGCGCGGCGATGGGCATCATTACGCAGGAAGTCGTGCGAATGATGCGTCAGAGCAAGGTGACGGTGGTCTGGCTGTTTGATGAATCGGGTAGCCTGGCAGACGACCGGAAGGAAATCCGGGAGAACTATCAGCGGGTGTATGAGGAGCTGGGTGTTGCGGCCCAGCAGGATGGTGAACTGAAGAAGGGTGGCGGTGACCAGCTGCTGACAGTGGTTGCCAGCTACGGTGCTGAAGTTCATGAGTGGACCCCGCGACCGACGTCTGACGTCGAGCAGGTGAAGGCAGCCATCGACAAGGTACCGATTGACCAGAGTGGTCAGGAGAATATGTGTCAGTCGATAGCGCTGGTGATCAACAAGTACAAGCAGACGGCGGTGCGTGGCAAGCGGAAGCTGGCGGTGATCGTGGTATCAGACGAGTCTGGTGATGACGGTCAGTTTGTGGAAGAAGCGGTGGCTCAGGCGCGGAACGCGAAGGCACCGGTCTATTTCCTTGGCCGTGAGAGTACTTTTGGTTTTCCGTATGCTCATCAGCGCTGGGTGGACGAACCGACGAAGGAGGAATTCTGGATTCGGATTCGTCGTGGCCCGGAGACTCCATTTCCTGAATGTCTGCAGTGGAACGGTCTGCATACTCGCTGGGACGTGCAGAATTCCGGGTTTGGTCCTTACGAGCAGGTCCGGATTGCTCGCGAGACCGGTGGAATTTTCTTTGTGCTGCCGGGCGAAGAGACGACTCTGGTGGGCATGGGTGCGAACGATCGGCGCAAGTATGATTTTCTGGCGATGCGTGAGTATCAGCCGGACCTGCTGGCGCGTCCAACCTATGTACAGCAGCGTGGTTCCAGTCGCTTTCGAACCGTTTTGTGGCAGGTGATTGCAACACTGAATCCGAACGAGGACAAGCTGTTATTCGACCGTCATGATGCTCAGCTGAATCTGAGGAACGAGCATTTCAAGCTGTTGCCGGCGGAGTTTCGGGCCGAGGCACTGGCGGAGGTCGGGAAGGCTGCGCGGTCGATGAATCTGTGTCAGGTGGCGATTGGCGAGCTGGAGAGTATCAAGCCTCTGCGTTCGCAGGAGTCATCGCTGCGATGGCGTGCCAGTTATGATCTGGCATTGGCACAGTTGTATGTGTTCCGGCTGCGGCTGTATCAGTATCTGCTGGCCATGGATCAGCATGCAAACAATATGCCTCAGCCGAAGAATCCGAAGTCGAACGAGTGGAATTTCTGGTGGGGAGGCAAGCCGATTTTACCGGACGAGCAGCAGTTTGACCGTCTGGCGAAAGCCTTTCAGATGAAGATGACTCGCGACGAATACCTTGAGATGGTGAAAACGGAAGAGACGGCTGCAGTGGAACGGATGCAGACTGTGATTGCTGACCATCCGGGGACCCCGTGGGCTCAGCGAGCCCAGACAGAGTTGAATCTGGGATTTGGATTCAACGTCGGTGATCGGTTATGGGATCCGACGGGGCGTCGCAGCGAGGCGCAGATGCGGCAGCCGAAACTGTAAGCGACGTTTTGGACGAGCGCAGATTCCGGGCTGCAACAGTTGGTCTTCTGGCTGGGTGTTCGGTCGCAGCGGATTGTGTTTCAGGGAGGGTGCAGGGTTGCAGGAAGAGCTGTTTGACGTGGTGGATGAGCGGGACGAGGTTTTATATTCGCTGATTCGTTCTGAGGTTCATCGTCGTCTGCTGCTGCACCGTGCGGTGCATGTGTTTCTATTCAATTCGTCGGGGCAGTTGCTGATTCATCAGCGATCGCTGACGAAGGAGGAATTTCCGGGCGTTTGGACATCCTCCTGTTCGGGGCATGTTTCGGCAGGGGAAAGTTACGATCAGACAGCTCCGCGGGAACTGCAGGAAGAACTGGGGCTGGCAGGTGCAGTGCTTGAGCGTCTGGAGAAGTTCGGCGCTTGTGCGGCGACGTCGTGGGAATTCACGGTGCTGTATCGGACGTTGTCGGATGAGTCAGTGATCCCGGACGCCGGTGAGATGACGGCGGTGCGGTGGGTGTCGCTGGCCGAGCTGGACGTTGAAGTGTCGGCTGATCCGTCAGAGTTTTCGCCGGCATTTCTATTGTTGTACAGCTGGTATCGCCGGACGTTTGCCTGATTCGTTCCCTGCCAGTACTCTGAGTCGCAGTGACTTGTCTCGATGCGGTTGTTCAGTCTGTTGCCGGGAGTGGCGGAGATGTTGCGCAGAGGTTGGCTGAAATTGGCGTGTGGATTGCTGGGAACTGTGCTGTCAGCGGTCTCGGTATCTGCTGCCGAGCCGATTCGGGTGTTGATTGTGGACGGTCAGAACAATCATGGAGTCTGGCCGCAGACGACGCAGCTGATGAAGGGGTATCTGCAGCAGTCCGGCCGCTTCACTGTGGACGTGAAGACAGCAGCACCGCAGGGAACTGATCCGAATTTTCAGCCGAAATTTGCGGATTGGGACGTGGTGCTTTCGAATTTTGGCCATGGTGCTGCTCCGTGGCCTGCAGAGACTCGAGCCAACTTCGAGCAGTTTGTGCGTGATGGTGGTGGTTTTGTGGTGGTGCATGCGGCGGACAATTCGTTTCCTGACTGGCCGGCGTACAACGAGATGATTGGACTTGGTGGCTGGGGTGGACGGAACGAGAAGTCGGGGCCTTATGTGTACTATGACAAGCAGGGCCAGTTAGTGCGGGATGAAAGTCCTGGCAATGGTGGCAACCATGGTCCACAGATTGAGTTTCCGGTGATTATTCGTGACCGTGAGCATCCGATTGTGCAGGGTATGCCCCTGGAGTGGATGCACGCGAAGGACGAGTTGTATGACAAGTTGCGTGGTCCGGCGAAGAACATGCAGGTGCTGGCCACGGCGGAATCGCAGATTACGGGCCGTCATGAACCCATGCTGATGACGATTCAGTATGGGAAGGGGCGAGTATTTCATACTCCGATGGGCCATGCCGAGTATTCGCAGGAGTGTGTGGGATTTATTACCAGTCTGTTGCGTGGAACTGAGTGGGCGGCCACGGGCAAGGTGACGATTCCGATTCCGGCGGATTTCCCGGGTGCTGACAAGCCCAGCAGCCGAACGGCAAAGAAGTGACGGCGCAGTGACAGGCTGTGTCGTGTCGTATCTGTGCGTCTGGTCAGTACGGCTGTTGTGGGAGTCTGGTGATGACGACTGATGGTTTGTGCGGGCTGGTCCGAAGTGCTGTTTGGTGGATGTGTCTCTGTCTGTTGGCAGTTGTGGGTCGGGCTGAGAACTGGCCGCAGTGGCGTGGTCCGCGGGGTGACGGTGTCAGTGTTGAGCGCGGACTGCCTCACGCATGGTCTCGTGAGCAGAACGTACGTTGGCGAGTGGAACTGCCGGCGGCCGGTAATTCGACTCCGGTGATCTGGCAGAACCGCATCTTTCTGACACAGCCGCCGACCGATGCGAAGCAGCGTGGATTGTGGTGTCTGGATGCCGAGACGGGTGCGACATTATGGAGTCGAACGGTGGAGTGGTCGGGCCCGGATCCCACGCATTCGACGAACCCGGTTTGTTCGTCTTCGGCAGTCACCGATGGTGAGCGAGTGATTGCGTGGTTTGGTTCTGCCGGCATTCACTGCTGGGATTTCGAGGGTCGACTGTTGTGGAGTCAAGAGACCGGGATTCAGAAGCATATCTGGGGTTATGGTGCTTCACCGGTGATTGCTGATGGTCGCGTGTATCTGAACTTTGGTCCTGGCGAGAATGCGGCGTTGTATGCTCTGGATGTGAAGACGGGTGAAGTGTTGTGGCAGCGTGCGGAGGAGCTGGACCGGGATGGAACGTCTGAGGCAAAGTTTCAGAGTGCGGACTACACGGGGTCATGGAGTACGCCGGTCATCCGCGAGCTGGCCGGGAAGACTCAACTGCTGTTGAGTGTTCCGTTTCGAGTGCGCAGTTTTGATCCGGTGGATGGTCGCGAATTGTGGTCAGCGGAGGGCACGAATGCGTTGTGTTACACATCGCCGCTGGTGCATGGGGACACTGTGATAGCGATGGGTGGCTACAACGGGATGGCGGTTGCGGTCCGTGCGGACGGCTCAGGGGATGTTACGGGCAGTCATCGAGTCTGGCGTCATGCGAAGACGAAGCAGCGGATTGGCTCGGGTGTTGTGCACGAGGGCCACATTTACATCCACAATGATCCGGGGATTGCTGAGTGTTTTGATGCTGTGACGGGTGAGCTGAAATGGGAGCAGCGTCTGGATGGTCCAGGTGGTAAGGGAACGAACTGGTCGTCGGTCACACTGACGGGTGACGGTCTGTGCTATTCGCTCAATCAGTCGGGCGACTGTTTTGTCTGGCGGGCGACTGCTGAGGGCTTTCAGCAGGTCGCCGTCAATTCTCTGGGCGAGTCTTCGAATTCGTCTGTTGCGGTCAGCAACGGGCGACTTTATCTGCGGACTCACAAGGCCCTGTGGTGTGTGGGGCAGTGACAGCCTGACCGGGCGATCAGGCGGCCGCAGTTTCTTCCTGGGTCAGTGAGTAGCCATACAGGTCGAAGACCCAGCGCAGTCGAGTTTCGAGCATGTGGATGGTGGCAGCATCGATGCGATAGGAATTCTTGCGGTAGCTGGAAAACCCGGAGATGACTTTCCGGATCTGCGGTTCGGCTTCGTCCCAGCCTGGCAGGTTGAGAGACGCGTGCAGTTTTTCGAGCACATCGGCGGGAGTTTTTTCGAGGTCTTCGAATCGCAGTTCGAACAGGTTTCCTTCGGGGATCAGGTGTTTGGTGTCTTCGAAGCGTCGGACTGATCGTTCGTAGAGGTAGAGTGTCTCTTCGGACCAGACATCAGGACGCAGGTTGCCGAGTGTGTTTTCAGCGAACATCATTTTTCGCAGGTGGATTGTGGACTGATAGACGGCTCGGGGATCGCGGTAGATGTAGATGAATTTGGCGTTGGGGAACATTTCCAGCAGCGTGGGAACTCGATAGGTGTGCGTGGGGGACTTCATGACGCACATGCCTTTGCGTCGCATTGCCAGTTTTTTGACCAGCGTCAGCAGCGCGTTTTTCCAGATGGTGCGTTCTTCGGCAGTCATTTCGGCCGGGTCCAGAAACCGCTCGTAGACACTCATGCGACCCTGAAATGCGGGCATGAGGTAGGGGGACAGGGTGGTCCAGACAGCGAGGGCGACTTCATCTTCCTGAGGAGCGGACCATGCGACTTCGACGTTGTCCATCGGGCGTTTTTTGGGCAGCAGCCATTCGGTCAGCGGCGCCATGATCTTCTGAGTCAGCAGGAAGTGTCCGGGGAACAGGCATTCGTAGAGATTCAGGAAGGTGAATCGTGGGTTGAGCGTCATGAGGTTGTGCAGCATGGTGGTGCCGCTGCGCCAGTGCCCAAGGATGAAGATGGGCGGTTCGCTGACGGGTGTTCGAGCGATGCGACCGCCGTAAAGCATGTTTTCGGTGGCGTTCATCAGGCTGTTGAAGCCGGTCATGAGACCGGCAGAGATCAGGCGATCGAGGTTACCGATTGTGATCTGGGGTTTCAGGCTGAGGAATTTGTACATACCGCCGAGCGACAGTCCCTGCCAGAGGCACACTCGATTGCGGGGAGGCAGATCTGCGAGGGCTTCCACGCCGGCACTGCGGTTCTGGCTGCCGCCGGCCGCGGGGGTAGAGGAGCGTGCGGAGGGAGATTGCGTGGCGGAACTGGCGGTCTGGACTCCGGACGACATAACACTTCCTCGCCTCATGCTGATTACTGGCTGAACGGTGACGCCCGCCATCGCTGCGCGTATGAAATCCTGTTTCGGCTGAATTACAACTCACTTCCAGCGGATTTTGCTGAATGGTGGCCTGTTGTGCGAGGGATGCCGGAAAAGTGGTTTCGTGACGAATGGTGGCTGTGTCAGGGGTTGGGCATCGTGGTGGCGGGTAAGTGATTGGGATCTCGGATTTGGGTCATGTGGGTGATGAACATCCGCTTTGTGAGGATTGGGCTTTTTTTGCGGAACGGGGCGATTGAGACGATATTGACGCGAATTCGGGTTGTCCCGCGGTCGATTTTACAGATACGGACACGTGTCTTGGGCGCTGCGGGGGTCTTGCGCCGTGCGTTGTCGGGTTTTTCGAACTGGAAGCACTTCGGATGGACGCTCTTCCTGATATCACGAGTCTGCGATCAGTACGGAATCTGCTGGCCGGTCTGACTGCCGCTGCGGTGGTTTGTACAGGAACGGTCCTGATGCGTCCCCATCCGGGAGCTGGCGAGGCTGAGGTTGATCGGGTGGCAACTGCGACGCTACCTGAGCCGAGCGAAGCCGGAGCTGATGTCGTGTTTTATGGTGGCGATCTGCCCACGAAGTTGCGACGGCTCTCCACGGCGGATTCAGGACCAACCGTCTATCATGCAGCCGGGCTCAGTGTGTCTTTTCAGGAGCCGATGCCGGACGAAACGGCAGACGGGGAGCCTGTGTCACTGGCTCCTGAGACGCCGAGTCGCGGTGATGAGCGTGCCGCAGGTGCTCGACCGTATGACGATTCGGTGCAGTTCGATGTCAGCCCGCAGTCAGATACTCGTACGGAGCATGGGGTGCAGGGCAGTCGGGAGGCGACGGTACGTTTGAATGACGCACCGACCACGGTCAGTATTCCAGTCAATGTGACGGTAAACAACGGTGATCTGTCGGGGCAGTTGGAATCGTTAAGTCGTCGAGTGGAGCAATTGACGGAGCGACTGGCGGTCAGTGAGGCGGCCCTCGCTGCTGCGAAGGGCTCCCGGGCTCCGACATCGGTGCGTTCTGAGCCCATGACGGTTCAGCCGACTCGTCCGCGGATCGTCCGACCACCACAGCCTTCGGGTTCGTTGCAGATTGATTATTTTCCAGCCTCTGGTTCGCCGTCTGCCGATCCTCTTGCTCCTGCCCTGCCCGCTCCAGCATCACCGCCTCCAGCAGTTCCGGCGGTGCCGGTGCTGAACGATGCGTCAAACATGCCGTTGCTGCCCGAATTGGCTCCGGATGAGAGCAATGTGACGGCAACGCAGGAATCGCAACCAACCTTTGAGGCAATTGATGCGAATCCGACCGTGGTGTTGCCAGCGAACCCGGCAGATGCTGCGTCTCCTGCAACGGGGGCCGCAAATGTGGCAGTGCCGCCGATCGCTGGGCCTGAATTGGTGGTTCCGGGATCAGCAGAATCCACGGACGCCGTTCCGCTGACTGTTCCGGCGATCCCAGCTGAGCCAGCGGTCCCGAATGAGCCGCAGTCGGCGCTGCCGCAGGCGATAGAGGGACAGTCGGTGGCTGGTGCAGCTCGTGCTGTGGCGTTTTCGACGGTGGTGGGGGCAGTGAGTTCCGGTTCCGCGAATGCTGCTGTTTCCGGATCCGGTTCCGGTGCGCCGACGCCGGCCGTGATTCAGAGGGTGACTCCATCCGACGCCCCGGAGCTGCGTTATGAGACGTGGAGCAATCCAGGCGTACCGCGGGGTGGGCCGGCGTGGGGTGGCACAGTC
>CAXBSH010000276.1:0-7694 GCA_963977705.1 uncultured Planctomycetaceae bacterium
GACCGCCACCGAAGCCACCGCCGATACCGCCGATGCCTCCGAAGCCGCCACCGGCACCACCGCCGCCACCACCGAAGCCACCACCGCCACCGCCGAAGCCACCACCGCCACCACCGAAGCCACCGGCACCGCCGGCGTTTACGTTGGTGAAGGTCTGCACATCAACGATCTGGCTGAAGAATGGTGACATTGACAATCGCACATAACGACGGTCTGCAGAGACCACACCAGACACTGTCAGACTGATACCGTCCGGGAACGGAGCCACGATGGGCTGGAAGCCGACTGCACCCGGAGCAAGGTTCGGAATCTGACCAATCACGAGGTAACGCTGAGTCTGGTCCGTGATCGATGCAAACTGACCGTTGTACATCGTGACCTTCGGAGCAAACAGGATGTTTGAGCGAGAGTCGCCCTGAGCAGCCTGAATGAAGAAGAAGGCTTCGATGTCGCTCAGGATTGCCATCCCGACCTGCATACCGGCGTTCGGCTGGAATCCTCCGAAGTCGGGTACACCGATTTCGAATGAGCCCTGGCGGAACTGAATGTCGTAGTCCTGAGTGAACTGGTTCGGACCGCTCATCCCGACCACGGTACCACGGAAGTCATCGCGTGGCGAGTTGACTCGGTTAACCGGGTCGAACAGTCGCTGACCAGCCTGGCCCTGCTGACCCTGCTGACCCTGCTGACCACCACCACCACCACCCTGGCCCTGCTGGCTACCTCGCAGGTCACCAGCCTGGCCCTGCTGGCCACCACCGCCACCGTTCTGGCCGGCACCGGTACCACCCGGGAACTGCAACTGGCGTGAGCCAAAGGCAGGAACCCCTGGAGGATCACCGAGCGTGTCGTTCAGGTTCATGTCAAAGTCGACCCCGATGCGTTCGAAGAAGTTATCGGAGACGCTGATGAACCGCACTTCCACCGTTACCTGCAGGTCCTGCAGCTTTCGCAGCTGAGTCAGCAGGTCGGCAATCTGTTCGTGTACTGCTGAGGTCTGGCGAATCACCAGCGACAGCGTGTTTTCTTCCTGGCCAATCGTACCCTGTCCCCCATCGACGTCCCAGGTACCTGGTTCGACGGTGGTGGTGATCAGATTGACGAGTGCTGAGAAGTCCGCGTTGCTGACGCTGCTGCCGGATGCCGGACCGTTGGCAGACGGGCGACCGTTGCCTCCGATGGAAACCGCCAGATCATCATTCACCTGATAGAATCCGTTTCCATTGGCACTTGGGGCCCGCTCACTGCCTGGTACCGAGTTTCCGTACTGTCCGACATTGGCCGGGTTACGGATGCCAACCGGAACAACGAGGTCGGCCACGTTGTAAGCCACGTTGATGTACTTCGTTTCCTGCTCCAGACGATTGGTAATCATCAGAGTTTCGTTTTCGATCGAGTACACCAGTCCGCCGGCCTGATCCAGCAGCAGGTTCAGAGCACTGCGGAGCGTGATTCCATCCACGTCGATGCTGATGGGCTGTGAGGCGGACAGGCCTTCCGTCTCAATTTCCCGGGTCTTCATCGTGATGTTGATGCCATGATCCAGGGCGATCTGGCGAATCACATCGGTCAGCGGCTTGTCCTGATAGTGCAGAGAGACTTTCTGGCTGAGGCTGTTCTCGATGGCCAGTTCGCTCTCCGTGCGTTCCCGACTGTCAACTCGACCAAGGCGTGCACGGCGTTTTGTCAGTTCGCCCCAGCTGCGAGCATCAGGCATGCTGTAATCGCGATCCGGTGCAATCATGGCCTCTTCAACACCGTTCAGGGCGTTGAGGAAGCTGTCGGCCTTGCGTTCCTTGACATCTTCATTGAAGGCAATCTGTTTCTGCAGCTTGGCCTTTTCCACCATGATGGTGGCCTGCGGCAGATCCGGATTCAGGTCTTTTGCCTTGCGAGCGATCAGCTGGGCTTCTGCATAGCGATGCTCCTTCATCGCCTGATTGTACTCTTCCACCAGATCCGCAAATTCCTGCTCGATACGGATCTTGGTTTCCGTCTCACGACGGATTTCTTCCACGACGCTGTTGTTCTTTTCGCTGCGAGCGATGTTGGGAGCCTGCTGATCCCGCCAGGCACTGATCGACGCATGGCTGCGGCGAACATAGCCTGCCAGAGTTTCCAGAGATTCCTTGCTCAGCGGCGTCGCTTCGATGGTGGCCAGCGTGTTGTCCAGAATCTGCAGGGCTTCATCCGGATTCGTGGTCTTCATCTTCTCTGCGCGGAACACGCTGTTCATCACTTCGGTCCGCAGGCGATCATACTGCACGTCGGTCTTGTCAGCGGCAGCCGTCAGAGCATCCGGAGGTCCGGGAGAACCGGCAGCCGGCTCGTCAGGGAACAGCGGAGTCACTTCGCCTTCAGCCACTGGCTCTGTGCCTTCGGTCTCGGCTGGCTCCTGGTTGGAGGCCAGTCGAACGGCCTTTGGAGCAGACAGGTCCTGCAGGAATTCCTGCAGCTGTCGGCGTTCTGTCGAGCTCAGTTCACCGGCATTCTTCCAGGCGGCCTGGAAGGCGCTGCGAGCCCCTTCGCGGTCACCACTGCGGAGCATGGCGATACCCTGACGGTAAGCCTGACCGGCAGATCGCCCTTCCGGGGAAATCGCAGTCATGTCGGTTTCATCGAAACCGGCGTTGTCCACTTTCTTCTGTGTGCGAGCTTTTGAACCGGTTGCTGCAACACGGCTTCCGCCGCTGCCTGATCGAGCAGCTACGAATTCCGCTTCTTCAGCTGCCAGCTCCGGTCGATCGTCCGTCAGGTTGAAGGCGACTTCCATGTCGGCTGCTTCAGCGGCTTTGGCCTTTGCGGCCGCAGCATCGCCTCGTGCTGCTGCAGCACGCGATTCGCGAAGCAGCAGGCGAGCACGGTCAGCTTCCGTCGCAGCAGACTTGTCGGCTGCGGCGAATGTTTCTTCAGCAGACTTGCCAGCGGCTCGCAGACGCTGAACATCGCGTCGCACAGATGTCGGGCTGTCTTCGAAGGCAGCGAAAGCCACCTTCAATGATTCGGCTTCAGCAGCCAGAGCCTCTGCCTCTTCCAGTTCGCCGGCATCCATTGCTCGACGGGCGCCCTGCAGCATCGATTCTGCACGAGTGGCTGCGGCATCGGTCGCCTTGCTGGCTGCCTGCTTCGCCTTATCGCGAGCATTCGCTGTGAAAGTCACAGTCTTCATCTGAGTGTCAATGTCAGCCAGCACATGCTCAGGACGATCGTCCCACAGAGCATAAGAGGCTTTCAGCTGGCGAGCCTGCATAGCGCGGGAGCGTGCCAGCGCCATGTCGCCCTGCTTCATGGCAACCCGCGCCTCGCGGACCAGTCGCTGAGCTTCACGACGCTTTCGCATGTCTGCACTGGAAACAGCCTCTTCAGCTTCCTCGGCTGCCGGCTCGTCAGCCACTTCGCTGCTCGAGTCTGCCGGGGCTTCTGATTCTGACCATTCCTCTTCAAGAGATTTCTGAGACTTCTTTGGAGCGGTCTGACCGTCCAGAGCTGCCAGAAACTCGTCCGGTGTTTCCTCCACACCGCTCCAGTCGGATGACAGAGACTTCGCAGTCTCTGCTCGCCGACGGGCTTCGGCGACATTGCCCTTCGCAGCCTCAGCCTGGGCTTCCTGGAGGAAACGTCTTGCCACTGTGCTCTGACGACCTGTGCCCTTTGCGGGTTCGGTCTGAGCCGACAACGTTCGCGATGGATCGCCGCCGCTGAATAAGTACAGCGACGCGGCCATCACCGAAGCGCATGTGATGAGTCCGATGGCCTTGTGCAAGTTAAGATCCTCCTTCAGGAATTCCGGCGAGACTTCTCCACTCTCGCCTGCGATCATCCATGATCTCTGAACCGTTTCCGTGGTTCAGATCCATGACCCCAGTTATCTGCTTTGAACGGTCGCTGTGAAATCCGCTTTCACAGCCTGTGTATTGACTCGATCCCTTTAACACCTGCCCGTCCTCCGCACAGAATTCCTGCGCGGCAACGGGACGATTGGGGGTGGTTGATACCGGCGGCAATTCAGAACCGTCAAGACGATGCAATCGCTGACGACCCGAATATTTTCTGCGAATTACGAGGGCCAGTCTGGCATCGGCACTCACTGCCGATGCCACTTGATGCACTGCACCAACAGCCGAAATCGTGATCTGCGTCAGGCAGAAAACGCATGTTTACCGTGGCCGTTCTGGTGTGCTGCGACCTCAGCAGGAGGTCTGGCGAGCTGTGGCAGGGGGCATTTCAGGGCTTGCTGGCGGTTGCTGCATGCCCCGGTTGAAAAAAATTCGGAAATGCTCTTGCAGTGCTGTTGCAGGGCCCGCGTGCAGTTGGGCCAGCAGCTGCTGGAATGGCTTTTAGAAAACAAAACACCCGTGACAGACATGCTGCCACGGGTGCGAATATTCTGCAGTAATTCAGCGTGTACAGTCATCTGCAGTGTTGCACGTGCGCACAATGCGCAGGTCACTATCAGACTGAAAACAATCGCTGTTCAGATCACCGACCAAGGATCAACTGCGTGCGGTTCAACTGCGAAGAATCACTCGAGCTCAATAAACGGGCTCATGCGACGAGCCTTAGCGAGCAGTTGAGCTTTTTCGCCTTCGTTCTTTGATGCTGCAAAACGCTCGCGAACCTTTGCCAGACCAACTTTGCGTTTGCGGCGGCGAGCGATCTCTCTTTGTCGTTCAGTGCGTCCCATGGAAAACCAAAACCTCTGAAAATCTGCGGAATTCACACCCGGAGAATCCCGTAGCATACCGTCGGAGTTTCTGAAGTCAATCCGAGACATGACTCGGTTTGCTGAACTGCGTCCTGCGGCCCGGCGAAGTCTCCTGCAAAACGACTTTTCAGTCGCTAAAAAACAGGTTTTTTGCGGTTTTTCAAATCCTTTCCGGCGATTTTCTCGCTGGCGGGGCAGACTGGAAAAGCCAGCCCGAGTTTACCGGTCAGGAACTTTGAAGGTCGGGAATCCAGCATTCACCGCTAGCGACGCAGGGCGGCAAGGTTCTGAGTCATTGCGGCGGCCACTGCGGCTGCGTCCGATCCCAACGCAATCAATCGGAAGCCCAGTGCCTTGTGCTGCTCAACCAGTTCCGGGCGACTGAGTATTCCCGCTGTTTTTCCATGTTTTTCGCAGGCCTGCACCACGGTCTGCAGGTTCTGAATGAAGGCTGGCTGCGAGAAGTCACCGGGGTGACCCATGTTGACTGACAGGTCCATCGGGCCCACAAACAGCGCGTCGACTCCCGGTACAGCAGCAATCGCCTCGGCCTGCGCTGCAGCCTGCGGCGTTTCAATCTGCACGACGACCAGAGTTTTCTCATTCGCTTCGGCCAGATACGACTTCCAGTTGCGACCATAATCCGTCGCTCGAATGACCTGGGCGACCCCGCGAATACCCTGAGGTGGGTATTTCATCAGGCTGACTGCGCGAGCAGCTTCTGTGGCATCGGCCACGTAAGGGAACATCACTCCCGCCGCGCCGCTGTCCAGCACGAATTTGACGTCATCCGCGTTCAAGGAACGAACTCGCACAATCGGAGCTGCCGTGGTGCCCTGCACTGCCAGCAATTGCGCTCGCAGATCGCCCCACGAGCCAGAGCCATGTTCGCAGTCCAGCAGGACCCAGTCAAAACCCGTGCCGGCAGCGATTTCCACGGCAGCAGACGAGCCAAGGTTGAGGAAGGTGCCGGCCAGAACCTGTGAGGCCAGCCGACTGCGGTCAATCCACTGCATTGCACACACTCCATCCCGATACCTGCAGCATCGGTTTTTCTGAAAACACGCCACGAACGACGGTGCCATGTATCAAATGCCAATACTCTGTTCTATCATGGGCGGTCGTTTCATGCACGCCGGTCACTGGCTGATCGGGCAGCATCTGAACATTCTTCCGCCGGGGAAACGAAGGCTATGGCAGTCGGTATTTCCAGAAGAACGGCTCTGTCAGCAGCCGGTGCAACGGCTGTTCTGCCGACAGCTGCTGCGTTGCAATTGCCGCAGGGCAAAGCTCGATCCTGCATCTTCATCTGGCTTGGCGGGGGTGCTGCCCAGATCGATACGTGGGACCCCAAAGCAATCGGCGATCCTGCTCAGGGGTCACGCAAGCCCGGGTCGGCGTATCCATCCATTCCCACGGCCATTCGTGATGTGCAGATCTGCAGCCATCTGCCGGCGATGGCTGCCCGACTGGATCGTGCCTGCCTGATACGCTCGGTGACGCATGACGTAATCGATGAGCACGCTGCTGCCGTCAATCGCATGCACATCGGCCGACCGCCTACCGGAACCACCGTTTATCCATCCATCGGTTCGATCGTGTCTCACGAACTTGGTGATCCGCTCAGCAAAGTCCCGGCGTATGTCGTGATGGGCTATCCCAGTGCCACTCGAGGGTCCGGATTTCTGGGTGCAAAACACAATTACATTTACCTGATTGACACAGCCAGTGGGCCGGCAGGATTGCGGCGTCCGACCGATGTTACCGCTACGCGACTGGAACGCCGCCAGCGCATGCTGCATGGCATGCGTGGCAGGTTTCGCAGTCGCTACAGCGGTTTTCGTGATGTGGAAGATTACGTGGATGCCGGCATTCAGGGTGAAGCGCTGGCCGGTCCGCAGTTTGCTTCCGTATTCGATCTGCAGCAGGAATCCGCGGATCTGCGAACGGCCTATGGCAGCGAGTTTGGTCAACGCTGCCTGCTGGCACGGCGACTGGTGCAAAGCGGTGTCCGGTTTGTGGAAGTGGCCTTCAATCTGAATTTCATTAATGGCACCGGCTGGGATACTCATAACGACGGCCAGCTGAATCAGCATGTACTGATTCAGGAACTGGACAAGGCTCTTGCCGCACTGATCGATGATCTTGAAGCCCGGCAGCTGCTGGATTCCACGCTGGTGGTTGTGGCAACGGAGTTCGGTCGCCCACCGGAGTTTGACGGCGGTGGTGGGCGAGGCCATCAGGGGGCGGCCTTCAGTGTGCCGCTCTTCGGTGGTGGCCTGAAAACCGGGCAGGTGATCGGTGTGACAGACGAGTTCAGTCGCAAAGTAGAACAGCAACCTGTCAGTGTTCCGGACCTGCATGCCACGATTGTGGCTGCACTGGGGATCGATCCGGCGAAGGAACTGTATGATGGTGATCGACCGGTCCCCATCACTGACCACGGAATCCCGATTCCGCAACTGTTCAGCTGATTTCCGGTAATCACCATAGCGGAATGCACAGAACAAACAGGCTTCCTTTGGTCTGTAGGACATACAGTGCCCAACACGTATCGCCGTGGGCGGACCGCCGCTTGTGGTCGGTGAGTTCCTTCCAACCGCACGAAAGACAACACGTTAGCTAATGTAAACGGCGTGCCAAGGGGGGCTTGAACGTGGTGGACGACACGGGCTGAAGCCTTGTCATTCGGCACGAAACCCGTCGGGCGAGGAAGCCGTTGTGGCGTGTGTTTGGTTTGTTTGGCCAACGGCCATAGTCAACGTAGCCTTGGGCAACGCCCAGGGAAAATCGCAGGCAAAAACTATGGATTTCCTTTTCCGCAGCAGCCGAGCGGCATCACAAACATTGCATTGTTATAGGTGATGCCGGGCAGGAATGCCCGGGCTACGGGTGGTGGCGAATAACGACAACTGAATACGGACAATTAACTTCGGCTCGGCAGGAGCCTCGCCCTCCCGAGGGGGACTTCACTGACAACTGACAACTG
>CAXBSH010000277.1:0-7693 GCA_963977705.1 uncultured Planctomycetaceae bacterium
GTATATATACCTGCAACCTTTGGAGTGAAGGTCAAAGTTGCAAGTGATCCTTGGGTTGTGGTTTGCGAAATATTGTCATCAGGTTTACCGGAGTAAATCAAGGAAGCGGGATTAGAACCATCGGCCGTGCTTGAAGTACTTGTTGCAATGCCGGTTAGCCCTGCAGAATTTCCTGAATCACTGTATGAATATCCGGTAAGCGAACCAAGGGAGGTAAGTGTTGGATAAACAACCGTTTGACCAGCGGCAGGTTGGCGTTCCAGAAGCCGCGCAACTTGTCGCCGAGCGTGATGGTCGGACGAATATCGTCGAGATAGACGATCTTCACGGCCGGTTGGAGGCCCGCGATCAGATTGTCGAGGCGGCCCTTCTCGATAAAGGCGCGCGAGGTCAGGATCGTATCGACTTGCGCGGCCTTGCAGGCCGCCAGCACGTTGGTCACGCCCGCGGTGAAATTGATCATCGCCGGCACGCGTCCCGCCGACATCAGCGCCATCAGAGTCACCGCCGTGCCGTTGGCGTTCGGAGCGGGCGTGTAGGTCAATTGGCCGTTGGCGCTAATCGCCGGTTGCACGCTGAACAAGCTGTTGTTGTTGTTCGTCACATTGAACGACAACGTCTGTGTGCTCTCGTTAGTCGGACCTGCTGAAATGCTCGTAGCGAAGTTGTTGACACTCTGAACACCTGCGTCTTCCAACACCGTCTGCGTGCTGCCCACCGCGAAACTCGGCGCGTCATTCACCGAATTGACCGTGATCAAGAACGTCTGGGTCGCCGAAGTATCGACGCCGCCGTTGGCTGTGCCGCCATTGTCGCTGATCGAGACAGCCACGACCGCGGTGCCATTGGCATTAGCCGCCGGAGTATTAACGACTCCAGCACCAGTTCCAGTTCCAGTTCCATTGCCGTCAGCACCTGCACCACCATCAGCACCTGCACCACCGTCGGTTCCTGTACCTGCATCCGGGTTCTCCGGCGCTGGCAACTTTTCAAGACTCAGACCGTTAGTGAGTGCGTCTTCAAAAGTCTGAAGTGCTGCGCCACCATCTCGACCAGTTTCCGGAAGAACAACCAGTGAATCGAGTGCATTATTCCACTCGGTCGTTTCATGGCCATTCACCAGAATCAGTTCAGGATGGTCAAAAGGAGCCTTCTGGAACTTCACACGAGGATCGGTCAGGTGTTCGAGAAACTCGACTACGCTGGCGATTCCCAGTGGATGCCCCTGCAGTGACGGAATACCACTGACGTCGGTATCCAGATCCTTCAGATTGGCATGCTCGAAGTCAGACCCACGAGTATAGAACTGAACGACTTCCGTCAGATTCTTCATGCCACCATTGTGCATGTACGGACCAGTCAGTTCCACGTTACGCAGCGTTGGCGCCTTGAAGGCACCATCAACTGCTACTCGATCGTCCGATTTCACCACATGCTTAGGATCAGGGTTTGCACCACCCTGTTCCTGACGACTGTAGGAAAGTGGTCCAAACAACGGATGAGCAGCGCCGACACCAAGATCTTCAGTGGTCGGACGCACACCGATGTTGTAGAAACCTTCGTCATAGAAGGCCAGTCCGCGAGCCATCGGCATGTAGTGAATACCGCCGTCCTGAGACAATTGACCGCGAATCATGCTGACAGTCGCACCCGCAAACTCAGGACCATGGTGACAGTTGATGCACTTGCCTTCGTTCATGAAGATCCGGAAGCCCTTCTTCGCGTTGACCGACAGAGCATTTTTGTCGCCCTTAGCCCACGCATCAAAAGGAGTCTGGTCAGAAACCAGAGTCGCTTCGTACATCATGATCGAAAGTCCCCAGAACAGTGAGAAGTTGGCTTCCATGTGAGTGTAGCCACCTTCTGTGATCTGCTTGCCGCCCCACCACTGACGGTGGAACGCATCACGAATCAACTGGGCGTAGTTGGCAGTTTCCTGATCCAACCCACGACCGTCAGAATCCCGATAGATTCCAAGCACACTGTCGTCCTCGTGCACCTTCTGCAATCCCAGTGGCTGCAGAGAAAACAGCTTGCGACCCAGCTCCATGAAATTGCGAGCATCCGCGCTCATTTCCACAGCACTCAGGGCCGGCCCCACAGACTGGGATGCCAGCGCGGCATTGTCCAGACTGATCTTCACCTTCTGCAGGTGCCCCGTTGCAGCCAACTGGTAGACGCGAGCGTCCGGATCCAGCTCACCGAACGGATTAACACCGTTGAAATACCGATTCGCACGTCCGTCCCAGAACAGACGATCAAGGAACACAGCATTAATGGTTGAAGGAGCGTTGCGGCCCGTTGCCTGGCGCGTGTTGGTGCCCTTGATGTTAAACACAAGGTCAGCAACCTTTTTACACTTCTCGACCGGATTTCCGAGGACAATTGAAATGAACCCTTCGGTAATCACGCCCTGAGAACCAAACACCTGCATCGAGTCACTGACGACGGGGTTGTTTCCATAGCCATCAGCCGAGCTACTGCCAGGACGAGTAGGATCCTTGAAGCGATGGAACGGGAAGTCCGCAGGCTTCAATTCCTGGTTCGCACCCTTGAAGGACTGAGCTGCAGCAACTCCCAGCTTCAGGCTGGCAGCAGACTGATGCCCGAAGGCACTGCCCGGAGCACCCGGATGCAACTGGTTCTTCGTGCGAATGTCGGCACCCGCATTCCAGTGGCAGGATGCACACGCAGAACGGCCATCACTGCCCGCCTGCATGTCCCAGAACAAAGCCTTGCCAAGTGCAATCGCCTTCTCTTTGTCTTTGATGAAGTCGGCAAGATTGTCCGGCATCGGAACGGTGATCGACTCCAGTGGTCCCGGAGCCAAAGCTTCCTTCAGAACGCGAACATCTGCCACCACCGGGCCGTCCGGAATTCCAGCGGTCTCCGAAGCAAAGCGGATACCCGTCATTGCCTGCGAGGCCGTGAATACAACTTCATGCTCTTCCCAACGCATGTTGCTCTTTGACCAGCGAGCAGGACGCTTTACTGTAAAGAGCTTCTTTTCGCTGCCAAAATACAGGGCCAGCGTACGAGCCTTCGAAGGGAAGGTCGACCAGTTCCCTGACATCTGGAAACGCACATGATAGCGGAATCCAGGTACCGTCTCGATCGCCTGAAACAGTGAACCAGAACGAGTACCGTTCAGGTCAACCGCATTGCCGCGATCGTACGGGACCTTGAAGTCGTTGACATGCAGAGCCACATTGCCAACGTCCACCGTCCAGCGACCAACCTTCGCAGGGGCCGCTACAATGTTGACCGGATCGGTCAGGTCGGATTCATCAAAGAATCCATCGACCAAAACGTTTCGCAGCCAGACCGGAGCAGGTTCAGCATCAGCAAATGGCCCCGTTTCCGGCGCCTTTTGCGGCAGTCCAAGCCTTGCTGCTTTGGCTGCCACGCCGACATCAGCGACAACTACCGGTTCAACCTTTGTTAAAGGTGCTGGGGCTTCAGTCGCCAAAACCACCCCATTCACCGGTTCAGCAACACCTTTTCCCACGTCCTGCGCAGATGCAGCGCCAGCAGATGCCAGCACCGCTACCGCTACCGCCAGTGGGGAACTCACGCGAGACAGCCAGGAGCGCCACCGCGTTACACGCACAGCGAGACAGTTAGTATCTGTCAACGCTGTGCTGAGCCCTCCGTGCAACCTGCCTGCACCATCCGCTGGTACAGACTTTTTACTGTTATCTACCACCATTTTTTTACCGTCTCTGGTGCCAAGGGGAACAAATCACCATTAGACACAAATGAACACACTCCGGATTTCGTTCTCCGGACACGATCTCCAACCACTGCCACCTGCCCCGACAGCTCCCGCCCACATCAATCCCGATGCAGACCTGACGGTGCAAAGCACGATCAGAGATACCCATAACTCAGGCTTGACTTTGTTCCGCTGTTCTCCTGCAGCACTGCACTCCGCAATGCGCACAACGGAACCTGGTGATCTCCTTCCGCAAAACCCGGGCCGTAAATGGGTGAATACATCAAGAGCCTCCGAGGAGCACCGGCTGAATCGATCGGGACGATTCTGCGGTCCGCATAACCACTACAATCGTCAAAATCACTACAAATCGAGGCAGGGTAAACCCTCATTGACAGAACCATGTTGCAGACCGGCACGAATTCGACAAACAGCATGTTCAGGCAGGTTTGCGCTAAACGTTCAACAAAATTGATGTCTCTGAGCACGACCGGTTAAGGAATCTTTTCGGTCCCTCTATGGCTCCGCGAGCCCCTCAGGCAACACCCACAAGGCAGTTCGGCCATTGCTCTGCGCCTGCCACCAGGTGCTCACGATCCAGTGCTGTAAAACTCAGAAAATCAGGATGCAAAAAAAAGTGCCGCTGGTAATACCAGCGGCACCTGCGACTCCTTTTGATCTTCAGCTGTCGTTCCTCAGAACATCACCCAGACGGAATTCCGTCAGTCCTGCCAGTACACAGGCAAGCTGACTGCCGCGTCCTGAGGCGGCTTCGGTGTCACCTCCGCCGGCTTCTTCACCGGATAGTCCGGGATCATCTCTGCAGGGGGAATGTCGTTGACCGGTTCCCCATCATACCCCGCGTCGTGGCCCCGATCCGAGACAGCTCGCCACTGCATCCCGCGCTCCAGAGTCTGTTCGAAAGTCCACAGACGAGCTCCTCCGCTGCGGCCATTCGCAGGAATTACCAGCAATTGATCCAGAGCGGCATCCCGACAGAACTCACCATGACCATTCGGAATCACAAGTTCAGGATGATCGAATGGCGCCTTCTGACACTCAACACGCTCATCCGTCAGATGCTCAAGAAACTCCACCAGAGCATCCACCTTGAATTCATTTCCATACATCCCCTCGATCGGCCGAATATCCGGGTGCAGGTCCTGCCGGTTGACATCCGGGAAATCACCGCCTCGAACATAGAACTCCACAACTTCCCGCAGCGACTTCATGCCACCGTTATGCATGTAGGGCCCCGTGAGCGCGACATTTCGCAGTGATGGAGTTTTGAACGCACCGTTGACCGAAACCCGATGGTCCCTGGGGACATCAACCTTTGGTTCGGGATTCCTGCCGTTCTGTTCCTGCCTGGTATACGAAAGTGGTCCAAACAGAGGATGCGATGCACCAATCCCGATATCTTCCAGCGTGGGACGCACGCCAATATTGTAAAACCCACTGTCATAAAAAGCCGGCCCCGTCGACATCAGCATTCGTTCAACACCCGCTTCACCTGACTGCTCCTGACGCAGCCGACTCACCGTTGCTCCCGCAAACTCAGGACCACTGTGACAATTAATGCACCGTCCCTCGTTCATGAAAATCTTCAGGCCTTCCTTTGCCAGTGGTGACATCGCCGACTTGTCACCCATCGCCCAGCGATCATAGGGCGCGCGGTCAGACACCAGAGTCGATTCATACATCATGATGGCCAGACCCCAGTACAGCGAGAAATTCGCTTCCATATGGGTAAAGCCCTCCGGAGTCAGGCGTTTCCCGGACCACCACTCAGGCCGAAACGCTTCTCGAATCAATTGTGAGTAGCTGGTTTTCTTACCGCACAAACCATAACCAGATGCATCACAGAAACACCCCAGTACGCTGTCGTCAGAAGAAACCCTCTGCAATGCCAGCGGACGCAGCGGCAACAGTTTGCGTGCCAGCTCCGAAAACCTGCGACCGTCCCACGACATTTCCACTGGACTGATTACCGGCCCTGTCGCCTGAGACGCCAGTGCCGCATTATCAATCCGAACAGCGACTCGGTTCATCGAACCGTCAGCCGCCGCACTATAGACCCGAGCATCCGGATCAAGATCACCAAATGGATTCACACCGTTGAAATACCGGTTGGCTCGCCCGTCCCAGAACAGTCGATCAAGGAAGACTGCGTTGATCGTCGTTGGAGTATTTCGGGCAGTCACCTGTCGCACATTGACGCCATGACTGCTGAATACCGGGTGCAGATTCGGCTTACCGATGTCCGTCACTCTGCCCCGCAGAAAGGCGATAAAATCTTCACTCAATACACCCTGCGAACCAGCGACTTCCCGAGTATCCCGAATGACCGGATTCCCCTTCGAACGCTGTCCGAGGCGATCTGCCGGAGCCAGTGGCTGCAGGACTTTATGAAATGGAAAGTCATCAGGCTTCAGAACCGAATTCACCCCTCGATATTTGCCCACTGCTGCAACAAACAGCGATGCACTCTGTGGATTCTGCGGACCAAAGTTGCTGCCCGGAGCTCCCGGATGAACCGAATTCTTCAGTCGCATGTCCGACCCGGCATGCCAGTGACAGGTTGCACAAGCCGTGCGGCCATCTGAACCGACCTGCATGTCCCAGAACAGCGCCTTGCCCAATGCAATCGCACGCTCACGGCTGGCAATATACTTCTCCAGATCCGGAGGCAAAGGCACCCTGACACCGCTGAGTGGACCAGGAGGACCCAGCGGAGCATAAAGCGACACAGCCGCGATCATCGGACCATCCGGCGTCCGCGAAGTCTCTGATGAAAAACGCAGCGCCGACTGAGTTCCCTCG
This sequence comes from uncultured Planctomycetaceae bacterium, assembly GCA_963977705.1. GTDB lineage: Bacteria > Planctomycetota > Planctomycetia > Planctomycetales > Planctomycetaceae > SXXK01. Next base: position 6,539 of record CAXBSH010000277.1, read on the forward strand.
GCCAGCAGATCAGCAGTGTACCACCTCCAGCCAGGATTCGCTGGAGACCAGTCTGCAGGCTTTGATATCGAGATAACAGACTTCTGTTTGCCCAGACGCACCGTCAGCAATCGCGGACGAACATCGCCCGCAGCCCACTTGCCGGCAGCCAGAAACTTCACGGTGTAGAGAAAGCCATTCTGAACCGAAACAGGCTGGTAAATCGAACCAGATCGAGTGCCATTCAGATCAATCACATTCCCCTGATATCCCGCTGGTCGATACTCGCCCACATGCAGGTCTACATCACCGATATCCACCAGCCACTCACCCACCTTCCGCTGGGTCCGGACCAGCGTTGTACCGGCATAGCCGGGGGCCGAAAAAACTCCGTCACGAATCAGATCCACCTGCTCCGGAGCAACAGGCTCTGCCAATTCTGGTACAGCAACCGGCTCCGCAGGATCAGCTGGACCAATCGGCTCCTGGGCCCGCACTGCTGACAGCCCAAACGCCAGTACACTCAGTCCCCAAACCATGAACCCCTTCGAAGATCCACAGAAACTTCTCTTCGATCGGATCACTCCGGCTGAGAGCCCTGAATCTCTCAACCATGCTCGCAGATTACGCACGTTGTCACCTCGCTGTCGGATGCAGAATGGAAACGCCCCTCTGACGCTCTGCTACAGCGAAATGTGGTCCCACCGAATCAGTGTTCCCCCCCACCACATCCATGCTGCCCGAAAGCAACCAAACCCGATCAAACACAACTTCTGCAAATGCCAATTGTCAGAGTGAAACCAATCCAGCCCCTGACACACACTATGCTCCAGTGACTCAACATGGTGGCAAACAACCAAAAATTCGAAAGATTTCCAGGTCCTCAAGACCACACCCAAACACGTAACGAAGCCTGAACAGCGAACTCTCGCAATCGTCACCCAATGTCAAGAGAACCACGCATCACTCAACACTCGGTGTTAACCACCTTACAAAAACGAAACAGTTTTTTTTCAAAAACAGTGCCATGTTGCACTTTGTCAACCACACCGGCTCACAGGCGCCTGTGGATTTGAACAAAGTGTCAATGAACACGGCTGACATTGTGAATAGGTCAACTGGTCGCGTGAGGCAGCACTGCAACATTCGCCCTTGCCCGCCCGACAAAGCCCCCCC
>CAXBSH010000278.1:0-7689 GCA_963977705.1 uncultured Planctomycetaceae bacterium
TTCCGATCTGAGACTGGTGCCAGTCGTGCGTCCGTCGAAGACTCCGGAAAGAATCTCCGGTTCGTCCTGCTCCTGTCGCTGCGTGGTAAGCAGGCTTTGTCCGGGGCGTCGCCGTGCAAGGTCGGGACGCAGGTCGTCTGCCGAGAGAGTCAGTCCGGGAGGGACCCCGTCGATGATCACCACATTTCCCGGGCCGTGGCTTTCTCCGGCGGTGGTGATGCGAAACAGTTTTCCAAAGGAATTACCGGGCATACTGGTTCCTGAAACGCAGAGCGGGACTGTCAGTGAGGAAAGGTGCCGGCCACGAGTTGCTTCATTTCACGGACGGCACGTTCCAGCCCCACAAGCACCGCTCGTGAGATGATGGAATGACCGATGTTGAGTTCATGGGCTTTGTGCAGGCGAGCGACGGGAATCACGTTGTCATAGGTCAGGCCGTGTCCGAGATTCAGGATCAGCCCCTGGGAAACCGCGTAGTGCCCGGCTTCCCGCAGTCGGTCCAGCTCAGCCTCGCGCTGCTGCCGCGTGCGGGCTTCGGCATAGGCCCCGGTGTGCAGTTCCACGGCAGCCACCTTCAATTCACAGGCCTTCCGTACCTGCTCGACATCAGGGTCGATGAACAGGCTGACCAGTATACCGGCTCCGCTCAACTGATCGGCACATTGCTGCACTCGCTGAACGTGCGTGATGACGTCGAGGCCGCCTTCGGTTGTCACTTCTTCCCGACGCTCGGGGACCAGTGTGACCTGGTCCGGCATGGTCTGCAGAGCGATGCGAGTGATTTCGTCGGAAACAGCCATTTCCAGGTTCAGGCGCAGACGGACCGTCTCGCGCAGGAGGCGGACGTCGCGATCCTGAATGTGTCGGCGATCTTCCCGCAGATGGATCGTGATGGCGTCGGCACCGCCAAGTTCCGCAAGCACGGCAGCCTGCACCGGATCAGGCTCAGCCGCGCGTCGCGCCTGCCGGATGGTAGCTACATGATCGATGTTGACGCCCAACAGAGCCATGCGAGGAATGCTCCGCCGAATTTCTGATGGAGTGAGTATTGTGATGCGGTCGACTGCCAGTTCTGTTCCTGGCAGGATTGTGCAGAATCCGGGGAGTTGTGGGAAGTTGGAATTCGGCCTAATGACCGATTCAGCGATTGGTCCATGCGACGGCTCCACCTTCCGGAATCGGTACGATTTTTGCAAACGGGAAAAAATGCGTGAGGACTGCCTTTCTGGCACCCCGGGATGGTGTTTTCAGTAATTTGCGGGATTTTTGCGATTAACGATCGCGAGAAAGCCGGCTCGGCAACTGCTGACAGCATGGGGTGCGCTGGAAATCGGTTTGGGATCTGGGAAGATAGATTCTGGCAGACTATCGTTGTAGGGACTTTTCGGGGCAGGACATATGGGTTCTGTGAAGCAACAGGCTTCACCGGCTGTGGCTGGTGCGGCGGACGTAATGATTGAGGCTCGTGGGCTCAGCAAGTTCTATGGGGATTTTGCCGCCACGCGGGATGTCAGTTTCAGCGTGCCACGAGGTCAGGTGTGTGCATTTCTGGGTCCGAACGGGGCTGGAAAAAGCACCACGATGAAGATGCTTACCGGCTTTCTGGCTCCCAGTCGCGGCGAGGCGTTTATTGCTGGTCACAACATCGCTGACCAGCGATTACAGGCCAGTGAACATCTGGGCTATCTGCCAGAGAACGGTCCGTTATACGTCGAGATGACACCTGAGAGTCTGCTGACCTATATGGGTCAGGTGCGGGGTCTGCAGGGGGATTATCTGGCGGGGCGATTGTCGTGGGTCGCCGATAAGTGCTCACTGTCGGAAGTCTGGCGGAAGCCAATTGCCAAGTTGTCTCGTGGTTTTCGGCAGCGTGTCGGGATGGCTCATGCAATGCTGCATGACCCCGGCGTTTTGATTCTGGACGAACCGACCAGTGGTCTGGATCCGAACCAGGTGCAGGGTGTTCGTGAACTGATCCAGGAACTGGCAAAGACGAAGACGATCCTGCTGTCGACTCATATCCTGCAGGAAGTGCGTGCGGTTTGTGATCGCGTAGTACTGATCAACAACGGTCGGGTCGTCTTTGATGTTCCAACCGCCGGGTTAGGTCAGAACGAAGTGGAAATGGAAGAGAATTTCCGTCGTAAGACGACGGGCAGTGCTGCGTAGTGGTGTGTTGATCGCGGTGTGGCTGGTGCCCGGTTGTGAGTTTGGGTGAAGGATTCAGGGTGAGGGATATGCTTCGCAGTCATGTGATCAAAGCTGTCGCGCTGCGGAATTTCCGCAGTTACTTTTCCGGTGTACTGGGTTATCTGTTCATTCTGGTGTTTTGCGTCGCCGCTGCGTCCATGACATTTTCGGACGCATTTTTTGCGGCGAATCAGGCCAGTCTGGATCAGCTGACGCAGGCCTTCCCGTGGTTGCTGCTGTTCGTGATTCCGGCGATCACCATGACGGTGTGGGCGGACGAGCGGAAGCTGGGAACAGACGAGTTGCTGTTCACCATGCCGGCCACCGAGGTTGAGGTTTTGCTGGGCAAGTATTTTTCGGTTGTTGGCGTGTATTCTGTGGCTCTGGCGTTTTCGCTGGTGAATGTTCTGGTTTTATTGTTGCTGGGCAGTCCTGATCCGGGCGCTGTGCTTTGCACTTATGCCGGATACTGGTTTGCAGGCAGTGCCCTGTTGACGGCTGGGATGCTGGCATCGGCATTTACGAATAGTGCCACGGTGGCGTTCGTGATTGGTGTTGTGTTCTGCTGTGTGCCGGTTCTGCTGTTTCACGTCACGGACGTTGTCGAGTGGTTGGCAGGTCTGTTTGGTGGTGCTCGGGATCTGTACTCATTGCGTAACGCATTTTCCGCGCTCAGCCTGCAGCAGCAGCTGCTGGATTTCAGTGTGGGTGTTCTGCCATTGCCCGGGATCTGCTGGTTTGTGTTTTTCTCTGTCGTGATGCTCTATGCAAATCTTGTGGTGATTTCAAAGCGTCGCTGGGCTGAAGGCAGTGAAAAGTCGGTTGGGCTGCAGTATGTGCTGCGAACTGTATGCGTGGCGGTCACCTGTGGATCGTTGCTGTTCATTCTGTCGCGCATGCCACTGCGAGCCGACCTGTCATCCGAAAACCTGTTTACTCTGACTGATGCAACTCATCAGACGCTGGCTGGAATCCGAGAGACTCAGCGAGTCACAATTCAGGCATTTCTCAGCCCTGAAGTACCATCTGATTACGTCGAAACTCGCCGGCAGCTGGTGGGGTTGCTGCGTGAGTTTGGTCGATCGAGTGGTGGTGCGATTGAGGTCCGAGAGATTCTGGTTGAACCGTTCAGTGAAGAGGCTGAGCAGGCACGAGCTCTGGGTATCGAGCCCGTTCGGTTGCAGTATGATCGGGACGGCAAGCGTGAAGAGGCTGAAGTCTTTCTGGGAGCCTTTATTCAGAGTGCGAGTGACGAACTTGTGATCCCATTTTTCGGCAAGGGTTTGCCGATTGAGTACGAGCTGACGCGATCACTCAGAACTGTTTCCGCTGAAAAGCGACTGAAACTGGGTGTGTTGGTCACGGATGCTCAGGTCATGACGGAGGGTGCTGGTGGTGGACGCTGGGAGATCGTCCGTGAGCTGCAGAAGCAGTACAAGGTGGTTGCTGTGAACCCTTCGCAGAGGCTGTTGCCGGAAGAGAAACCGGCAGCTGATGCGGCTGAGGCTGAGAAGGGGGCTGAAGCGAAGAAGGATGGGGAGCAGGACGAGAAGAAGCCGGCTGAGGATTTCGATGTGCTGCTGGCAATTATGCCGTCCGCATTGACTCAGCCGCAGATGGACAATTTCCTTGAGTATGTGAAGTCGGGTCGCCCGGCGTTGATTTTCGACGACCCGTGTCCGTTCGTCTTCCAGACTCAGGCTGGTCTCTCGATGGCCCCGAAGATGCCCAAAGCCGGTGGTGGTGGCATGTTTGGCGGACCTCCGCCTGAGCAGAAGGCTGACAATGGTGAGCTGACTGGTTTGATGACTCTGTTGAATGTGAAATGGGACAACGGTCAGATTACCTATGACCGCAACAACCCGCACAGTCAGTTTGGCACATTGCCTCCGGAGTACGTCTTCATTTCTCGCACGGGGAACGATGCCGTACCGTTTGCTCAGGACAGTGCGGTGACGAAGTCGCTGCAGGACCTTGTGCTGTTGTATCCGGGGACGATTACGGATCGAGCTGGTCGCAAGGAGCAGGAGTTTACTCCGTTGCTGCGCACGAGTCGTGAATCGGGATTGCTGGGCTGGGACGACTATACCTCTGCGTCGTTCAGTCCGTTTTCGATGTCACCATCTCGCGAGATCAACCCGAACCCGCGCCGTCGGGACGACGGTGATTCGCATGTGATTGCCGCGCGGATTCGCAATGAATCCAAAGAGAATCCTTTGAATGTGATCTTCTGTGCGGATCTGGACATGATTACGGACTGGTTCTTTATGGAGCGAAACCGTGGCATGCTGGATGTGCAGTTCGACAATGTCACGTTTGTGCTGAATGCCGTGGATGCTCTGGCAGGTGACGAGACGTTCATTCCGCTGCGGTCGCGACGTGAAACGCTGCGAACGTTGCAGTTTGTGGAAAGTCGCACCAGCAATCTGCGGCAGAACCTGAACCGTCAGGAGAAGGAGGCTCAGGCTGCTATGGACAAGGCGCTTGAGACTGCTGAGAAGGAGCTGCGTGATGAGATCAGTCGGATTGAGAAGGACGAGACTCTGGATGACCGCAGTCGTGAAGTGCAGGTCAGTCAGAAGGAGCAGCAGTTAAGTCGGCAACTGGAAGTGCGTAAGGAACAACTGGAGCGTGATGTGAATTCGCAGATTCGCAAGTCGGCTCTGGAGATGAAGCGTGAAGTAAGGCGTGTGGAGAACACGGTCAGGATTGTGGCCTGCATTGTGCCAGCGATCCTGCCGATCTGCTTTGGAATGTTGTTTCTGGGGATGCGAAATCTGGCGGAGCAGCAGTCCATCAATCCGAATCGAAGGAAGAGCTGAGGCTGAGGGCGGTGGCTGTCCGGGACGGCTGCGGCAGGGAATTCACTTCTTCGGCGATTTTTGCAATTCAGGCTGACTTATGAACTCGACAAAACGGACATTCATGTTTCTGGGCACAGCGGCCGGTTCACTGCTGCTGGCGTTTCTGGTGAACCTCGCAAGTGCTCCAAAAGCGGTTGAGGGCTTCTCGGAGATCGGGCAGGAGTTCTTTCCGGAGTTCCTTGATCCGTTGAAGGCGACGGAGTTGAGTGTCGTGAAGTACGACGCTGAGCTGAAGGAACCACAATCGTTCGCCGTGAAGAAGAACGATCAGGGGTTCTGGGTGATTCCTTCTCACCACGACTATCCGGCGGAAGCTGCTGAGCGTCTGGCGCGTACAGCGGCTTCCATGATTGGTATTCGTAAGGTGGCAGTACAAAGTCGCAGCAAGGACGATTGGGGGCGGTACGGCGTACTTGAGCCGACTGCTGAGGCGACCGTCGCGGCCGATGGCACGGATCCGCGAGGCACGCAGCTGGCACTGAAGGATGGCAGTGGTAATGAGCTTGTAAATCTTGTGATCGGACGCGCTGTTGAAGGTCGGGATGCCCACTATTACGTGCGACAGCCGGACAAGAACACGGTGTTCGTGGCGAAGCTGAACGTGGATCTTTCTACGAAGTTTGCTGACTGGATTGAGCCCGATCTGTTGAAGGTCAATCAGCCGGATCTCAGTCGAATTCTGGTGAATCGTTATTCGGTGGATGAGCAGCAGGGAACCATCAATCAGGGTGAGGTGCTGGACTTCCTGAAAGATAAGACCTCCGGTAAGTGGGGTCTGGACGGGCTGAATGCGGAAACGGAGCAGGTGAAGGAAGCAGCCTTGACGGATCTGGTTCGTAATCTGGATCAGTTGAAGATCGTGGGTGTGCGTCCGAAGCCGCAGGGCCTGAATGCTGATCTGACGGTTTCCGAAGAGGTTGCTCAGAATCCTCTGCTGCGTCAGGTTCTGCAGACGGACATGCAGCGTCAGGGATACTTTGTTGCTCGTGGTCCGCAGAACTCAGTGCAGCTGGTTTCGAACGAGGGTGAGTTGATTGCCGGCACGACTAACGGTGTGCGTTATACGCTGTACTTTGGCGAGATTGCTCGAGGGACGGCAAAAGACATTGAAGTGGGATTGAAGGAACAGCCTGCCGAGGGTGCTGCGGCTGAGCCGGCGAAGGAAGGCGAGACCCCGGCAGATCCAGCGTCGGGGCCTGAAAAGGGGCCGCGACGTTATCTGCTGGTAAAAGTTGACTATGACGAAGGTCTGTTGGGTGCGAAGCCTGAAGAGCCGGTGGCTCCGGAGAAGCCGGCAATTTTGAACGACGCAAATGCTCCAGTGGATCCTGCTCCAGCGGCGGACAAGCCTGCCGAGCCGGCAGAGAAGCCGGCAGAGGGTGCAGAGAAGGCAGAAGGTGACAAGCCAGCCGATCCCGGCTGTGACGAACCGCAGCCGAAGCCTGCTGCTGACGAACCGCAGGCGACACCGGCCGAACCGGCTGCCGCTGCGGCTCCGGCAACCCCTGCTCCAGCAGCACCTCAGGATCCCGCCGCTGCGGCAGCTCCAGCAGCTGACGAACCCCAGCCAGCCCCGGTCGATCCGAAGGCAGAGGCGCAGAAAGCCTACGATCAGGCATTGGCCGAGTATGAGGCGGCCAAAGCAGGGCATGCGGCTGCCGTCAAAGCCTGGGATGACCGTGCCAAAGAGGGGCAGAAGCGAGTGAAGGAATTGTCGCAGCGATTCGCGGGCTGGTATTATGTGATTACGGCGGAAAGCTTCGAAAAATTTCAGATCAGTCGTACTGTGGCAGTGGAACCAAAATCAGCGGAACCAGCCCCGGGTGCTGCTCCCGGTGGTGCTGCTCTGCCGGGCCTTAACGTCCCCGGTCTGGGTGCTCCGATTGTTCCACCCGGTGGCGGAAACTGACACAGGACTTCATTTTGCTCAAATCTCAGCAGCCCCCCGATGTCGGCATCGGGGGGCTTTTTGGGGGATCAGCGAAAAATCCAGTGCGCAGCTGCAGTTTGCAGTTCGATGTGGTGGCGGAAAATGACGCAAGGGACAAAAGTCGTAGTCTGGGCTTCAGCCCGGGCACGAACTTCGCGTCACTCTTGAAATCTCCTGTGTTTTTTAAAGGATGGGGCCGAGCAGGAATGCTCGGGCTACATTTTGTCCTCGGCGTCAGGAATGCCCGGGCTACGGTTTTTGGCGAACAACGACAACTGAACACTGCTGATTGACTTCGGCTCGGAAGGAGCCTCGCCCTCCCAAAGGGGACTTTCCTGGGACCACCGAGCACCAGCTCGGTGATGGCAGTACGACAACACCCGTGAGGTTACGGTACCGGCTCGCCTGTGGGGGGGCTTGAGCGCGGTGGACGACACGGGCTGAAGCCCATGCTACGACTACCGAGCACCAGTTCGGTGACGATGCCGAGGCTCACTTTTGCTGTGTGGTTATCAGCCCACGGAATGGCTGAAAGACGGGGAAAAGTGTGCTGCGTTGCAGGTTTGTGTCAGCAAAAGGCGGCCGGGCAGGAATGCCCGGGCTACGGGTAGCGGCGAAAAACGACGAGTGAACGGGGACAATTGACTTCGGCTCGGCGGGAGCCTCGCCCTCCCGAGGGGAACTTTGCGTGCACTGATCACTGAC
>CAXBSH010000279.1:0-7628 GCA_963977705.1 uncultured Planctomycetaceae bacterium
GTCAGCCGGCTGCGAGATGGTGACAGCGGACGTGGCCATCAAAATGAGCGGTGTAGAGATCCAGTTGGTTGGGGTGCAGATCGAGGTCAAAGATGTCGCTGGGTGTTGCGATCAGGTGGAACGCATCCACTTCACCAGGTTTCCAGAATCCAACTTCCTTTTCGACGATTCCCAGCAGGGTGCCATCGTTGTGGTACTGTGCTCGCCACATGGTGGAGTCCAGTTCCTTTTTGATGGATTCCTGTTTGGGCAGTTTTTCACCGCTGGCCCAGTCGAATGACAGGGCTACAGCGCGGCGATTTCCGGCGGGTGCATTGGAGGTTTTGTGGAGGCCGGTGGCGGTCAGTCGTTTTCTGTCGGGGCTGAAGGCGAGGCTGATGATTCCGCCGAAGGGGGCCAGATCACCGACAAAATTGTGAATCTCAGATGCATCCAGTTTTCGCAGCAGTTGCCCGTCCGTTGTCCGCCAGTGGTGAATGGCACCGCGGATATCGCCACTGACAAGTTCGCTGGATTCGGGAACAAAGTGGACGCAGTAGGGAATGCTGGTGTGTCCGGAAAGTTCGTGGATCAATTGTCCATCGGCAGTGTTCCAGATCCGGACCAGTCCGTCGTTTCCACAGGTGGCGATCTGCTGCCCGTCGGTACTGACAGCAAGTCCTCGCAGCCAGCCCCGATGTGCCTGTATCTGACGTACTGGCTGCGGTGTCTGGGCTGTCAGGTCCCATGTGATCCACTGGCCATCGTAGGCGCCGGACCAGAGCGTGGCGCCATCGGATGAGAATCCGATTGTGCGGACCCAGTTTTTATGTCCAGTGAGTGTGGTTTTTGTTCCGCTGGCAATCTCCCAGCGCTGGATGCAGTGGTCGATACCGCCGGCAACAACAAATCGTCCGGTGGGATCAACGCGGCAGCACAGCAGGTGGGCATCATGTTGCCAGTCCTGAGTTTGTCTGGCGGCGAGCGGATTAAATTCGGGTGCGGGTTTGAGAGTCATTGTCATGCCAGCAACTCCTCAATCGGTCCGAAGGCCGGGTCAGCGATCGGAAACTGTCGACCGGCAATTTCGAACTGCCCGGTCGAGTCGATTCCGACGGCCTGCAGGAAGGTGTGGAACAGGTGGCGGTGATCTACTTTGCGATCCACGACTTCTGCGCCTTTTTCATCGGTTTTTCCGATCACTGCTCCGTGCTGAATCCCGCATCCGGCCATGGCCATGGACCACGCTTTGGGGTAGTGATCGCGTCCATAACCGGCGTTGATGCCGGGCGTCCGACCGAACTCGGTCATGATAATCACCAGTGTCCGCTGCAGCAGTCCGCGTTCCGTGAGGTCGGTCAGGAAATGTGCGAAAGGGCGATCGATGTCGGCGACGTAGTGCAGGTGGAACTCGAAGTTATTGTGGTGGAAATCCCAGCCATCATGAGAGACTTCGATGTAGGGTACTTCCTGTTCCACCAGACGACGTGCCAGCAGCAGCTGCCTGGCGAAGGGGGACGATCCGTACGCGGTTTGAATGTTGGCGGGTTCTTTTGAAATGTCGAACAGTTCACGGCGTTCCATCAGGCGCAGAGCCTGTTCATAGCTTTGCGTCCATGCGTCCATCTCGGCTGTCTGAACTTTCTGACGATGGCGTTTGTTGACGAATCTGCGCCAGTCCTGGCGACGATTGTCCGTTTCAACGGTCATTCCATCGGGCAGCTGTGTATTGACGATGCCTCCTTTTTCAGCCCCGACACTGACGCTGGCGTACTGTGGCCCGAGGTAGGCGGCATTGTTGTTGCGTCCGCCGATACCTTCAGGCATGGTGCGAATATGACCGGGCAGCGGAAAGTCTGTGCGTTCAAGCCCCCTGGCGATTGCGGCACCCAGTTCGGGGTATTCCGTGGCCGTCCGTGTCGTGCGACCGCAGCGGATAATGTTTGTGGCCAGTCCGTGATCGTCAAGGTCCGTGCTGATACTGCGAACCAAAGCCATCTGGTGCATTCGAGTGGCCGTGTGCGGCAGCAGTTCAGAGATATGGATGCCGGGAACTGAGGTAGGGATGGATTTGAACGGGCCGCCGGTTTCGAGATGTGTTTTGGGATCCCACGATTCGAACTGGCTGATCCCGCCGCCGAGGAAAATGACGACGACGGATCGCCCATTGGCGGCCAGCTGTGCGGCGCCTGCGGGGTGCGAGAACAGGCTGATTCCTGAAGCGACAGCAGCGCCACCGGCGCATAGGTCACCGACAAACTGGCGACGGGCCAGCGAGTGGTGCGGAGACAGGCAGGGCCGATAAGTGGAGTTGCTCATGGATGCAGGTCAGAACATGAAACGGAATTCGGAGGACGACAGCAGGCCCCACAGCAGTTCCTGAACGATGTCTGCTTTATTCTGTGGATGCTGTGTCAGCAGTGAAACAACCATCTGAGTTTCTTCGGCGTCAGGCGGTCGACAGAGAACACTGAGGTACAGGGTTTCTGCCAGCTGTGTCAGGGAGTCCATGGCAATCAGGCGTTCGGCGAGGTTGCCTGAGGCCGGTTTCAGGAGGTTCAGGTATTCGGCAGAGTTCTGCAGTGCAAGGGCCTGATCAACAGTGGCAAAGAAACTATCCTGAGGCGTACCGGCGGGGGCTGAAAAGCGTTCCACGATCAGGTCTTCAAGGGTTTCCCAGGGGCCATCAACAGAGATCGCTGTGTTGATAAACAGTTGTTTTTGTCGCTGATCATCACGGACTGCCGGATTGTTCTGATGTGTCTGCAGCCAGTCTGAAGCCGCCTTTTCCCGGACATGGCGATCGAGTGCCAGACCGGTGTAGGTGGCGCGGGCCAGCTGTTCGGGAGTGAGACTGCGGGGCTGTCGCACGGCAAAGCAGCGCTGCCATTCGTAAAGCAGTTGCGTCTGGCGCTGCTGCAACTGGTTGGCAAGTTCCGTATCCGGAGCTGAATCCGGGTTCTGTGCGGCTTGTGCCAGCTGCAGTCGGAGCTGCAGAAAGTTCTGCAGCAGCGTATCGCGGCGGACAGATTGTTCGAGATCGGTGATCTGATCGGTGCCTTGCTGCAGCTCACTGCGGGCTTTCCGCTGGATCCCGCGGGCTTCCACGACGAATTCGCCAAGTGCAAGACTGCGATTGGCAAGTGCGTGGATGCGACCGCGCTGATCGGAGACGCGGGTCTGAGCATTTTCTGTGACTTCCTGCTGTTCTGACAGCTGATTGTTCAGTTCGGGCAGGGCGGTCTGGGCTGCTTTGAGTCGAGTTTCAAAGAGTGTGCGTGAATTGACAAGGTCCTGATCAGCCGGGGTGATTTTCAGGATTTTGTCGGCTTCGGTCAGGGTGGCGGTGAGTGAAGCGATCAATTCATTGTGCTGTGTGATGCGGGTCTGCAGTGCTTTCAGGCTGTCAGCTGCCTGAGTGTGATCGGCTGTCAGTTTCTGCAGGGTTGCGCGGGCTTCCTGAATCTGCTGCTGAATGGCGTCAACATCCCGACGGGCCAGCTGCAGTCGTTCGGTTGCCGTCTGCATGTTGGTATTGAGTTGTGTCAATTGAGGAGTGATGGCAGTGATTTGCCGGCGAGTTTCGGTCAGTCGCGACTGGACGGCGTCAAGCCCATCGGGCGGGCCATTCCACGTTGCCAGGTCAGGTGGGATAGAGCTGCGCTGGTAAGCGCGGGTCAGGGCAATCTGTCGCAGGAACTGACGCAGGTCGTAGTTGCCAGCGACAAGCGATTCTGCCAGCAGTCGCAGCAGGGCGGCTGAGGAAGGGGGATTATCACGGTGGTGCAGATCGACGGGATGGACCAATCCCGTGCCGAACAGATGGGACCACAGGCGATTGGCAAGGTTGCGATTGAAGGCGTGGTTTTCGCGGTGGGTGGCCAGTACGGCCAATTGCTGGCGACGACTGTACTGGGGCACGCCACGATGTTCTTTGTCAGGCACGACGACGTAGGCGTCCTGTTCATCGACAAACTGCGGTTCTGTGTCCATGGCCATCGCCATGGGCAACACCGGTTGAGCAGCTGATTTGGGATTCTGGGGCTTGAAGACGGATGCGAATTCCAGCAGACCGTCGGCCTTTTCGCCGAGATACGGCAGGTTACCTCGTTTTTCGTCCTGAAACAGGTAGGTGCGATGAACGAATGAGAGGATGCCGAAGTATTCCGCCTGTTCATAATCGGCGACCAGTGGATGATCATGACACTGTGCACACTGGACATCCCGTCCGAAGATGATGCGACCGATATCGCGAGTGACAAGGTGTGGATCGGCATTTCGATTGATAATGAAACTGGCGGTGGCGCGCTGCTGTTCACCGGTGCCATCACCCGCCAGCAGTTCAAGGCACAGTTCGTTGAGTGGACGGCGTTGTTCGAGCCACTGCCGAATGAAGTTGCGCAGTTCGCGACAGGAAATGACTTCGCGTCGTTCGGTGAACATCACTTCAAGGACTTCGGCGTAGTAGCGTGAGAACTGTTCGCGTTCAAGGAGGTCATCAATGAGGGCAGTACGGGCAGCAGTGGAGGTGAGTTGGCCGGATTGAATCTGCTGGAGGAAGGCCTGTGTTTCTTCCAGTGTTGGGCCGTGGCCGGTGAGATCGAGGTAGACGCGGCGAAGGAACTCTATGTCAGTGGCGAGCGGAATTTCCGGGCCATGAAAGGAGCCGTCGAGCAACTGATCGATCTGAATGGACAGTGGAGCGGGCGCGGCAGCGACTGCGGGAACGTCGGTCACGCTGGCGGCGGTGGCGGTTGAGGCAGCGACGGCGGCAGGCGGTTCGTCTGCGACGGCAGTCAGACAGCCCAGTTGCAGAACGCAGCAGAACAGCCGGAGGAACCGTTGCTGAAAAGGATGGAATTGCAGGTTGCAGGCGTGCACGGGTGTGACAATCGGAGGCTTATTCGTGCGGCAGAATCAATTCGGACCGAGGATGATTGGCAAATGGCCAGTCACTGCCAGTATACGAGAAATTCAGGTCGTCTGTTACCAGTTTCCGTTGGTTGTGGGCAATTCCCTGCATGCAGCGGTCAAGGATTCCGGTCGTCAGCAGGGTGCGTTCGACCGGATAGACGGCATAACCTGATCGAATCGTGTGTTCGAAGGCGTGCAGCAGGTAGGAAAAATGTCCGAAGACTCCTTTGTCCTGTAATTTGAACCAGCAGGCGAGTGGATCGGGGCGTCCTTTGATGCGGCAGGCGAAGGCGAAGCCACCGGAGTATCCGGCGGTCATAATGACGGCGGAGCGCAGTCCATCGCGGTGTTCCAGCAGCCACGCGGCCGGTTGTGATCGGGTCTCGTGGAACTCGGTTGTGACCGGATCCCAAGCGTCGGTATCAGCGGGGTTGCCGGGCATGGTCCGACGGGCGGCCGCAAAGAGTTCGGCGGACCACTTTCCGGCTTTTTGCAATTCAAGGATCTCGGATCCAAGTGCGACCTGGATTGAGCGAATTCCGGCTTCACCCCCTGCGCGACGTTCCAGCATGCACTGGTGAGTTTCGAGGGCATGGAAGCCGTAGTCTTCAAGCGGGCCATAACCGATGGTGACGGCGTCCTCGATCTGACAGTCGCGGGGCAGCTCGAGTTCAGGAAAACGCCATGTGACCGGGAGTGAGGATCCGGCCAGCAGGGGGAACTTCATTCGGCGGGCCGTGCGGACCATGTGCTCAGCATCCTGCCAGCGATATGACAGGTGCTTGTCATTGAACACGGGGACGACCTGCTGGCAGCGCTGGAACGTGGCGATGGTTTCGTCGAAGAACCGACGGCGGGGATACATTTTCTGCTGTGTGTCGGTGGTCAGGGGGTAGTCCCCATGTTCCGCAATGCTCATGACGCCCGCGACCTGGACCTGATTGGTGCCCAGTGTGATGGCTTCATCGATGGACTGGCAGACTCGCACGCCATGCTTCTGAGCCAGTGCGCGGCTGATGTCGTCCTTGTGAAGCTGATCGACATACATCGAGACGAGTTTGAGGTTTGAGCGAGGTTCGCCGTCGTTGCGGAGATAGCCTTCGAGGATTTTGGAAGCGATGACGTCCCCGTGGCTGACAGGATACCAGGCCGTGACAAGTGCAGTGACCGGGAGTGTGTTGCGTGGGGTTGCGGGGGTGGCACTGGCGTTGGTGAGTGACCAGGATGCCGGGGCGGAGGCTGAGGCAGCGAGTGTGCAGAGGAGTGACCGTCGCGACAGGGTTGGCGAATTGGCCGGAATCGGCCGTGAGGGGGCCTGCTGAGTGTGGGTGAGAGCAGACGACATGCGGCGCGACCTTTGCAGAGGCAGGGGATTTCGTGGCATCTTCGAAATGTCAATGTGGATTGATCGGGTGCGAAGCGAATTCAGTGCGTGTTCGTGCATGTAAGCAGGGGTAGGGTATGTCGGGAATTGCCTGCCGTGATGCTTCGCAGGAAGGAGTCAGGATACCGTGGCGGGCAGTATTCGCCAATGGGTGTGGTACGAGTGCAGCGGTGACGCAGCACTGGATGCTGACGCCTCGGGGTGTCGGGCAGATTTGGTGAACGACGGATAGAGTGCTGGATTGAGCGGTTGGACGAGGCTGCGAATTCTTCGAGAACGATGTACCATAGGCAGTGGATTCGTGATGGGTCTTCTAATGACAGCTCTGTGAGTGACTGGCACATGGCAACGATAGCGATCGGCGACATTCATGGAAACGCGAAGGCATTGCAGGACCTGCTGGGGCAGCTGGCAGCGGAATTGACAGCGACCGATACGGTGGTTTTTCTGGGGGACTATATTGACCGTGGGCCGGATGCACGTGGTTGTATTGAGAGGATTCTGCAGTTTCGTGCCGGGACAGTGGCAAAGGTTGTGACGCTGGCTGGAAACCACGAAGACTGGTTGCTGAGAAGCTCTTCTGATCCGACTCGGCATTCATGGATTCTGGGTATGGATGCATTTGCGACGATTGCCAGCTATTCGGCTGTGGCAGCGGGTGTGTTGCGTGAGGCACTGTCGGAAGCGGGTGTGCGTTTACTGACAGAATCAGTGGAGTTGCCGTATGCTGTTTTCTTCGAGGCGATGCCGGCTGAGCATGTGGTGTTTCTGCGGGATCTGCAGTTGTTCTATCGATCCGGAGAAGCGGTATTCGTGCATGGCGGTGTCGACAGGCTGGCGGGTCCTGTGGAGCAGCAGAGTCGGAAGACTGTGTTGTGGGGCTGCGACGGTTTTCCAGAGGCTTATCAGGGTTCTGACTATGTGGTGTATGGGCATCACAGCAATGCAGTATTGGATGCTGCGGGATGGCCGCGACCGTTGTTGCTGCCGCGGTCGATTGGCATCGACACGATTGCTCATGGTGTTCTGACAGCGGTGGAAATTGGTGGCAGTCGGATGTGGCAGAGTGCGCGGCATCCTGTCTGAGGATTGTTCAGGTTGCTGCCGAACCGAGGGTGGTTTTCAGCGTTGAATGCTTTGCCCAACCGTAGCCCGGACATTCCTGACGCCGAGGACAAAAGGTAGCCCGAGCATTCCTGCTCGGCCCCAACCTTTAAAAAACACTGGGCATTTCAAGGGTGACGAGAAGTGCGCGCCCGGGCTAAAGCCCAGACTACGGCTTTTGTCTCTCGCGTCATTCCTGCCGGTCGCCCTGCACGCGGGGTGGCTAGATCGGAAGAGCACACGTCTG
>CAXBSH010000280.1:0-7601 GCA_963977705.1 uncultured Planctomycetaceae bacterium
CCAGCGCGTTTTTCGCCAACCCCATCAAACTGCAACCTGCTGCTGCTGCTGCTGCGCACATGATTTTCATTGATCCCTTTTCAACCACCCTTTCTACCCACAGATTCTGGTGAAGACCCCCTTTTCCAGACGATTTCCGCCCTGCTGCAGTGCCTGTTGATCGCCGCTTGCAGTAGACTGACACGCACCTACTCAGCCCGAGTACGGATTCCACAGATTTCCTTGTCCTGACGTTCGTTTCAGCGTCGGGACGGGCCACAGGAGTTGACGATGCAGAGCCCACTGCGTAACAGTCTGCTGAAGTTCCTGATCTGCGTTGAACTACTGACTGTTCACGCAGCGGCGGCACAGGCGCAGCAGCGGCAGGGCAGAAATGCGACCAGCCAGCAGACAGGTCGCAGAGCACAGCAGTCAACTGCGCGATCTGCTACGGTCACCAGCCACAGGACAATCAGCCGCGCACCGCTGCAGACGGATCTGGCAGAGTTACCTCTGCCCGGAGTTGTCAGTCGTGTGTGTGTCGGTGCTGGTGGACGCTTAATTCTTCTGCTGATCCCCGATCTGAAAAAACTGGCGGTGTTCGACGTCGAGAAAGCAAAGATTACGCAGTATCTGTCGGTCGCCGAGGAGGATGTTCATATCGCTGCAGGTATGGACAAACTGTTCATTGCCAGCGAAAACCTGGGTACCCTTGAACGTTATGATCTGGCGACGCTCAAAAAACAGGTCACCGCAAAACTGCCACTTGAAGGCCGCATCGGCGCCTTATTCATGGGATCAGCCTCCAACGGCCCGCTGTTTCTGTGCGGCACCGAGGGCCTGCTGGCACTGAACACGACTGCTCTCACCGAACACCCCTTCAAATGGCTGCAACACAATGGCGAAGCCAGTGATCGCTCGCCATTCTCTTTCAAAAATGATGTACCTCAGCTGCTGATCAGCGCTAACGGGCGAGTGATCGTGAATTGCAGCAGCGGCAGCCTGTCCATCTTCCGACGCCAGGGTGAACACTCCTTCGTCGGCGTCCACGCCACGACACAGAATGGCAGGATGCAGAATGGTCTTCCCAGTGCCGATGGTCGCGTCATTTATGGAGACGGCAACGCGTTCAACGTCACAGGTGTGCCCACCGGCAGACGCAGCGAGGACACAACTGGTAGCTGGCTGGTGCCAGCGGTCGAGAATGCCTTCTACGTCTCGCTGAAGCAGACCGGCAATCGTAACACTACACTCGAATTCGCAATGGCCATCGGAATTCAGGGGACAGATCGGCCGGTCGTCAGTATCACCGAAACCAATGGGCTCGATGGACTTGTCAGCTATCCCTCTGGTCAGTCGGCCCGATTGGATCAACATCTTTTTTTTGTACCGGACGCGGGGCTGCTGGCAGTTCTGCCCATGTCAAAAGATCGGTTGTTTCTGCACAGGATCGATATTGAACAACAGCTGAGAGATGCCGGTATCGACTACCTGATCGTCGTCAGTCAACCTCCCGGCGAATTCATCCCCGGTCAGGACTTTCAATATCAGATTGAGGCCCGAGCAAAACAGGGACAGATCACATACCAGCTGGAATCCGCGCCTGATGGGATGACGCTTTCAGCAGACGGTCTGGTCAACTGGGCCGTCCCGGCAGATCTTGAAGACACGGAAGTGAATGTCATCATCACTCTTCGCGATGCCACAGGCCAGCAGATCTTTCACAACCTTAAGCTGGAAAACTGTGCCAGTTCCGGCGATTGATGGCACACAAAAAACCGTAGCCTGGGCTTTCCTGACGCAGGGAACAAAAACGTAGCGTGGGCTTTAGCCCGGGAAAGTGCCCCACCACATCCATTAAAAACACCCAAAGCACAAGTGTGAATAACGGGTCGTGCCCGGGCTGAAGCCCAGACTACTGTGAAAGTCGCCGGGCAGGAATGCCCGGGCTACGGTGATGGTGGACGTGTTGCCAAGATGGAATCACACCGAGTACAAAATGTAGCCCGAGCATTCCTGCTCGGCCCCGTCCATTAAAAAACACTGGGGAGTTCAAGGGTGACGAGCAGGTCGTGCCCGGGCTGAAGCCCAGACTACTATGAGGGTCGCCGGGCAGGAATGCCCGGGCTACGGTTACGCTGATGGCTACGGTGACGGGGGCCTGCCGTGACGAAGGTCGCTGCACATGCAATTTCGCCAACGCTTACAACAGCTCCTGAATTGGCTGGCCATGTAACAGAATCCGCTGCGGACGCCCACCAAAATCCTCAAACTCCACGTTCGGATCAATCCCCAGATGACGGTAAATCGTCGCCAGCAGATCCTGCGGAGTCAAAGGGCGTTCCACAGGATACTCTGCCCGACCTGTCGTGGCACCAATGACCTGCCCCATACGCCAGCCACCGCCTGAAACAAGCACCGACATCGCATGGGGCCAGTGATCCCGACCCTGCAGGCCACCTGCGGCAGACAATCGCGGTGTCCGGCCGAATTCTCCCATCGCCACAACAAGAATCCGCCGATTCAGATCACGCTGATGGATGTCGTCTATCAGAGTCGAAAGCGCCGGATCCATATCTCGCGCACGAAACAACATCGCGGGACCCAGATCCCAGTCATACATCGGTATGACATGGTCGTCCCAGCTGAAATAACGTTTCAGTCCATTCTGCGGGGCCTGCGCATCAATCGTGATCAGACCAACCCCAGCCTCTGCCAGCCGCCTTGCCAGCAGACAACTCTGGCCCCACAACGTGCGACCATAACGATCACGCAGTTCTGACGACTCCTGCTCCAGATCAAATGCCTCCGCAACACGACCACTGGAAAGCATCTCATACGCCTGCTGATGAAACTCGCCCGAGCCCGCAGCAGCCCCCTCGTCAAAACGACGTCGCAGACGATCAAACTGCGCCGATAGCTGCAGCCGATCCGATAATCGCTCCGCATTCAAACCAGCCTCAAGCCGCAGATTCGCCGGACGAAAGCCAGCCACCGACGGATCACCCGTCACATAGGCCGTATGACTGACACCCAGATACTGCGGACGAGTCATAAATGGTTTTGTGGGAATCCCCACATACTGTGGCAGCCCAGCCGGATGACGGCCACGCATGCGACTGGTGATCATCCCCATGTCAGGATGCTCAGAATGCGCCAGTGACGTCGGGTCAGGACGCAGCGGAGTCCTGCCGGTCAACATCTCAATCGAACCGTCATTGTGCGCCGCCATGTCATGACGCACCGAACGAATCAGCGAATATCGATCGGCTCTCGTCGCCAGCTGCGGAAAAATCTCGCAGATGTCCATGCCCGGCACCGCTGTGGAGATCGCACCAAACGGACCACGATACTCACTGGGCGCCTCCGGCTTCGGATCAAATGTCTCTAACTGACTGGGACCACCCCACATCCAGAACAGAATCACTGACGTGTCCGGCAGATTCGCCGCAGGAGCCGCAGAGGCCCGCCGAGCTGCCAGCAACTCAGGCAACGTCAAACCACCCGCCGCAAGCACTCCTGCTCGCAGAAAATCACGCCGCCCGCGAGGACCTGCACAGGTGACAGACTGATGCATCGATAAGTCGCCCTGAACGTACAACCGCAATTCAACAACGGATGGAAACCGCTGCCCGCAGAGTACCGGACACCGCTGCGTGTGGCCAGTACTTTCGCCTCCCTGCCGCAATTCACCCCCACCGCAAAAAAAGAATCATTTTGCGTATTAACATGTCGCGATGTTACGATATATTTAATCATCAGAGGTGCCGTGGACTGCGGCAATACTCACAAGGTGTTCTCAGGTGCCGGCCACAAAACACCAAAAAACCAGCGTTTTCTGACGATTTTTGGTTTTTCCAGCGAAAGTTCCTGCCATGTCCGTCGCAACGATTTCCCCCAAAGAACTTCATGACTCCATCAAGTCTGGCCGTCGGGTGCAGTTGATCGATGTTCGTACTCCGGCCGAATTTCAGGAAATTCATGCGGCAACGGCCGTCAATTTTCCGCTGGAGTCCTTTCAGCCCGGCACGGTTCTGGCCCAGCATTCCAGCAGTGAACCGCTCTACGTCATCTGTCGCTCGGGCAGCCGTGCTCGACAGGCCTGCGAAAAGTTGCAGGCCGCTGGCTGCCAGAACGTTGTGAATGTGGAAGGCGGTACTTTGGCGTGGGATCAGGCGGGGCTGCCGGTAGCTCGCGGCCGTCGCACGATTTCGCTGGAACGACAGGTGCGGATCTGCGCCGGTTTCATGGCACTGACCGGTGGCGTGCTGGGGATGGTTGTTCACCCAGGCTTCGCCGGCCTCGCGGCCTTCGTGGGTGCTGGCCTGATGTTCGCCGGTATCACTGATACCTGCGGTATGGCTTTGATCCTTGCACGAATGCCGTGGAACCAGGTTGCAACCAAACCCGCAGCTCAATCCGGCAGCTGCAGCACACAGGGGCCAGGTTCCTGCTGTGGCTGACGAAGTTGCTGGACAATCCGTAGCCCGGGCATTCCTGACGCCGAGGACAAAATGTAGCCCGAGCATTCCTGCTCGGCCCCATCCATAAAAAAACACTGGGAATTTCAAGGGTGACGAGAAGTTTGTGCTCGGGCTGAAGACCAGACTACGACTATTGTCCCTCGCGTCATTCCTGCCCGGCCCACCCTGAAAACCCATACCTTTTCCACCTGCAGGCTTCCCCTTTTTAACAACCCCAGCGCTGCCTTTTCAGGTCAACGCAAAATCAGGTGCACACCTGCGAATTGCATTGCCACTGGGGTTTACAACGATTTGTCCACTCAGCGCCGACGAAAACACAAAGCCGGCAGAAACCTGAAGAAACTCCTTTTCGTGCCTTTCACAAACATACGGCTGACGGCTCGCCCTCGGACCACCAGACAACAACTCGAGAATGCGAACTCACAGACTGTCGGTTCGGCGGTAGCCTCACCCTCCCAGGCGGAACTTCACGTGCACTGACCACTGACCACTGACCACGAATTGCCTGTCGCCCCCTGGGTTTTTCCGTGATTTTTCCGCGTCCTTCCGTGGCGACAAAATCACCACCAATCGAACACCACAATCACACGGCTCACTTCGCCTTACGTCGTGCATTGCGAAGGTGGCTATCGCTCGGCCATTGCCTGCAGCATTCTGGCCCAGTCTGGTCATACCAAAATCTCGGACCTTGTCGGTGGTATCAAGGCCTGGATTGCCACAAAACTGCCGACCGTCCCCGCAAATACTCTGACCTGTGGCACGAAAATCTGTGAACAGGCAACCTGAGGTATGTCATGGCGATCCTGTTTGGTTTGATGACAGGCCTTTCGCTGGGCCTGACGGGTGGTGGCGGGGCGGTTTTTGCCGTACCGATGCTGGTCTATGGACTGGGCATTCCCACTCGGCAGGCCGTGCTGATGTCACTGGTCTCCGTGGGTACCACAGCCGCGATCGGCTTTCTGCAGAAATGGTGGCGGGGCGACGCCGAACTGCGAACAGGCCTGCTGTTTGCCGCTGCCGGTATCTCCGGAGCTCCGCTGGGTTCGTGGCTGGCGCACCAGCTGCCTGATGCCCTGCTGATGCTGCTGTTTGCTCTGCTGATGACCGTCATTGCCGCCGTGATGTGGCGGAAAAGCCGGCGCCACGGTGAACAATCTCCGGTCTGCGTGCCACTTGATCAGGTATCAGCCGCAGACACGTGGCGACAGGATGGGCCCAGCTGCCAGCGAGACTCCTGCGGGAATCTGATCCTGACCAGCCGCTGTGCTCGACTGCTGCTGCTGACCGGCATGTTTTCAGGAATCCTGTCGGGAATGTTCGGTGTCGGAGGTGGCTTTATTATCGTCCCGGCTCTGGTTGTCTTCAGCAGCATGTCAATGTCACGTGCTGTGGGAACATCCCTGATGGTCATTTCACTGGTCAGCGCGGCAGGTGTCATTGCACAGGTTTCAGGCGGACAATCACTGCAGTGGCAGACTGCCGTGCTGTTTGTCATGGGTGGCTTACCGGGATTATCCGCCGGACAGGTCGCCGCCAGATATCTTTCCACTGCGACACTGCAGAAAGTTTTTGCGATCGCTATCCTGCTGGTTGCCGTATTCGTTCTGGTAAAGAATACCACGGCCGCGGCCCCGGTCGCACCTGCCCACCCGCCTGCAGCAGGGGCACCGCAACTGTAACCCCTGCTCAATCGTGTTTTCCGTTCCAGTCACAAAGGTCTACTGTCATGACAAGTCTTGTTTCCCGCCCTGCTCTGCTGCTGATGGTCGTAATTGCCAGTCTGCACGAACCCGTTTCTGCTCAGGAAAAAAGTGTCCGTCCCGGCATCAATGACTCGTTTCGAGACCCTGATCCGAAGCAGTTTACCGAGCGGTTTGAAATTGAAAGCCGGGAGGTGTTTGCAAAACGCGAAGAGATTCTGAAGGCGATTGGCCTGAAGCCTGCCGATGTCGTAGCGGATGTTGGTGCCGGAACCGGCCTGTTTACTCGCCTGTTCGCTGCAAAACTAGCCCCGGAAGGACGCGTCATCGCCGTCGACATTGCGAAGAAGTTTCTCGACCACATCGAGGTCACCTGTCGTGAACGGAATCTGAGAAACGTCGACACACTGCTGTGCACGGATGACTCCACTCAGCTGCCCGCCAATTCGGTGGATGTCGCCTTCATCTGCGACACCTACCACCACTTTGAATTCCCGCAGAAAACCATGACCTCGCTGCGGAAAGCTATGAAGCCTGGTGGGCGAGTGATCGTGATCGATTTTCGCCGTGTTGAAGGTGAAAGCACGGAGTGGACGATGAACCATGTCCGAGCAGGTCAGGAAGTCTTCGAAGCAGAAATCGCAAAGGCCGGCTTCCGCCGTGTTCAGGAGGTGCAGGGTCTGCTGAAGGAAAATTATATGCTGGTATTCACAACAGCTGACGTCCCGTCGGACGAAAAGAAAGACACCAACTGAACGCCTGAGATCTCTGGCGTCCGAGTCCCGGTGGGCTTGTTGCTGCACGGCGAATTCTGCTCATCAGAACAAAGCAACCAGCAGCAACAAAGCCCATACCGCGAACCACCGTATCCGCATGCAGCCAGCGGCTGTTACTCCGCCAGTCCCTGCCGCGTCACAATTGGCACATAACCAATCTCCAGCCCGGACGGTGGTGTCACAATCAATGCCGGGTCAATGTCCGCCAGTTGGCCCCGCGCCGGTGCCGGAAGATATTCCCGCTCCCGTGTCCACTCCCGGTGCAGCAGCTCTGCTCGCCGCTGAATCTCATCACGCTCCACATCACTCAAGTCCGCATTCAACAACGCCGGCTGGTCCGCAAATCGATACCAGTAATACGTCACCACACTCCCATCACCCGGAAAGGCCTGAAACGGCCCGGCCTTCGGACCCGGTACCTTCCAGCAGCTGTCCGGTTCCTCCGGCGTCACATACGGTTCTGTCGCCGGACGTTTGGCACGCTCAAATCGAACTCCCGCCAACCCCGTCTCTGCCGGCACCTCAGCCGCTGCTACGGCCTGCCACTGAGGACGACCGTTCTTCGCCTGACCCATGCGGAAATATTCGGGCAACTGAATCAGCGGATTTGCCCCCCAGCCCGCACGTGTCGTGACCTGCTGATCCCAGCGATAACCAAATGT
>CAXBSH010000281.1:0-7550 GCA_963977705.1 uncultured Planctomycetaceae bacterium
GTGCTGGCACTACTGGTGCTGCTGCGGCCGTTGGCAGTGAATTGCCTGCAGCGGTTCGCACGCTGGAAGCTGTTCGCACACCCCCAGCCGGTCGCACAGCAGCGACCGGCTGAACCACCGGTACCGGCTGCACCGGCAATGTAGCCTCGGGCTGCGCAGACGCCGCAGTCATCGTCGGAAGTGCACTGCCACTCTGTTCCGCAGGCACTTCGGCAGATGTCATATCACGAGGAGTAAGGCCCTGTGGGACCTGCATTGCCGGATTGACGGGAGCCAATGCAGTTGGCGTAGCCGCCGGAACTGGCGGTGCGGCTGGAACCTGCTGGTACGGAGGATATTGTGAATGCTGCGCGGCTGGTGCCGCCGGTTGTCGCAGTGTCTGCGGCATGCCAGGCATATATTGCGGTGCGGCCATCGGGTTGGCCCAGCCACCAGCCTGGGGCCACGCGGCTGGCTGCTGCCAGCCCTGAGGTCCCGGCATTCCGGGCATCACCGGCGCTGGCGCCGGTAACTGTGCGGGAGCCGGAGCATACGGTGCCGGGTAGGGATAGCCGGGCGTCGGTGCCGTCGGCTGCAGCCCCGACGCCTGTCCGGCATCGGCCCCGCTCACTGGCTGACCACTTGCAAAGATCTGGGGCAATGACTCTGGCCCCACCGGACGAGACATATTCGAGTGAGGATCTGTCGTCGGGAACCACGCAGCCTGCTGCACTGCCTGCGGCACAGCCGTATTCAGCTGTGGCTGCTGAACACTTTGGGGCATTGGCTGGGCCCATGGTCCCGCTGCCTGCTGTGTCATCAGAGGCACGCAGTAAATCTGCCCGTTAGGTCCCTGAATCAAAACCATCTGGCCGTTTGCCAGCGGACTATTGGCACCGACCGTTCCCATCGCCCCAGCCATATTTGGTACCGCCTGCGGCACCATCGTTGGCAGACTTGAAATCACCTTGAGTGCTGCACTGGGAGAAGCCTCTGTAACCGGCGACTCCGCGGGTTTGTCAACCGCCACCGGCGTCTTGGCAATCACTCGCTCGTTAGTGACCTGCTCGGTTCGATGCGGCCCATGTGGCACTTTATCCGTCACCGGCGGCAGCCCAATTTCTGTCTCTGCCACCGGCTCTGCTGCCCGCAGAGCTGTTTTCCGCATTGGCTCAATCACGCCACCACTGCGGCGACGACTTTCCAGACCATGCACAGCTTCAATCGGGCCGGAATCCACAAATGCGGCGAGGTCGTCCGCCGACTCCTCGTCACGTTCCGACAACTGCGGCAACTGAGCCGTCTCGGTCATTCTCAGCGATGTATGACTGAGGACAACATTTGTCGACTGGGGGGCACGAGTAACCGATTTTCCTTCTGATGCCAGCGGACCTTCAATCGGAGGCAACACGCGCTCAACAGTCTGCACATCCGGACGGGAATCGGCAACCCACTGGCTGCCCAGCGTTGCCCGTTCCACCCTACCGGACTTCCCACTCTCTGCAGCGACGGATTGCACTGCGGCATTTGCCGCGGGTACCTCACTTACTGCGGGCAAATCCGCCCCAGTCACAGGATCTAGTTTCTGGGAATACAAAGACTCAAAATCCACAGTCTCAGGCGTTGCACGCGGTACATTGCCTTCTGCCGGGGCAGCAGTTCCACCAGGAGTCGCGGGCTTAACGTTACCGCCACCCTGCATTGCCACTGCACCCGGTCCGGCATTCATCAGTTCGCCCAGTTGTACAAGGGCTTCAGCCGCCTTCTGACTGTTTGGATCAGCATCCAAAGCTCGTGTGAAGTAGTCGCGAGCCTGTAACAGGTCGCCCTTCTGAGCCAATGCAAACCCCACGGTCGAGGCCGCGTCAGACTCACTCATCGACTGCCGCAGCGTCGTCATTGCTGCAGAGACTTCGCCCACGTCGATCAGCGCGATGCCGAGGTTCGACTGGGTCCGTGCATGTGAAGGATTGATCTGCTGAGCCTGGCGATAAACAGCCACGGCCTCATCCGCACGCCCCTGCAGATAATGCGAATACCCCAGATCGCAGAGCACCTCCACATTTGTTGGAGACAACTCATGCGCCTTTTTCAGGTAATTGATCGCTGCAGCTTCATCACCCGATTTCTGGCAGAGAACGCCCAGACGATGGTGTAGATCAACCTTATCCGGGTTCTTCTGCAGCAGCTCCTCATAACTCTTCCGCGCTCGCAGCAGCTCACCACTCTGCTCAGCCATCCGGGCTGCCAGCACCTGTTCACGGTACCGGTCACGACCAAACGACGGCAGGCGGTCGACCAGATCGGGCGCAGCAGCACAACCGGACAGAAAGACCGGAAAAAGTGCCTTCAAAAGCTTACGACGAATTCTGCTCTGCATAACATCGTTCCGATCTCAGAGTGATTGCGGCGTTGCAGCTGCAGCAGCGCCGACAGCCAGACCTTGTCTCAGCGTCCACCGAATCCACCGCCACCACCACCCGTATTGCCAGCGTTACCGCCACCGCCCCAACCACCTCCGCCCGTTCCCTGCACCGTGCCACTGAAGGCTCGCTCGGCTTCCACGGACGTCAAACCGGCCGACAACGCCGGGGCCGTCAGCACTCGCTGTGATGCAGCCGGCACGCCCATCATGGTCAGTGCCGCCACCACTACATTGCGTCGCTGAGTATCCAACTCAGCACAAGGCGGACAGTTCTCCACCATGGCCGCAATTTCTTCGGACGAGTTTTCCACAAGGACCGGGAACGGAACGAGGGCCGCCCGAGCACCGATCTGCCGCAGATGAGCTTCACCCGCGGGATTCAAACGAGCACTACCAGCCACAAACTCGTGCTCGTAAATCACAAAGTCACTGGCTTCGCCCTGAGCTTCCTGAACGTCCAGCATCGGACGCACACTTGTCCCAAGAGCAGCCGGTGGCTCCGGCAATGGTGCCGGTACCGTAATCTTGTCCCGAATGCAGCCCGGTGTCGAAACAAGGCTGCCCAGCATAATCACCCGCAGAAAACTGTATGTCTTCACAATCCTGCCCCTTCAGAGTCGGAACTGCTGCATCACTGTGAAAAACCGACCTTGCCGGTGGAAAAGTAGCGAGCACTGTTCTCGTAGCTGTTGAAATACAGATTCGGATGCAACAGCTGGTCGCGATAGTTCGGCCAGACGGTTGCCCGATGATGGTGTCCCGGTCGACCTTCAATCCGATTTCGCAGGTAGAAATCCACCTCCGTCGGCTCAGTCACATTCAGCCCCGGCAGCAGCTGCGGCACTTCCGAGGGATCGACACCATGCACAATCTCCGGACTCACAATCACCAGCAACTCTACCTCGTCCGTTGAAGCAGAATTCGAAGCACCCAGTGCTCCAAGAATCGGAATGTTACCAATTCCCGGCAACCGACTGGTGCCACCATTCTGCTGGGACTGAGTCAGACCCGCGATTGCCAGTACCTGACCCTCGCGAAGCTCCACTGTCGTACTGGCCGACCGTGTATCCATCCCGAAAATCCCATTCACGCTGGTAGCCGAATTCAGAGTGCTGAACTGTGGATTGACCTGCAGCCGAATACGGTCCTTGTCCAGGACGGTTGGAGTAAATGTCAGCAGCGTGCCGTAGCCTTTGAACGAGGTAGAAGCAGCCCGCACACCGTCCACACCTACCACCGTCGGCACGGCAAATTCACCACCCGAGATAAACGTGGCTGCCCGACCACTGATTGTGACAAGATTCGGCTCTGCCAGAACCTTCGCCACCTTGTGCTGCTCCAGAGCCTCCAGCGACAGCTTGAAACTGTTCTCTGAAAACGTTCCGCTGATCATGGCATTACCAGCAGCACCACCGGCACCGAAGATGAAGTCACCAACTTCAGCATCAATACTGGCACCGAAGCGTCGCACCGCAGATCGCTTTAATTCCGCAATCCGCACCTTCAGCATCACCTGATGTTCGCCCGGCACCCGGATCAGGTTGATAATCGTCATCGAATTCGCAACGGAATCCAGATTGATCTCTTCCATGTTCGCCAGAGCACCATCGGAGGTCCCCGTCCCGGTCACGCCGTTGTTCACACCATTGGCACCCTGACCGCCTCGACGCAGAAATGACATGATCTGAGAGGCTTCCTCAGCGTCCTTCGCCTGCCCCTTGACGATGATCTTGTCCGCCACAGGAATCAGCCGAATAAAACTGTTCGGGAACAGCCGCGATACCTGCTGCTCAAGCTTTTTGATCTCCGTATCTCGCACCGAAAGATCGCGAGCCTGCGGGGTTACATGCACCACGAAGCTGAACAGCTCCTCGGCAGACTCATCACCCAGCCAGACGGAAATCGTCGTCCGCCCCGGCGTCTTCCCAATCAACTCCAGCTCGCGAGTTGTGAATGGGGTCGTTTCCACCACCGCTGGATCCGCTATGGACGCTCGAGAAACGTTCTGCTTGAACAGCACAACTTTCGAGTGCCCCTGCTCCAGCCGTAACTCGGCCGTGGGCTCGCTGATATGAGAAATTGCCCGGTTTATGCCCTCAACAGCCCCCGGATCGACCGCCGACTCCTGCGCCATCACCGCCACACCGAATGTGACCGGCAGTAAGGCCAACATTGCACTGAAAAGCCGCCCCATGGTCGTGCCATCCTTGACAAAACTCACCACACCCAACCGCATCCGTGTGAATCACGCCCACATCAGACGCCCGCAATGCAGCAGCCTGCGATCCTCCGTGTTCACCATCGGCATTTCCCCACCCCTACTGAACGCCAACTTACCTGACTTCAACATCATTGCGGGAATTTCCCCCTATGGCGGGTAATTTTCGGCAGACGCCTGCCTTAATAGGAAGAACCGCTACGACTATGTCACAAAACAGGGAACACAGAGAAAACAAAAAGCAACAATAATCCGCATGGTTTAGGCAGCCTGCGCGGTAGTTTTTTGTGGGTGGCGATTCTGCCGTTTGTAGTGCCCGAAAAACGACCACGCACGTTCTGATTCCACGGTTTTGAACTATCCCGCGTGTTGTTCCACCTGCAGCGATTGCACTGAGTCAGCCTCGGAAGTTCTCGTTTTTCCTACGCCAGCCCAGCCCGACACTGCCCCGCCTCAGAACAACCTGACGATGCTTCCAGAGCTGACTGGCAACTTCAGGAGCCGAAGCGCCTCAGCACCGGCTTACGCACTCGTTTCTCTGCAGAAATGGACTTCCCATGAAACGGCATCTCTACAGCCTGTTGGCTGTCGCTGCATCACTGACCGTTCCAGCGACACTGGTCGCACAGGATCAGATCCCCGTCCCGGCTGCTGAAGCCAGCACGGACTTCCCACCGCCAGTACCAAACGTCCCCGGTGAAGCCCCGATCGGTGAACCGATCTATATGCCAACAGAGCCGACCATGGCTGTGCCCTCAATGGCCGGACCAGCATGCCCGCCAGCCATGCCAGCCCCCCTGCCGTTCCAGCCGGTGCCAATGTACCTGTCTCAGTACGCTCCACAACAGCCACTCTGCCACGGTATGGTCCCGCTGTCCCCGTCCGCTCCTATGTGCTGCATGACCCCGATTGCCCCCAGCGCCCCGTTTTGTCCCACTCCCGTGGCTCCCGCCCAGCCGTGGTGCCCGCCCGGACACGGGTATGTTCCAGCCGATATTGCTTATGTCTCAGGAGTCGTCGGTTACCCCTTCTACAAAGCTCCACTCTACACCAACAGCCCCGCCACAAGATTTCAAGTCCATCCTGTGCGCAAGGACGCCCTGCTGCATGTCAGCCCCGGCAACATGTTCCCCATGACCCCCATCGCACCGGTCGCCAAGGGCAACTACTACTTCCGACCTTACAACTATCGCCAGGTTCCGTTTGACCAGATCTATGCAGCCACAGCCAGCGGAAACCCTGAAGCTCCTTACTCAGCCCCCCTGCTGACTAATCTGGCCCACCGACTGGATACCTACAAACAGTCACTTGATCGTGCCCTGCTCCCAGCACTGGCTCCGATCAAGCCAACTACGGTTCCTCCAGTCGCACCGGCCCGCTGATTGACGGATCTTCAGCCTTGATCCGAGGGACGGCCCAGGCGGGCTCGTCCCTCTTCGTGTTCAGGAACCCGCCATGACCATCCAGCTCGCACAATTAAGCGACCCGGCTGAAATCCTCAAACAACTGATCGCGATCCCCAGTGTCAACCCCATGGGGCGCGACCTGATCGGCGAGGAATACTACGAAGGTCGCCTGACACAGTGGCTCTGCAGCTTTCTGCAGGCACACCAACTGCCCGTCGAAGTGCAGCAGGTTGTCCCGGGACGATGCAACGTACTCACGCGACTGGACAGCCCTTCCGCCACAAGAACAGTCCTGTTCGATGTGCACCAGGACACCGTACCGGTCGATGGCATGACCATCCCGCCGTTCACTCCCACAGAAGCCAATGGACGAATCAGTGGCCGCGGAGCCTGCGATGTGAAGGGCGGAATGGCCTCTATGCTGGCCGCTCTGCTCAGACTGCAGCACGATCAGACCGTTGGTCGACCGAATCTGGTTCTGTCGCTGACCTGCGATGAAGAATCCACCAGCCTTGGTATCAATCACCTGACTGCAGCATGGCACAATACCTCGGCCCCATATCGCCTGCTGCCCACCGCTCCGGACGTCGCCATCATCGCTGAACCAACGCTGCTGGACATCGTGGTTGCCCACCGCGGTGCAGTCCGCTGGCGAATTCGCACAGCCGGACGCGCCTGCCACAGCTCACGACCGTCCGATGGCATCAATGCCATCTACCGGATGGCACGAGTCCTGCTGGCAATGGAAAAATTTGCCGCATGGCTGCCTCAGTCGCGGCCTGCACATCCACTGTGCGGACCTGCCACACTGAGCGTTGGACTGATCTCCGGAGGCAGCAGTGTGAATGTTGTCCCTGACAGCTGCGGCATCGATATCGATCGCCGACTACTGCCTGGAGAAGACCCGCTGAACGCACGACAGGAAATCATCGATTGGCTCGCCCCACGCTTCGACTTCGAACTGTTCCATGATGAACCGTGGTGCAACAGCCCAGGCCTGAATGACAACAACAACTCAGCGCTGGCCTCTGAACTGCTGCACCACGTTCAGACCCTCACAGGTCCCCATCGCTGCATCGGAGTCCCCTTCGGGACGCACGCATCGCGAGTCGCAGCAGCCGGTGTCCCCGCGGTAGTCTTCGGACCCGGCGATATCGCTCAGGCACACACAAAAGACGAATGGATCGAAACGGCCCAGCTGCACAAGGCCACCGAGATCCTGTGTCGCTTCATCACTGCTGCCGAAAACAAATCATAAAGCCCCCCCCACTTCCGCCCGCGTCCCCACTCGGGAAGGCGAGCCACTTGGGAGGGCGTGGCTCCCACCAAGCCGAAGTCTATGTATCAGTACTCACTTGTCGTTGTTCGCCGACAAACGTAGCCCGGGCATTCCTGACGCCGAGGACAAAATGTAGCCCGAGCATTCCTGCTCGGCCCCGTTCATTAAAAACACTGGGGATTTCACGGGTGCCGAGAAGTTCGTGCCCGGGCTAAAGCCCAGACTACGACTTTTGTCCCTCGC
>CAXBSH010000282.1:0-7536 GCA_963977705.1 uncultured Planctomycetaceae bacterium
GAGCATTCCTGCTCGGCCCCGTACCGCAAAACACGATGTTTTTCAATGAGCTGGAGTCAGTTTGACGGCTTCAGCCAACTTTTGTCCCTCGCGTCATTCCTGCTCGGCCCCATCCTTTAACAAGCATTGGGGTTTTAGGGGTAACGAGAAGTTCGTGCCCGGGCTAAAGCCCAGACTACGACTTTTGTCCCTCACGTCAACTATGCTCAGTGAAACACGAGGACGACACCCGTCGGTTTCCACCGACGGCTCGCGTGTATGACAACAGAGTTCTTCGGCTCGGCGAGAGCCTCGCCCTCCCAAGGGGCCTCGCCCTCCCAAGGGAGCTTTACGTGTCTGGAAAACTGAAGACGAATTGGGGTGAAGCCCGGGCCACGGTGGCACGAGTGAGGACAGCTGCGAGCCACGAAGTGGTTTTGATGGTGGGGAGGCAACGGGGGCCGGGCAGGAATGCCCGGTCTACGGTTTCTGTGGCGGCCGACGGGGATTATTTTTTGAGGTGGAAGTAGGCGTGAATGTGGGGTTGGCCGCGGAAGTACCAGACCATTTCGGGGCTTTCAATCTGCCATGTGTCCCAGACCTGGTCGTTGCCAATGTCGTATCGTCCGGCAAACCACGAGACGTGCAGCTGTTCGATCAGCCGGCGTTCCTCGATGATCTGCATGGTGGCTGTCACATCGTCTGCTCGGAACATCGCCAACATCCGTTTCATGGTGTCAAGAAACAGTTGTTGCTGATCTTTGGTCAGCGTGGAACAGGCCAGTCCTGCGAGCTTGTCGGTTTTGAGGATCACCTGTTCGGGGTCTTCACTTCGTGGATCGCCACTGACCAGTCCGGTGGCCTGCTGTTCGGCAGTCAGCCCCTGCACAAACTGGTTGAAGATTCGGCCCTGATACCAGTACATGTTGCCGGGGTGATCGCTGGCTTCGTTGAAATTGTCCCGCATGTTTTCTTCGGAATGCGGATAATGTCCGTAGAAGATGGGAGCACCGCCGAATCCTGAACCTTTGTCTGAATGTGCGTTGCAGCGGCGTGTCACGTGATGGCCGGTGTAGATGAATTCGAAATCAGGGGAATCCGGAGTGCCAAAGAAGCCTGCTGCGGGGGCATTTTTGGCCTGTCCGTACTGGTCAAGGCGGACCTGTTTTTTGACGTCGGCGATGTACTGTTCATTGTGCAGCGAGTCAAAGATCTGCTGAATCAGTTCCTGCTGGTCGGCGTTGAAGGTGGCTGGAATTCGATAGTCTGGATGGATGTACCACCAGTTACTGACATACTGCCGTCGGGGATGATCGGCCGGCAAACAGACTTTGGCTCGCTGTTCATCAGTCAGACTTTTATAGAGCTGCATGGGCAGCGAATCGGCAGTAGCCGGTTTCACCGCAGCATGGGTAACGGATGCTGGCAGAATCAGCCCACTATTGGTGGTTGTGGCAGCCACGGCAGCACTGGCAGCAGCCAGAAAGCGACGACGATTCAGAGCTTGCATGAGATGTCTTTCGATGTGCGGGCTGGTGCAGGCCGGGAAACGGACGCAGCCAACGAGAATGCACTGCAGAAATGCGGATGAGAAGTTTCAGGAACTGGCCTGCTGCAGGGTTCGGCGTCCGGGGATTTCGCGTGATATTACCGACGACTGAGGACTGGAGGCAAGAGACAGAGGGGGGAACACGGGGATTACTGGCTGATGGCAGCGGCGGGGCCCCACGCGTCCGGGTCAGCCAGAAGTCGGGGTTTCACGGGCAGTTTCAGCTGATCGCCAGTGGCAGATAACCATGCATCCAGTTGCCGCCGCAGTTCAGGCAGTGCCGCAACTGCTGCCGCATTGTCAGTTCCTGTTGCAGCGATCAGGTTGTGCTGTTCCTGCGGGTCAGTGGTGATGTCATAGAGTTCTTCGGCCGGTCGCTGGTGATAACGCTGCAGCAGTGCTGCGGCGGCCGGATCAGTTTTTGCAGCAACTTCCCACTCAGCAAAAAACGCGCGTTGTCCCAGCCTGCCAGCCATCAGATCGATATGAGTTGTAAAGGCTGCATCCGGTCGCAGGTTTCGGATATATTTCCAGCGTGCGGTTCTGATGCAGCGCATCGGGTAGACATTGATGCGATTATCATTCAGATGACTGCCGAAGATGGCATCACGGTGTGTGGTCGCAGTGCCTTGCAGTACAGGCAGAAACGAGCGACCGTCCAGTTGAGGTTGTGGTGCAGCGGATGCGGCATCAAGCAATGTTGGCAGCAGGTCGATCCATGAAACGAGGGCGTTCGTGCGTCCCTGCTGCACTTTGCCGGGCCATGCGACGATCAGTGGAGTCTGCAGGCCGGCATCGTACAGGTTCCATTTGGCCAGTGGCCATTGAGCCCCGTGATCTGCCGAGAAAACGATCAGAGCATTGGGCATATGCTGCTGCACGGCTTGCAGGATCCTGCCAAGATCAAGATCCAGACGTGCCACAGCGGCGGCGTAGCGTTTTCTCCACAGACGTGTCTGTGGCGTATCAATACTGCCGGCGGGTAGTGGCAGATCGGGACTTTCGGCGATGGTCAGAGGGCCTGTTTCCGGTGTGATGGGTTGATCAGGTTCGGGCCAGGGCACATGCGGCCAGTTACTGCCGATCATCAGGCAGAGCGGTCGGCGAGATCCGGTTGGGCGTGCTGCGAGGAAATCAATGGCGGCCTGAATTCCGGCATGATCATGGAATGTGTCATGGGCGAATGTGTCAAAGCCATACTCGGCGGTGTGGCCATAGTGCGAAACTTTTCCGAAGGCGGCGGTTTCGTAGCCAAGGTCCTGAAAGTAAGCGGGCCACTTGCGAATTTCGGGGCGCGGTTTGCGGTGATTGGACTCTGCTCCGTTGCGAGCCGGCCAGAGGCCTGTCAGCAGCGACGCTCGACTGGGTGCACAACTGGGTGACGTGACAAACGCCTGATCAAAGACGAGGCCTTTGTCTGCCAGCATCTGCAGATTGGGCACAGGGATCCCGGACGCTCCCCACGGGGATCCATCGCGAACACTGAAATCGTCTGCCAGGATCACGACAATATCAGGGGACAGCTGTGTCTGTGCTGAAGCGGACTGGTGCATGCAGAGCAGCAGAGCGAAAGTACTGATCCAGCGAATCATAAGTCGTTTCTCTGCGACTGCTGCAGGGGCAGTGGCTGGAAAGCAGGGGGCAGGAGGGGGCAGATTGCTTGAAACAATGATGCAGCGTATCGGGCGATCACCTGTTTTTCGATGACGCAACGGCAGAATCCGCAGAAGACTGGTCGTGCGAGCGGAAGATTTGCGGCAGCGACAGTCGAGTGGCAGGGGTGGTCTGGAGCCAACCGGGGGTCAATCGTTAGAACCTGATCCTGCGGGATTGCACCAGGCAGCTGACTTCAAGAGGGTGTTGAGACATGCGGTGCTGTGAATTGCTGAT
This sequence comes from uncultured Planctomycetaceae bacterium, assembly GCA_963977705.1. Classification (GTDB taxonomy): domain Bacteria; phylum Planctomycetota; class Planctomycetia; order Planctomycetales; family Planctomycetaceae; genus SXXK01. The sequence continues at coordinate 3,419 of CAXBSH010000282.1, forward strand.
GCTGGGGATGTTGGTGTTGAGTGGAGCGGGTTGTCTTAGTTCCGGAGCCGACAGCAGCCTGGCGGGCAAAACGAGTCTGCAGCCGGAACAGCCGCTGGATGCAGCAGCCGTATTGATCAGGGCTGAAGAGTTACGTGTGGGACAGGTCGTTGAGATCTGGGAAGCCTCAGCGGCGGATGAGGTGCGAGTTGGTGACAAAGGCGACATTCGCGCGACGGTGACGCCAGGTCCCGTGCGGCGTTACACAGGCACAGTGGCTCGAGCGGAGGCCGGAGAAGTTGAACTGCAACCGGCTGCAATGCTGGTAAGAATGGCGTCTGTCTCTGCCGTTCCTGTGCTGGGCAGGGTTCCGTATGTCAGCCGCATGTTCCGCAACACTTCCATTGCGGAAGAGCTGCAGTCGCTGGATCAGCCAAAAATTATTTCGCGAAATCAGATTGTGGCCGTGTATGATCTGTCTCAGGTGCAATCGGACGTGCTGAAATCCTCGGAACCTGTCCAGCGAATCGGTGTGAATTTTGATTGACTTTCGTGCATTTTGTGTTCTTGCGGTCTGTACGGTGGTCCAACCGGTATGCGACATTGCGCTGCTGGCGGACGAGCCAGTGCAACGTGCGATTGCGGCCCCTGCTGTTGAGTGGGATGCTCAGAAAACCGTGCTGTTTTCGGAATTGACGGATGGTTTCACGGTGTACCGGATTCCGGGATTGGTTGTGACGGCAAGGGGTTCAGTACTGGCTTACTGCGAAGCGCGTAAGTATTCCACGGCGGATCGGGGTGAGATTGAAATTCATCTGCGGCGCAGTGTGGATGGCGGCGTGACTTTCGATGCAGCTCGACAGGTGGCTCATCGTGGTGTTCGATTGGCTCGCAACCCGCATGTGCCACCGGGAAAGGCGGAGCGTGATCTGGGGGGACCTGATGAACAAACAGTGAATAATCCGCTGGCGATTGCCACTGCAGAAGGTCCTATTCAGCTGTTGTATTGTGTGGAATACCAGCGGGTGTTTCAGATTGAAAGTCGTGACGATGGTGTGACGTGGAGCAGTCCACGCGAGATTACTCCGGTGTTTGCGGCATTTCGGGATGTGCTTGACTGGCAGGTGGTGGCAACTGGTCCGGGGCATGCAGTGCAGTCAGCGAATGGGCGGCTGTGTGTGGCGTTCTGGATGGCAACTTATGCGGCTGGTGCTGCGATTTCCAATGCGGTGGGCACGATCTACAGCGATGATGGCGGAGCGACGTGGCACCGAGGTGATGTCGCGATTCGGAATGCTGTGGAACCGAACATTGCCGCGCTGCCGCCTGATCCGGACGGGTCCGGCGGTGGTTTCCTGCTGACGGCTCGAAATTCCCGCCCAGAATCCCGACGACTGGTAAGTCGCAGTGCGGATGGTGCGGTGGGCTGGAGTGAGCCGGTGTTTGCAGATGAACTTCCGGAACCGGGCTGCATGGCGGGGCTGGTACTGGCTCCGGGCCGCACTGCGGATAGTCCTGCGCGGCTGTTGTTTTCAGGAGTTTACACAACGGATCGGCGTCATTCTGCCCGCCGTGACCTGACGCTGCACATCAGTCTGGATGGTGGTCGGACATGGCCGTCTGCAAAACTGGTGCAGCGCGGGCCCAGTGCTTACAGTGATCTCGCCGTCCTGCCGGATGGTACGGTGCTGTGTTTTTACGAAAGTGGCACGGATCAGCCGGTGAAGCAACGACGTCGAGACTGGGCCTATGCAAACCTGACTTTGGCGCGGGGACAACTGTGACGTTGCCGTGACCGAAGCATGAAGCTGGCGGATTATGTCAGTGATTATGTCAGGGTCTGTTGAACTCCCGCCTCAGCAGCAGGCTGGCCCACAGCTCAGCGGCATTTTGCTGTCCGATCGCACTGAAGTGGCGACGCGACTTTGGCCCGCCCCGATTGGGCCCACGCAGCTGATCGGTGTCTGGCCCGAGTGCAAACCCCGGTAATTGGCTGACCTGTCTGATGGCGTCTCGGATCCGATTTTCACCGTCCGGATTGTTGTAGACTGTGGGGTGGTGCGTGGAGAGAGCGCAGTACCACGCGGGTGAAAACTGCCATGCTGCGACGGCTGCCGATCGAATCGACTGCAGGCGACTGACGTAGTCGGCAATGCTGGTGTTTTCGATCACATCAGATTCCCCCTGCTGCCACAGCACTGCGCGGAAACGACCTGTCGATCTGCCGGCGGCATGCAGACGCTGCGATAACGGCTCGGTGGGAAGCCACTGGCGAACGGCCGTCCCACCGACTGCCACATTGATAAAACCAACCGGGACATTCAGAGCGGATGTCAGACGATCGCCGACAGCCGGCCAGATGGAACCTCCATCGCTGTGATCAGGAGCCGGTTGCGGATCATCAGCCAACTGCCACACTCCGGTCTCAGTATTCAGCGCGGCGACGCGACGCTGTGGATCCCGGACCTGCAGACGCTGGTCGTTGGTATTGGTTGCATAGGACTGTCCGGCAATCAGAAACACTTCACCGACGCCCACTGGTTCAACGGCTGCATCGGTGAAATGGCCGCCAACCGACTGCAGGCGAACTTCCAGCCGGTACCAGCCTCCGGCAGGCATTCGGATTTCAGCCTGTGCTGTGGCCCTGGTGCCCGCCGCGTTGTCTGGCTGTTCGCCATGCTCTGTGACCATCAGTTGCAGAGGCTGCCACATCGTTTCTGTCGTTGCAACCTGCGTGACGGTTGGTTCAGTGGCCGGATTGCAGGGCAGCAAACGCCAGTACGCCGCTTCGATGGGCGCACTGAGTTGCTGTCCGGTCAGTTGCAGTCGAACCGCAGTACCGCTTTGAGCCTGCTGCTGCTCTTTTTCAGCACCCGGTGATTGCGGCAGCATTTCTCGCTGCAGGACCTGCCACGGCTGCGGGGCAACCACCTGCAACTGCGATGGCTGAGCGGCATTGCAGCTTGACAGGCCCAACAGGATCAGCAGCAGAACAACGCCGGCGGGTATCAGCGGAGTCATCCGCGGCTGATGAGCCGGCTGGAGATCAGTGGAAGGCACAATTCTGATGGGATGCTGCGGCATAGCTGATTGTCCAGCGTTGAGAATCGTGGCCAAAACCACCGACGTGTGTTCCTGAGCACAGAGTCATCAGCCCAGAAGTTTAGCAGACGCGTCGATTGTTGACATCCAATGGTACTTCGGCGTAGGGTGTACGGTCCCAGGATCGACGACTGAACTGTATGAGAGGGAAGCGATACGATGATCAGGCTGGCTCGCGTGGTTGGATGTCTGGTAACTTTGCTGCTGCCGCTGCTGCCGCATCAGGGAGTCGTGTGGGGTGACGATCCGCAGGTGCAGGCGATCGTGGAAAAGGCGGTGCAGGCGGGCGGTGGCCGTGACAAGCTGCTGGTCCTGTTTCGGATGAAGGAGCGTTACAGTTCCGGTGCCGTGCCTCCACCGGTTGAAAAATGGGCAGGCCGGGAATCCGTTCTGGAAGCCCCAAAGTACTGGTGGGTGGGTGGCAAGGATCGTGCCGGGGAACCGGCGAAATTCGTCGTCTGGGCATGGACTCTGGGAATCCTGACTGACAGCAGCACAACGCTGCAGACTCTGCCGGCAGTGACGGACGGCCAGCAGATGCTGGTGGGTCTGCGTGCAGGAAAGACTGTCGAGCCAGCGCTGGATTTATATTTTGATGCCACCAGTATGCGTCTGGTGCGAGTCGACTGGCGCGACGACATTTATCGTTTCAGTGAGTGGCGTGAGCACGATGGTGCGGGATATTTCGCGAAGACGGCGATCTGGAAAAAGCAGGCTGCTCAGCCGTGGTTTCATCACGAAGTGACAGAGCTGCAGCGGCTGCAGGAATTGCCCGCGGGTTTGCAGCGACAGTAAGGATTGGCTGCTGTGGCTGTGCGAGATTTTTCGAGTTTGAGCCGAAGTGCCCCCTCGGCAGGGCGAGGCTCCTGCCGAGCCAAAAGAAGCGTTCAGTTCTCAGTAGTCAGTGGTCAGTCAAAATGTAGACCGGGCATTCCTGCCCGGCCACCTAGTGCCCACACGTAGCCACAACGCGGCATCGTCCGCGAACCGGTGCTCGGATGTCGCAGCATGGGCTTCAGCCCGTGTCGTCTTTATCG
>CAXBSH010000283.1:0-7506 GCA_963977705.1 uncultured Planctomycetaceae bacterium
TTCGGCTCGGCAGGAGCCTCGCCCTCCCGAGGGGAACTTCACTGACCACTGACCACTGACCACTGACCGTAGAACCGCAAAACCCCCGCACCAGACCACAGCTAAGGGGCCAGTGCGAGGGTTCAATGTCTGTTACAGATTCGCAGCAGGAAGTCTCAGGCCAGTGCCGCTACCACCCGATCACCCATCTCCGTCGTACTTAAATACGCACCACCACCAGCGATATCGCGAGTCCGACAACCGGCTGCCAGTACTCGATTCACAGCCGCTTCAATCGCCTGCGCTTCCTGCTCCAGCTGCAGGGAATAACGCAGCATCATCGCCGCAGCCAGAATCGTAGCCAGCGGATTCGCCACATTTTGACCGGCGATATCCGGAGCCGACCCGTGAATCGGCTCAAACAGACCGGGACCTCCGGATCCAATCGACGCCGAAGGCGCAAGTCCCAGAGAACCCGGCAGCATCGACGCTTCATCCGTGAGAATATCCCCGAACAAATTCTCTGTCACCACCACGTCGAAATCCCGAGGCTTCGAAATCAGATGCATGGCCATGGCATCCACCAGCACCACATTGTACTGCAGATCCGGAAACTCTGTTCGCACGACCGCTTCTGACACCTGACGCCACAGTCGCGATGCCTCCAGCACATTGGCCTTGTCCACCATTGTCAGCCGACCGCGACGTCCTCGAGCTGCATGAGCCGCCAGGCGCACCACACGCTCGATTTCCCCTGTGGAATAGGTCATCACATTCCACGCTTCCTCGCCGCTGGCATGCGGTCGACGACCGGATTCGCCGAAATAAATCCCCCCCGTCAACTCGCGCACAAACAGAATATCGGTCCCCTGCACGATTTCACGACGCAGCGGTGATGCATCCAGCAGCTCATCCCACGTCTTCGTCGGACGCAGGTTCGCGAACAGACCCAGTTCACGGCGAATTTTCAACAGACCGACCTCGGGGCGAGTCTTAGCGCGAGGATCGTCCCACTTCGGCCCCCCCACGGCGCCCAGCAGCACAGCCTGCGATTGACGACAGGCCTGCAGTGTCTCATCCGGCAGCGGATTGCCGCACGCGTCAATCGCACAGCCCCCCATCAGATGCTCGGTCATCCGAAACTCATGACCAAACGCCGTAGCCACGGCAGTCAGGACACGTTTCGCCTGAGCGACAATTTCCGGACCAATCCCGTCCCCCGGCAGAAGCACAAAGTCAGCTTGCATTCCCTGGTTCTTTCAAGATCTGTCGTCTGTTCACCGCGGCACAACAGTCTGCCGCAGGCTGCCACAGAGTAAGCAAGGGTTGAGCGGATGCAACCCCGGCGACACAAACCGCCATCAATTGCTGCTGAAACCCCCGGAATTCTCAGTCAGGAAACCCGCAACACAGCCTCCAGCAGCGGAATTTCTGCCAACTTTCTGCTATTCTCACTCCGTAAAGCATCCGCCGGCCTGCCGGCTGCTCCGCACCCCGATCCCCATGGGAATCCTGCTGTGGCAGAAAAACGCGATTTCGACGATTTCCTCGAAAAATTTCATCGCCACCACGAAGTCATGGTGGAAGAGCTGCACAAAGTCATCATCGGCCAGGACGCTGTCATCGATCAGATCCTGGCCGCCATCTTCACCGGCGGACACTGCCTGCTGGTCGGAGTACCGGGACTGGCCAAAACTCTGGTCGTCAGCACCATCGCCAAACTGCTGGACGTTCAGTTCCGACGCATCCAGTTCACTCCCGACCTGATGCCCTCCGACATCACCGGCACCAATGTGCTGGAAGAGAGTGAATCCGGGCGTCGCGAATTCCGTTTCGTCGAAGGCCCCGTCTTCACCAACATTCTGCTCGCAGACGAAATCAACCGTACACCTCCCAAAACACAATCAGCACTGCTGCAGGCCATGCAGGAACGCGAAGTGACCGTTGGCCAGACCACCTATCGCCTGCCGGAACCGTTCTTCGTCATCGCCACCCAGAATCCAATTGAACAGGAAGGCACCTACCCGCTTCCCGAAGCACAGCTCGACCGCTTCATGTTCAACGTCAAAGTGGATTACCCCACTCTCGAGGAAGAAGAAAAAATCCTCGAAGCCACCACATCGGGTGAACGTGCTGAAGTCCGCCGAGTCCTGTCGGCCAAGTCCATTCTCTACCTGCAGAAACAGATCGGACAGATCGCTGCCAGCCCACTGATCATCAGCTATGTCGCACGCCTCGTCCGAGCGACTCGCCCCAAAGACCCGGCGACTCCGGAATTCATCCGCCGACTGGTCGACTGGGGCGCTGGTCCTCGCGCCGGCCAGTATCTCATTGCCGGTGCCAAAGCCATGGCCGCCATGGCGGGCCGCCCCAGTGTCACGCTGGCCGATGTCCGCGGTGTCGCAATACCAGTGCTCAGACACCGCATCGCCACGAATTTCCAGGCCCAGGCAGAAGGTATGGACACAGACGACATCATCCGCAAACTGGTTGCTGAAGTGCCTGAGCCCAATATTCCCAAATACGAACGCTGAACGTCACACACCCTCTTCAAAACGTGCGGAAGTTCCCGCTCATGCTCTTCATTACTGGCACTGATACCGGCGTCGGAAAAACTCACGTCGCCGCCGTGCTGCTGCAGCAGCTGCAACTGCTCGGACTCAACGCCGCTGCTTACAAACCCGTCTGCAGCGGGATCGAATTCGCCACACCCGCAACCAGCACACCGCAGAATCCAGCAACGGGATTCTGGAGCGATCTCCGACGCCTGCAGCAAGCCTGCTCACTGCCCGCCCGGATCGAAGAAATCTGCCCGCAGCGATTCCTGGCACCTCTGGCTCCTGATGCAGCCGCTCGGGCCGAGGGACGCGAAGTCGATGATCAGCTGCTGTCGACCGGCCTGCTGGCGTGGCGAAATCGCTGCGACCTCGTCGTCATTGAAGGTGCTGGTGGCCTGTACTGCCCCCTCTCTGCACACTCCACGGTCTTCGACCTGCTGCAGCGGCTGGCCTGCCCGGTCGTCGTTGTCGCCGGTAATCGTCTCGGTGTCATCAGTCACACTCGCATGACCGTGGAACTGCTGCAGCGATCGGGCTGTGATGTGGTCGGCGTTGTCCTGAATGACATCACCCCACCCGATCCTTCGGACACGGACATTTCGCGTTCCAGCAACGCTCGCCAGCTGCAGACGTGGCTGCCTGCTCTGCCGCTGCTGCAGTGCAGCTGGAACGGCACTCGCCTGAATCTGCTGCAGCCGGAAAATTCTGCCGCAGACTGGCTGCAGCAGACCGCTGAAAAAGCTGCCCAGCGCTGGCTTGAATGGACGGCTTAACGAATCCGCAACAGCACACTTTCGCCGTCACGACCAGCCGTATGCCACGACGCAATCCGCTCAATACGACGACCGCGTGCCGTACCTGACTGCTGAGCCTCTGCCAGTTCATCCTGCCAGCGCGGCCCCTTGATCAACAGGACCTCGGCACCCTGCGCCCATAAGGAATCAAACCACGGCAGCAGCTTGTCGATAGCGCCGACAGCGCGAGCCGTCACGACCTGAATACGCTGCTGCGGCAGCACATCCTGAACTCGCTTGCCATACACCTGCACCGCCAGACCCAGACTGCTGACAATATCCTGCAGAGCCGCAGCTTTCTTGCCCACGGAATCACATACCGATACGGTCAGGTCCGGACGCAGGATCGCCACAATCAATCCCGGAACGCCACCACCCGATCCCACATCCAGCACTTTCGCACCCTGCGGCAGATGCGCAACAAGACGCAGACTGTCCAGCAGATCACGAGTCACGAACAGCTCGGGCTGGTCGTGGCGAGTCAGATTCAGACGCTGGTTCCAGTACTGCAGACGCTGCAGATACGCGGCCAGAATCACGGCCTGCTGCGACGTCACCTGCAGACCATACTGCTGCGCAAGCTGCTCCAGTAATGCCCCTGTGACGGCAACAGGAGCACTTTCCTGAACGGGTTCAGACGAGTCCAAAGGCGACATCCAGTTCCCCGGATATGCGTTTCAGTTCAGCAGCATCGCCACCGCCAACCTCTGCCGCTACCCAGCCATAAAATTGAATTTCCCGCAACGCTTTCCGGACATCTGCGTAATCAATGTCACCTTCGGAAATGCGAGTAAACTTGCTGTCTTTTCGTGAAAACCCCTTGATATCCAGCTTCATCACGCGACGACCCAGAGTGCGAATCCAGTCACCCATACTGCCGTACTTCCAGTGATTCCCAATATCAAACTGCATCCCCACCCACGGCGAATTCAACTCATCCACATAACGCACGTACTTCTCGGCCGTCTGAGTATGATCGCCTTCGTGATTGTACAGAAAATGATTCCACACATTCTCAATCACAATCTGAATTCCGTAACGCGCTGCAACCGGCACGGCCAGAGCAATGTTTTCAATCGAACGCTTCCAGATCTCGTCCTCGGAACCGTCCTTGCCATGCCCCACCACCAGCAGCACGGAATGACCGCCGACTGCATGCGTGTCACGAATGGCCGTCGTCAGTGACTCCAGAGCCTTCGCACGCACCGCCGGATCAGCATCCGTGTGACGAATCTGCCAGTGAGAAGAATTCACGGTCCCATCCACCGGCAGACCAGTCTCTGCAATTGCCTTCCGAGTCTCTTCAACATTCATTCCCGGGGCATCCATTTCGATGCCGTCGAAACCTGCATCCCGCACCGCAGCAAACTTTTCCGTCAGCGATCCCTTCACCTGAACCATGCCGATCTTCAGGGTTTTCCAGAGCCGTCCCTTGAGTCCATCGTCGGGCAGGAGCGGTACCGCCACACCAGCGGACGCCGAAGAAGTGACCAGACCAGAACCGGCCGCAGCAGCAGCCGCAGACACTGCCAGAAAAGAACGGCGGGATACATCGGCAAATGACATGGCGTGCTCCGATGGAAGGACTTCAGGTGGGAAATCCACAGATTGCAAAAACCTCGTGGAAACCAGCCAGTATATCAGACTGCTGCTGCTGCCGGTAGTGACCACCGCCGAATAACGCTGGTCTCTCAGGTCACCAGTCAACGCCGCCTCCAGTCACCCGCCACTGTCGATACAACCCAATGCTCCTTCCGCGAATTCCCCCCCGGTAATCCCCGGCAGACTTCAGCCCACCAGGACTGTCAGGTACCATTCACACCAAGACTGCAGTGGTCAATCCCCCTGCCAACAGCCCGCCATTCCGGAAGTGTCTGCCATGGACCTGCTTCGCATTCTGACCCAGACTCCCTCCGTCCCCGGACGCGAATCCCGCATCCGCGCCGTCATCCATGACTATATCACTCGGCACCAGCTGTTTGACGAAGTCACCACAGACGCACTCGGATCACTCATCGGTATCCGCCGACCACGCCCAGCCAGCGGTCACGTCAGTGAACGCCCCCTCAAAGTCATGCTGGCCGCTCACATGGACCAGATCGGCTTCCTCGTACGACACATCGACGATCAGGGCTACCTGCGCATCAATCCAGCCGGCGGATTCGATGCACGCAATCTCTTCGCTCGGGGTGTACGAGTCTGCACAGCCACCGGCGATATTCCCGGCATCATGAATGCCTCCGGAAAACCCATCCACATCTCTTCTGAATCCGATCGCAAAAAGATCCCGGAAGTCACAGAGTTCTTTGTGGATTGCGGGCTGACCGCTGATGACGCCCGCTCCCGAATTCGAATCGGCGACATGGTCGTACTGGATGGCCCGTTTCATCAGGTGGGCAATACCGTCGTATCACAATGCCTCGATAATCGCGTTGGCTGCTGGGCACAGATTGAAGCCATCCGCCTGCTGCGCAACCACAATTGTGAAATCCATGCCGTCTGGACCGTGCAGGAAGAAGTCGGGATGCGGGGTGCCATCCCGTCGGCATGGGCTGTTGATCCGGATATCGGTGTTGCCTGTGATACCACTCTCTGCTGTCAGACCCCGGGGGTTCCTGACGAAGATCGAATTTCCGTGTTCGGTGACGGCGTCTGTCTGCACGTCATGGACAACTCCATGATCGCCGACATCGGACTTGTAGAGCAGTTCGAACAGGTCGCAGCGGCCCGCGGTATTCGCTGTCAGCGTTCCATCCTGCCGCGCGGCGGTCAGGATGGTGCCGCCATCCAGCGTTCTCGCAGCGGGGTCCGCACCATCTGCCTCGCCTGTCCTATCAAATACATTCATACAGTAACGGAAATGGCCCATCTCGGGGACCTGCATTCCTATCAGGCACTGCTGACCGCGTGGCTGGAATCTCTCGACTGAAGGAGTTTCAGTGAGCAGACGAGCGGACGAGCAGGGTCGTCGTAACCCTCGCGGAACTCTGGCCGCCAGCCATCAGCGCAGCTGGCTCTGGGGACGCCATGCTGTGCTGGAAGCACTGACCGCCGGGCGCTGGCCTGTGCTGGAACTGCTGGCCGCCGAGGAACTTGTCACTGCGGATCAGCAGCAGGTGCAGGCCCTGGCTGCCCAACGTGGTCTCGCACTGCAGACGGTTCCAGCAGCACGCCTGCAGCAGCTCTGTCACCAGCCCGATCACCAGGGTCTGCTGGCTCGCATGGCACCTTTTCCCTGCAGCGATCAGCAGGCCCTGATCAGTGCTGCTCGCACGGCCGCACAACACGGTCGATGCGGCCTGTTCGTGCTCTGCGACAGACTTCAGGATCCACACAATTTCGGTGCTGTGCTGCGCTGCTGCGATGCCGTCGCCGCTGATGGAATTATTGTCGGGCAAAGTGGGCAGGCAGCAGTCACCCCGCACGTGGCTCGCGCGTCTTCAGGGGCCGTCAATCACCTGCAGCTCTACGAAGTCCCATCACTCACCGACAGCCTGCAGGCCCTGCAGCAACTGCACTACACGGCCGTCGCCGCATCCGAAAAAGCGCAGCACTGCCTGTGGGATGCCCCACTGACCGGCCCACTTGTGCTGGTCATCGGATCAGAAGCCGTTGGTATCTCGAATCAGCTGCTGCAGCTGTGCGATATCCACACCGCCATTCCCATGCAGGGTCAGGTCGGGTCGCTCAATGCGGCCGTAGCGGCCGGGATCCTGCTCTATGAATGTCGCCGTCAGCAGGCAGCTCTGCAGCGGCCTGCCCGGAGATCCTGACATGACGAATGAACTGCCCATAGTTTCCGTGACCGAACTGGTCACAGCCATGAAAGAGGTGATCGAAACCGCGCTGCCTCCCTGTATCGTCGAAGCCGAATTGTCCAACTGCCGACGCAGTGCCGCCGGACACTGGTATCTGACACTCAAGGATGCTGGCTCAGAAATTCCCGCCACCATCTGGCGGAATGTCGCGCAGCGACTGCAGTTTCAGCCGCAGGACGGCATGAAAGTCCTCGCCACAGGTGCACTGGAAGTTTATGTTCAGGGTGGCAAGTGCCAGTTCATCATCAATCGACTGCTGCCGCAGGGCGTCGGCGCGCTGGAACTGGCCTTCCGCCAGCTGAAGGAAAAACTTGAAGCCGAAGGATTATTCGATCCTGAACGTCGTCGCCCACTTCC
>CAXBSH010000284.1:0-7483 GCA_963977705.1 uncultured Planctomycetaceae bacterium
ACCAGACTCAAAAAGGCGATCAACAGCGGTAATCCCTCGATCTGACTGGCGAGTACGAAGAGCATGAATCCCACCGTTCCAAACAGCAGGAAGGACATTCCCTGCTTGAAACTCTCCATCCAGACTCCCGGCCGCGGGAGGGCGGACATCAATCGGGGCACCAGGGCCAGCGCGAGAAACGGACTCGCCAGACCGAGAGCAATGAGGGTGAAGATCAACATCGTCTGCGAAGCCGGCAGCACGAGCGTCGCGCCGAGCGCCGTCCCCAGGAATGGCGCCGAACAGGGCGTGGCAACGACGGTCGCCAGCAATCCGGAAAAAAACGATCCTCCCAGCCCGCCTTTGGATTTGAGCTGGGAACCCACGCCCACCGCCGATCCACCGATCTCAAACACACCCGCCATGTTCAGGGCAAAAACCAGGAAGAAGGCCGCCAGGCCAAAATTGAACCGGGGCGATTGCAATTGAAAACCCCAGCCCTTCCCCAAACTGCAGCTTCATATTAATCACACCTGCCACCTGCCCACGCTCGTTGAACAGCGGGCCACCACTATTCCCCGGGTTGATCTGCGCTGTCGTCTGGATGTACACAATGCCGTCCATGTTGCGGTTACGAGTACTGACAATGCCCTCGGAAACAGATCGCTCCAGTCCCAGCGGACTGCCGATCGCAAACACCGCATCCCCCTCACGATGAGCATCGTCAGCGGCAAGTGCCACCGGACGGAATGGCATGTCGGCCTGAGCCGGAATCTCCAGCAGCGCCAGATCAAAGTGCGGATTCAACGCCAGAATCTTCACATCACGAATCGCACGTCGCTCAAAATCACCTTCCCGACCACGATGAAAAATCGTCACCGCCACTCGTGTCTGACCCTCAATCACATGGTAGTTCGTCACACAATAACCACGCGAATTGATGATGAAGCCGGAACCCAGGCCTCCCGGAGTCTCAATCAGAACGACACCCTCGCCATAGGTCGCTACCAGTTCCTTCACTGTACGCTCCGGCAGCTCCGTTGACAGATACAAACTGTCTACCGGCGCGGCGGTTGTCGCCTGAGCAGACTCGGCCCCCTTGCGCTCCTGAATCTGATCCACCGGAATGCGAATCACGTCCACACCCACATCCACAAACAGCGTGTCCTTCTGCACCTTCAGGACTTCACCCTCGACTCGCTGCCCGGACTTCAGCACAATCACATCGGCCAACGCTGCACCGGCCGATGGCCCCAGCACACAGCAGAGAATGACCGCACGCAGTACGAATCGACAGACCAACGACTGACCACTTGCTGTTCCAGCTGTTCGCATTGCAGGACATTCCCCGAAAAATTCTGTCAGGCCCCGGATCGCTCAGGAAACAATCTCTCGAATCACCGTTCCCGCCACATCCGTCAGTCGAAAACGCCGACCATTATACCGATATGTCAGCTGCTCGTGATCCAACCCCAGCAGATGCAGGATCGTCGCATGCAGGTCATTCAGATGCACGCGATTGTCAGCCGACTTGTAACCAATCTCATCCGAACTGCCATACGTCATGCCACCACGCACACCACCACCCGCCAGCCAGCACACCAGATGATGCGGATTATGATCGCGTCCCGGCTTGCCGCCCGTCTGAGCAATCGGCAGACGCCCGAATTCACCACACCAGACCACCAGCGTCTCATCCAGCAGTCCACTGGCTGCCATGTCCGTCAGTAATGCCGCCACGGGCTTGTCCGTCTCACCCGCAAACTGCCGATGATTGCCCTCAATGTCGTTGTGTCCGTCCCACGAACGCTGATTCTCCATGCCACCTGAGTAGATCTGCACAAACCGCACTCCACGCTCCACCAGCCGACGGGCCGTCAGACACTGACGGGCAAAATGATCGCACTGCTCATCGCCAATCCCATACAGCGACTGCATCTGCTGCGTCTCTGAGGAGAGATCCAGAGCCTCAGGGGCCGCAGACTGCATGCGCCAGGCCAGCTCAAAACTTTCAATTCGCGCTGACAACTCAGAGTCCGCTGCATGCTGCGACTGATGCAGACCGTTCAGCTGCTTCAGCAGGTCCAGACTGCCACGCTGCAGATCGGCCGTCAGCTCGCCTGGCCGCACCAGATTGTCAATCGGATCACCCGCCGGTTTGACCCACGTCCCCTGATACACACCCGGCAGAAAGCCGGCACTCCAGTTGGCCGCATGACCCTTCGGCAGACCACGCCCCTTCGGATCACTCATCACCACAAAGCCCGGCAGATTGGCGCTTTCACTGCCCAGACCATAGGTCACCCACGAACCCACACACGGGAAGCCCATGCGAGCCATCCCGGTGTTGATCGCAAATAAGGCCGGGGAATGATTGTTCGACTCGGTATAGCCACTCTGAATGATGGCCATCCGATCCACATGCTCACCCAGATACGGAAAAATCTCTGGCACCATCCGACCACATTCACCACGCGGCTCGAAGCGAAACGGTGACTGCATCAGATTGCCCACCGCGTTGCGGAAGAAACCGGTCGTGTCGGCAAACCCCGAATCAAACTCGCGGATCGTGCGGCCGTTCCAGCGAGTCAGCTCGGGACGGTAATTCCACGTGTCTACCGGACTGGGACCACCATTGATGAAGATCCAGATCACGCGCTTCGCTTTGGCCGGAAAATGACTGGGCCGAGCCGCCAGCGGACTGAGCATTCGATCGCCCGAAACGTCCTCACCAGCCTGCAGCAGACCCTGATCCTGCAACAAACCCGTCAGCCCCAGCATCCCGAAGCCACAACCCGTGCGAGCCAGAATCTGACGCCGGGACCAGAATTGCGGTGACCCCGCGGCGAAAGGATAGCCACTGACAGATGAAACAGTCATAACGGAGCACTACCTTATGTGACCAGCCTGCGACACCAGACGATGGAACTGAAATTCTGCATCCCGGATCCACCCCCGAATCCTACCGCAACTCAGAGCCAATGGCCAACAGGTTTTCCCCTGCAGAACCTTGTTTATTTCGAGCCGATTGCCCACACCGCAACCGTCCCCTACACTCATTCTCACCCTGCGACGCGCCACACCCGCACAAAATCACGGCCACACCTCAAAACATCGCCTCAGATTCGCACCCAATTCCCGCCACTCCCCGCATCCCCCACGCTCACTGTTCGGCCCTGCGAGCACCTTTATGGACTACCTGTCAGAATTCGCACGTCGCTGCCTTAACCGCTTGCTGCTGGTCGCGCTGGCCTGCTCTGCTGCCCCACCCACAGCAGCACTCAGCAGCGCAACAGCACAGGAAACTCCTCCCCTGCAGCTGCTGCAGCAACATTGCGGGAACTGCCACTCCGGAAATGCCCCCAAAGGCGGCTTTCTTCTTTCCAGCCTGACCGCAGACTTCACGGAACGCGACAGCCGCGAACGCTGGCTCAATGTCCTGCACCAGCTGCAGGAACGCAGCATGCCACCCGCCAGCGAACCACAGCCCACGGACGCCACGCGAAATCACCTGATCAACTGGATCAGCAACTCCTCCACCACCGCCGAACTGCAGCAACGCGCATTGCAGGGACGTGTCGTCATGAGACGCCTGCAGCGCGATGCGTGGGCCAATACCATTCGCGATCTGCTGCACGTCGATGTTGACCTGACAGACCTGCTGCCTCTGGAAACGTCCACCAATGGATTCGATAACAACGCCGAGCTGCTGCATACGTCGTCGTTCCTGATGCAGAACTACCTCGATGCGACTGACCGAGTCCTGGATGCTGCCATTGCTGATGAACCCCAGCCGTGGATCCTGAAAAAACGATTTGACATCCGTGAAGAAAAATCCGTTCGACCAACCGGCAGTGTCTACCGCCACACCGACGACGGAGTCGCAATTTTTGCGACGTGGGAATCCGCCAACATTCGCGTCACCATGTGGAACTTCCGCAGCCATGTGCGAGGAAAATATCGGTTTCGCATCACCGGATACGGCTTTCAGAGCGATGGTAAACCCATCAGTTTTCGAGTCACCGCAGGAACCCTGAAGGAAGTCACAGAAGAACGCCTCGTTGACTACTTCTCTGTCCCCGCAGACACTCCCACAACCGTTGAATTCACGCTCCAGCTGGAACCTGAAAATCGCATCCGCATCCTTGCAGAAGGACTGCCCGCATTGCCGCCGGCGGTGGAAAAAATCGGAGCCGACAAGTACACGGGGCCCGGACTGGTCATTCAGCATGTCGACGTGGAAGGCCCTCTGCTGGAATCCTGGCCGCCTCCCAGCCACAAAGCCATCTTCGGTGATCTGCCGCTGCAGCGAGTCTCCCCGGAACGATTCGAAGTAGTCTCCGCGCAACCACAGGCAGATGCCGAACGAATCCTGCGAGATTTTGCTCGCCGCGCCTTTCGACGCCCCGTAACAGATGCAGAAATTCGCCCGTTCCTCGACCGCGTCCAGCAGCAGCTGCAGCAGGGACGCAGCTTCGAACAGGCCATCCGCAGCGGATTGAAGGGCATCCTTGTTTCACCACAATTCCTGTTCCTGCGCGAACGCGGCCCGCAGCTGAACGACTTCGAACTCGCCAGCCGACTGTCATACTTCCTCTGGAATTCGATGCCCGACGAACAGCTGTTTCAGCTGGCAGCAGACAATCGCCTGCATGAACCCGGCGTGCTGCGCGAACAGGTGGAACGACTGCTGCAGGATTCCCGCTCAAGCGGCTTCCGCGACAGCTTCACCGGACAATGGCTGAGCCTGCGAGCAATCGATGCCACGCTGCCCGATGCCACGCTGTACCCCGAGTACGACGACATCCTCAAAACGTCCATGCTCAAAGAAACCACACTCTTCTTCAACGAAGTCCTGTCGCACGATCTGCCAGTCACCCACTTCGTCAGCTCGGACTTCACATTCCTCAATGCTCGTCTTGCCAGACACTATCGGATTCCGGGAATCGATGGGATGGAAATGCGTAAGGTACAGCTGCCACCCGACAGCCATCGCGGCGGACTGCTGACCATGGGCAGCATCCTCAAAGTCACCGCGAACGGAACCACCACCTCACCAATCGTCCGCGGAGCCTGGGTTCTGGAACGCATCCTCGGTACACCACCCCCCAAACCCCCCGCCAATATCTCCGCCATCGAACCCGATATTCGCGGCGCCACCACAATCCGTGAACAGCTGGCAAAACATCGCACCGAAGCCAGTTGTGCCAGCTGCCATCGCGAAATCGACCCTCCCGGCTTTGCTCTGGAAAGTTTCGACGTCATCGGAGGCTGGCGTGAACACTACCGCGCCACCGGGACTGCCAGGGAAATCGATGGACGCAGGGTACGAGTCTGGGATGGACCGGCCGTTGACCCCGCTGATGTCCTGCCCGACGGCAGACGATTCGCCAATATCGACGAATACAAACAACGACTGCTGGAAGACAAGGATCAGCTGGCCCGTAATCTGATCGAAAAACTGCTGGCCTGGTCCACCGGAGCCACCCCCACACTGGCCGATCAACCCGACGTCGAATCCATCCTTGCACAGGTTCGTCAACACAACTACGGATTCCGCTCCCTGATTCACGAAATTGTTCAGAGCAAACTCTTTCAGCACAAATAACATAACCCTCAGCAATCCACTCACCCATGTCCGGAAGACTCCCATGAATCTCCAGCGTCGCAGTTTCCTGAGGGCCAGTGGTGTCGCACTGGCCCTGCCAGCACTCAATGCCTTCGCCGACGAATCGTCCGGCAAGGCCGACCGCACCGCATCACCACGTCGCATGCTCTGTATCTGTGCACCACTGGGACTGCACCCGGATTACTTCTTCCCCAGCCAGACTGGTAAGGATTACCAGCTCTCGCCCTACCTTGAAATCCTGCGCGATCACCGCAGCGATTTCACCGTGATCTCCGGACTGGCTCACGCCGGAATGGGTTCCAGCTTTGCTCACCAGGCCTCCGCCAGTTTTCTTACCGGAGCACCCGGTGCCGGTCGCCCCGGTTTTCGCAATACCATCTCACTCGATCAGCTCTGTGCCCAGCATATCGGTACTGAAACTCGCTTTCCCAGCCTGTCACTGTCCGGTGAAGGAGCCGGCGGCCTGTCGTGGACTCGGACTGGAGCCCTGATTGCCGCCGATAACTCGCCGTCACGAGTCTTTGCGCGGCTGTTCCTGGAAGGCGACCCGGGACAGGTTCAGTCCCGCATCCGCAGCCTGGAAGATGGACGCAGCATCCTCGACGATGTCCACGATCAGGCACATTCCATCCTCACGGAGCTCGGCACCGAAGATCGCAGCAAACTGGATGAATACCTCACCAGCGTCCGCGAACTTGAACAACGCATGATCAAGGATCAAAGCTGGGCCTCGAAACCCAAACCACAGGTGGCCGTCGAAGCCCCCAAAGATATTCCCAATGTCGCCGACCTGATCGGCCGCACCAGACTGCTCTTTGACCTCAGTCACCTCGCACTGCAAACCGACTCAACTCGACTGATCACCATCATGCTGGCGGGTTCCAGCTTCGCTCCACCAATCGAAGGAGTCTCACTGGGGCACCATGATCTGTCACACCACGGTCGCGATCCCGGTAAACTGGCCCAACTGAAAATCGTGGAAGAAGAAACGATGAAAACGGTGCGCGACCTGCTGGGGAAGCTGAAACAATCCCAGGAAGCTGATGGCACTCTGCTCGACCACACCACCGTTTTCCTCGGCAGTAACCTGGGTGATGGCAGCAGCCACTCCACCAAAAACCTGCCAGTCCTGCTGGCCGGCGGCAACTTTCAGCACGGCCAGCACCTTGAAGCTGTCGTAGCGCTGTGTGTCGGTGTTGTCCTTGGTCCAGTCCGGGCCGGGGCCGCCGGGCAGCGACGGGTCGGTCACCGAGCTGTTGATCTCCGGCGCGAACAAGTCATCGATGCCCTGCCCGCTCGGGCCGTTAAGGATTTCGTAGGCGGCGTGCTTATCTGACCAGGCCGTGTGCAGACCGTGCTTGCGCGCCACTTCAAACACGGTGTTCACCTTCAGATACTGGTGCGGATACACCGGTGCGCACGTGGCAGGCGAGACCGGCAGGAAGGCCGGGTCGATCAGGTCCTGCGCATGGCCGGTCAATTGCGAGATCTTCGAGAAATCTGCATAGAGACCGGGGATACCCTGGCCGCTGTCGAGGCGGTTCAGATCCTTGGCAATGACCTCGGCGTAGAACACCTCGGCGCCCGGCTTGGTGGTGTGGCAGTTGGCGGCAGTCGTACCGGCCGGCAGCAGGCTGCGGCTGTACGCGTCGTCGTAGTAGATGCCGGTGGTCTTGGGGTTGCCGCCGGTCACCTGGCCGACCATGCCGGGAAACGAGTCGGACGGAAACGGCGTACGGGCGTTGCGATAGCTCACACCCTGGTGCACAAGGCGCCCGAGCGTATCAAGCACGGAGAGCGCATCGGTCCGAAGCCGGCAAGATGATCGAAGCGCGTCGGGGGGCCGCACACGAAAGCCGGCCTGCTTCGCAGCGC
>CAXBSH010000285.1:0-7468 GCA_963977705.1 uncultured Planctomycetaceae bacterium
GTACTCCCGTTGGGCAGCGAGTCGTGGCAGAAAAAACCACCAATAGCCTGCTGGTACGAGGTACCAGTGAGGAGATGTCCACAATAGAACGTCTCGTCGCAGAACTGGACCGCGCACCGCGAGAAGTTCTTGTCCAGGCACTGCTGGTCGAAGTTGAACTCGGCAATGTCAATGAACTGGGAGTTGAACTGGGATTTCAGGACTCAGTCCTGTTTGACCGCAGCGTCGTGGATAAGCTGGTCACCATCAATCAGACCACGACTGCTCCCAACGGCACGCAAACAACAAATCAGCAGATCATTTCCCAGACTGCCGCCCCGGGCTTCAATTTCATGTCTCAGCCACCCGGCAATAATGTGGCTGCTCGGCCCGGACGAGTTGCCCCACAGGGTCTGTCCACGCTGGGTGTGGGCCGAGTCAACGGTGATCTGGGGTTTGGTGGACTTGTCCTGTCAGCCGGTTCCGAATCCGTCAATATTCTGCTGCGAGCCCTTGATGCGAATTTCAATATCGAGGTCCTGAGTCGCCCACAGGTTCGTTCTGTGGAAAACCACGAGGCTCTGATTCAGATCGGGCAGCAGGTACCCATCGTGGATGGCGTCTCACTGACGCCCGTTGGCAGCGCTAACCCCAATATTCGTCAGGACAAAGCCGGCATCATCCTCAAAGTAACTCCAAGAATCAGCCCGGATGGACGAGTTCAGCTGGATGTCGAGGCCGAAAAAAGTGCCTTCAATCTGACGCCCGGTTCCGGGGTGCCGATCTTTACTGACGCCACAAACGGAAATGTGATCGAAGCGCCGATCAAGGACATCACCACCGCCACGACAACTGTCAGCGTACAGTCAGGAAATACAATCGTGCTGGGTGGCATGATCACGAACGACCAGAGTATGGCCACTCGCAAATTGCCGTGGCTGGGAGACATTCCGGTCATCGGCCGATTGTTCCGCTATGACTACAACAAGCTGAAACGCAAGGAACTGCTGGTCTTCCTGACGCCAACAGTCCTTGAAAGCGATCGACACTCGGACCAGCTGCGGCAGCTGGAGATTGACAAGATCCATATGCCGGCCGAGGCATGGAACATCTACAACCCTCTGGCCAGTCCGGCCGACAGTGGCGACATTGTGCCGCCACCCGTACCCGCAAACTCCGAAATTTTCGCTCCCCCGCAATCTGCTGTGGGCAGTCAGGAATCCGGCTATAGACTGGTTGAAAGCTCGCCAGCCACGCCGGAACAGAATGGCTCAGGCTTCGCACCGTCGGAAACGTCGCCGCAAATGGTCAGTCGGATGATGACCGAGTCACCCGCAGACCCTCAGATTGCTGCTCCGGAACCACGCAGCCGCTGGGCTCAATCCGTGAACTATCGCCCGATTCAGGGTGGCATGGACGGGAACTTCCCACCGGAAGGAGCTGCCGGAGCGGCGAAACCCCTGCGATTCCAGCGGAACGCCGCCTACCACGGGACGGCACCTGCAGCCGCAGCAAACCAGCGACAGATCAATCAGGAACTGGCGCGCAGAGTTTCCCTGCAGAACAATCGCTGAATGCCTCGGCAGACAACATAGACTGTTGCCTTTCAACAACGTCATGTTGCCAGAATGCAACCTGTGTTGCCTACTCACTGCATCTGCCTGAACAGCCTGCGGGCAGGATGCATACCATCAGACTCTATTAATTCCTGCAGCAGCGAGCACTTACAGAGTTTCGGGGCTTTTTCGGAGATTTCGGGCACACAATCTGCTGTCTGATCGGCAGGCGAATTGTCGCCGACCGCTGAAACTGCGCTGCTGCCGACTGTGGCCCGCGCCGGTCGATCGATCAGGACGCCCCAACATCCCGGAACTCCAGACCGTGATCGCTCCCGCATCAGCTACTGACAATCTGCAGGCCGTTCAGCAACTGGCAGCCCGATTCGGGATGATCTGTGTCGATCTCGAACAGCACACCGTCGATCTGCAGTTGCTGCAGCTGTTCCCGGTGCAGGATCTGTTCCGCGAAAACGTACTGCCACTCAGCCGCAACGGCAACCGTGTGGCTGTCGCCGTGGCCGATCCGCTGAACCTGACGGCCCTGCAGGAACTGACGGTACGAACTGGTCTGTATCCTGATCCGGTCGTCGCTGCTCAGGAACAAATCCAGAAGCTGCTGAAAAATGCACTTGGACTTGGTGGTGGCACCGTCCAGGAACTGATGGCTATGTCGAAGGAGGAAATCGACACGCTGCAGGCCGCCGCCGGGGATGAAATCGGTGATGCCTCACAGGCCTCCTCCGTCGTTAAGCTGGTCAACGAACTGATGATGGAAGCCATTGAACAGAAGGCCAGCGATATCCATATTGAACCAGAGGAAGGCGATCTGCAGATTCGCTTCCGAGTGGACGGGATGCTGCAGATACAGCCAATGCCTGCAGAAATCCAGCGATTCCGCGCCGCTATCGTCAGTCGCCTGAAAATCATGGCGCGGATGAACATTGCCGAAAAACGTCTGCCGCAGGACGGCCGTATTCGACTGACTGTGCGCGGTCGCGAAGTTGATATCCGCGTCTCCGTGATTCCCATGCTGCACGGTGAAGGCGTCGTCATGCGTCTGCTGGATAAATCACGCAGCTCACTCAGCCTGCAGGCCGTTCGATTTCCAACCGAACTACAGCAGCACTGGCAGAAACTGATCCGACGACCACATGGACTGATCCTCGTCACAGGTCCCACTGGCAGTGGTAAAACAACGACTCTGTACAGCTCACTGTGCGAAATCCGCAGACCCGACCTGAAAATCATCACCATCGAAGATCCGGTTGAATACAATCTGCAGCAGATCAGCCAGATCCAGGTCCAGTCGCAGATCGGACTCAATTTCGCCGCCGGGCTTCGCAGTATCCTCAGACATGACCCGGACGTGGTTCTGATCGGCGAAGTTCGCGACTCAGAAACTGCTACCAGCGCGATTCAGGCCTCCATGACCGGACATCTTGTCTTCAGTACCATTCACACCAACGACGCTGCCAGCACCTTCACTCGCCTCGTGGACATGGGTATCGAACCATACCTCGTGGCCAGTACATTGCAGGGCGTCCTTGCTCAACGACTCGTACGCAGGCTCTGCCCGCACTGCCGCGTCCGATTCAATCCACAACACGACCAGTTACCGGAAGACTGCCAGCTGCCGGCAGGCCATCAACTGTGGAAAGCCGGAGGCTGCCGTGAATGCCGTGGCTCAGGTTACAATGGACGCATCGCCATTTTTGAGCTGCTGATGACCAGCAGTCGCATCCGCAGCCTGTGTATGCAGCGCGCGGACGCTGCCGAAATTCGCGACGAAGCCGTACGACAGGGAATGCAGTCGCTCCGGCAGAATGGCTGGCAGCGAGTGCTTGCTGGTGAAACATCTCTTGAAGAACTGATTCGCGTCTGCCCGCTGGAATCAGAGGATGACAGCAGCGGAAGCTGATGGCCCCTGCCGGGTGTTGTTGTTGGCGTCACCGAACTGGTGCTCGATAGTCCCTCGGAAGTTCCCGTTGGGAGGGCGAGGCTCCCGCCGAGCCGAAGTCTATTGTCTGTGTTCAATTGTCGTTGTTCGCCCACAACCGTAGCCCGGGCATTCCTGCCCGGCCGCCTTGTGCCCACACAAAGCCGCCACAGATCGCACGTTTGCCCGTCACTCAACTATTCCGTGGCCTGATAACCACTCATCAAAGGGCAGCCTCCGCATCATCACGGACCTGGTGCTCGGTGGTCGTAGCATGGGCTTCAGCCCGTGTCATTACCCACGAAACCCGTCGGGCCAGGAGTCCGTTGCGGCGTGTGTTTGGTGTGTGCCGCGGGTATGTTTGCGATTCAGGCCCGAAGGGTCGTTTTCCGATAGCCCAGTTCACACACACCTGAATCCGTGGGTAATGACGAGGCTTCAGCCCGTATCGTCCACCGCCCTCAAGCCCTCCCCAAGGCAAACCGTTAGCGTCAGTTGACGGGTGCTTGCATCTTCGTCTGAGCGGTTATGTTTTTCCTGACACCGCAGCAGTATCCTGTGCGTTTTCCCCAACCCCATCAAACTGCAACCTGCAGCTGCACACAGGACTTTTCGGTGATCCGTTTTTCAGAGACCAGCGGCCGTGGAGGACATAACCGGCAGGTCCTCAAACTGCAGTACCTGCGGCGTGGCCCGCGATGCATCCAATACAAACCGAATCACGGAAATCGGCCGCTGACCGATGATCTGACCCACCGCAAAGCCACTGAAAACATCTCCACCAGTCGTGATCAGCGGAGCAATCGCGCGGAACTCTCCTGTCGTCAGCACACCTCGAGTCAATAGCCACGCCACGGACCCGTTTTCAGCAGTCAGACCAGCACCACCACGCGGCTGCAGTGAGCGAATGGACCGAGCTGCCGAATCCGATATCCCGGGGATCGTCGCCAGCACGTCCGCAGACGCACTGTTGATATTGATCCGCCCCTGCACGATCGCATCTGAGGTCAGCGTAAACACCTGCTCAAACTCAGGCAGCATGCGACTGATTGTCGCCGGATCAGCAGGCCATGGTGAACGCAGCAGACGATCTTCACCGGCAACTGTCGCTCGTACTTCACCACCAAACAGATCCACCAGCGAACGAAAACGAAAGACCCCACGCCCGCTTAGACGCAACCCCGCCCGACTGGTGCTGGAATCGCCACCTCGCACAGTCTTGTCAAGACCTAACTGGGCATTCAGACGCGCCTCAGCCTGCTCCAGACGCTCCAGACGGCGAGTCTCCATGTCCTCGCCCTCGTCAGGACGCAGATCGTCCAGCCAGTTAATCCCATTCATCCGGCCTGCAACAACGAACAATGCCGCCTCGGAACCAAATCGATTCTGAATCCGATCGAAAAGGCCCACAAGGTCACTGTCGTTTAGCTGGATACTGCCCGCTCGATTGACCCCCGATGACTCAGCACTCACCAGCGTCAGCAGGGCATACAGTCCCGTCTGCAGCACTCCGTCCCGATTATCCGCAGGCAGACTTGCAGAACCATCGTTCTCTTCAGGATCCAGTATGCCGTTCGCATTCTGATCCTCACCATAAAGCAGCTCGGGCGACATTCCCCGCACCTGCAACAATTCATGCAGATCCTGAAAAAAACCATTTCTGGGCAGACGGGGGGGCGTCTGGGAAAGATACCACGCAGCCTCCGCACCAAACTCCGAGGGATCGTTGTCTTCATCCATCCAGTCCAGCACCGCATCAGCCAGCGGGGGAGTCATTCCCGGCAGGGCCAGCAGACGATTTCGAGACTGCTGACGACGCGAGAGCTGCAACGGAAGAGTCCGCAGATTCAGTCGAGAAGACTCATTCACCAGCCCCGCACGAGGCTCAGCGCCCGCTGCAGACAGGGACTGCAGCAGTAACAGACGCGCCTGCTGACCATCATCAAATGACAGATCAATCTGCGGAGCCACTCGACCTGCTGAACCCTGCCGAATCACCACCCCCGCCAGTTCGATCGCAGACTCGGCCAGACGACGACGACGAACCTGCTGCAGACCTTCACTGGCGGCGGTCGCCTCCAGCACCATCACATGCGAAAAGGAATAAACCGCAAATGACAACAGCGCTGTGACAACCAGCACCAGCAGCAGAATAAAACCGCTGCGTCTGACTACCTCTGATCGCCTGCCACCCCTGCGAATCATCTCAGTCGCCCCCCGTCGGAAGACGAATTTCCAGAACCTCGTCCATCGCAGCCTGCTGCCATCTCAAACGACACTCAATCGATCGTGGTAATTGCATGCCCAGTTCGCTGTTCCAGCGATCGTACCAGCGAACACCGTCATAATACCGAAACAAAAGACTCTGAACTGCTGCACTCACAACCACCGGCTGCAGAAAATCAGAGCGACCCGAACCACGCTCGAAAAAATTCCGCGCACCACGAATTACCCCCGTCAGTCCCTGCGCGGCCGGGATAGCAACAGACTGTGGCTGCCCGTTCCGCGTGGCCAGCGCCGCTGAAAATGCTCGACCATTCCACCAGATCACATGCTGCAGATCAGCACCGTACGTACCGTAGTCCCCAAATCGCTCGCCACGCCCTCGAACCAGCACAGCCAGCCACGAACGCTCGCCCACCAGACTCACCGGATGACGAGCCACTGCGTCATCCGGGATCAATAATGATCGAGAAAAATCCAGCACCTGCTCAGATTTGTCAGCCTCGTCAACCATCAGACTGCGAGCCAGAAATGACTGACCACCAGACGGCTTCTTCGGCGATTCAGTCGGACGCAGAACTCGCCTGATATCAGCCGCAAGATCCTCAAGCACACCACGCCGCTGCACCGCAGCCAGCGAATTGTGCTGCGACAACGATCGGTAGCGATAAAACATGGACAGTGCCGTCCCGATCGAACCCAGCAGAAAGACTGTCAGTGCCAGGGACACCAGCAACTCCAGCAGCGTGAAGCCACTACGCTTTCCGGCAAACAATAGCTGCGTTCGGATTAACATCAGCGCGCTCCCGACCGGAACATGCCATCGGTCGACGTTACGCGGGATTCCGCAGCTGGTGCAAGGCCCCCTTCAGGTCTGCTCGCCACCAGACGCACCAGACGACAGCGACTGAGCACTGGCTGGCTGCTTTTGTAAACCTCCACTGTCAGTCGCTGCAGATCCGGAATCGCCGTCGCTCGCTCCTCGGCCGTCCACATCCACCCCTCACGCCCCTCGATCGGACTTGCACGCAGAGACTGCCGCTCCAGTCCACCTGCCAGAATACGATCCAGCTGAGTCTGGCAAAGTACAGTAGCCTCAGAAATCAGCTGGCAACGTACCGCCGCTTTCACACCCACCGCCGATTGCTGCGCAAGCACCGCCAGAGCCATCGCCAGCAGGGCAGTCCCCAGAACCACTTCCAGCAACGATAGCCCCTCACGACACTGACAGACACCTCTGGCTGTCAGCCTCACTGGCGCAAGTTTGGATGTTGGCAGGCAGCGACGCATGCAGTATCTGCAGAAAAGACTTCGGACAAACCCGGGGAACCGTTCGGAATTCTAGCTTTTGTGCAGGGTCGAAGGATCGGAGAAAGGCAAATCTCTGAAGGAACCCACGCTGCCAGAAAGCAACATGCAGGAAAAAAACAACCCGCCCTGTTCGCCATTCAGAACAGAACGGGGCTCAAGTGCAACTCCGCGAGAAACACCATGAACATACACCACTTTCAAAACGCAAAGAGAATGAAACATCAATTCGCTAAGAGCAGAAACGTTCACCACAAACAAAAACGGTCACAGGCCCCATCCGCCACAATTCCGCAAGAAAACTGCCTCTGAGGAATTAATCGGACGCCTTAAATCGACAAAAGCAATGCTAATCATCGGTTTATTAATCATTCATTTCACCACTCTGTTTTCGGCACACAGCCTGCCCTTTTGTTCCCAGTGTGCAGTTGGCATCTTCGTCAACTCACCCCCCTCACGGCAC
>CAXBSH010000286.1:0-7302 GCA_963977705.1 uncultured Planctomycetaceae bacterium
GGGTGGGTCTTCAACGCGGTGGACGACACGGGCTGAAGCCTTGTCATTACCCACGAAACCCGTGCGGCCACGAGTCCGTTGCGGCGTGTTTTTGGTTTGTGCCGTCCGTGTTTTTGCGATTCAGGCCTGGAGGGCCTTTTTCCGATAGCCCAGGGCGCAACCCTGGGTCTGGGGCGCCCCCACCCCACAATTGGCCAACGGCCATAGTCAAACTAGCCTTGGGCAACGCCCGGGGAAAACCGCAGCCGAAAATCATGGATTTCCTCTTCCGCAGCAGCGGAGCGGCATCACCAAAAGTGCATTTTATGGGTAACGACACGGGCTGAAGCCCATGCTACGACCACGCTGAGTGGTTATCAGCTCCCGGAATGGCTGAGCGTCGGAGATACGTGCGCCGCATCGCGGCTTTGTGCGGGCAACAGGCGGCCGGGCAGGAACGACGCCGAGGACAAAATGTAGCCCGAGCATTCCTGCTCGGCCCCGTCCATTAAAAAACACTGGGGATTGCAAGGGTGCCGAGAAGTTTGTGCCCGGGCTAAAGCCCAGACTACGACTTTTGTCCCTCGGCGACAGGAATGCCCGGGCTACGGTTGTCGGCGAACGACAACACCCGTCAGCTTCCGCTAACGGCTCGCTTGTATGGTGGGGGGGCCGTTTGGCTCGGCAGGAGCCTCGCCCGCCCAAGGGGAAATTTGCGTGCACTGAGTACTGATCACTGACAACGGCACAGCAGGTTACGTAGAGCCATATTTGCGTATGTTCAGCGTTTCAGCAGGTCGTCCCGGCGGTAGCCAAGGTAGACGGTTGTCGCTGGATGAGCTTCCAGCCATTCACCCCATGTTGTGCGAGTGTACTCAACGTCGCGCAGGGGGACTTCAGCGGAATTCTGGGGGTACATGGTGTCGTCCAGTCGCAGCAGCATTTCCCCATTCTGAAAACCGCCGGTCTGTACGGTCAGCGTCTGCCCTTTGTCAGTTCCCATGACGCGGACACAGTCCGTGCGGTCACAGTAGGTGACACAGACCGGAAAATCACCGCGATTTTCATTGACAACATGCGACTGCATGTGTTTCAGGGCGCTGATCAGATAGGCCCGCACTGTTTCTCCGATGACCACGCCCACAACCTGTTCATTCGGCGGGATATCGACCTCCTTCGCCAGGTAGACCACGGGGTCCAGCACTGGGGGCACAATGAACGGAGTGTTCATCATGGCATCGACGGAATCCGGATCCGGTAGCTTGGGATGCGGAGGCGGGGGCAGCATCGTGGGGTCCGCCGTATCACAACCGGGCAGCAGACAGGCTGCCATCAGCAGACCAAAAACCGATGAAAGTAACGTTCCGCGGGCTGAGACGGCCGAGTTGTCAGTATGGCATTTCATTGGGAAGTTCTTCCTCGGTTGCGAGGAATTCCAGGGACAGCCAGTATCTCCACGGATAGCCTTCAGCAGCCCTGAGTGCACCCATCAGGGGCAGGACCATCGTCAGTACCCCCAGCACGGCCAGCATAGGCAAGCCAACGGCAACGAACGTCAGCATACCTGAGATGAGTCCGTAAATCAGGCTGCTGAGCATCCAGTTGATAATAATCCGTCCCTGCAGATCGACAAGGCGGGAATGCTGACGACCGATAACCCACATGGCGACCGGTGCCACAATTCCAGCGCCGGTCCACCACAGCAGCTGAGAAAGGTGCATCAGCGCACACCACGCATTCACACCAACTCCGCAGATCCTTTCGCCATCAGTGCCAGTGACGGCGTTCAATATCTGTTCCTTGGCTCGCTCAAACTGCTCGGCCGTAAGTGCCCCAGCAGTTTTCAAGGCCTGCAGGCGTTCGATTTCTTCGGCAATCATGCATCTTCCCTGAAAGATTCAATGTTGTGGGTCATGTTGTTGGTGATGTTCACCGGGGGGGGGAGACCGGAATCCTGGAAAAGGCTCTGCTGGATGACAACAGAAAAACCCCTGCCAATCGCTTTTCAGCGATGAAAACCCCGTGCATCGGCCAGTTCTGGCGAGATGTTGCCAAATCTGCATGTTTGAGGCAACATCAGTACACAGTCGTCTGTGAATCAGGGTTTCGCCGTGCCCCGCCCATCCGCTGTGGGGGTATTCCTGTAGGGCGAGGCTCCCGCTGAGCCGAACCGCCTCCCACATGGCGGCTTGGTCGTCCTTTTGGGTTGCGCAGGCCGGGAGGTCTGGAGTGGTTTTGCGGAATTTGTCGAATTTCCTTATCGATCTGAATGTCGCGGGCCGATAACCACAGAAGAGATCCCGTTTTCTCGGGGTTTCGTGTGTTCTTTGGCAAGTCGTGATGAAATCAGGATCAAGTGCGATCTGTGGTTTGGTTCGGGACTGCTGTGAGTCTCAGAATGCCGGTGATTTTTGTTCACCAGGCGGTTTGGGGTCTTGACAGTAAATCCAGACACAGCCTAAGCTTGTGACGTGAAATTACCCCGATTCGGGGCTTGTTTACTGTCCAGGAGCTCAGATCGTGACCAAAAAAGAGATCGTGAAGGCGATTTCCGATGAGTTGGGTCTTACGCAGCTGACGACGAAAGAAATCGTTCAGAAGACGTTCGACTCGATTATCGAAACGCTGGTCACAGACCGTCGGATTGAGCTGAGAAACTTCGGCGTGTTTGAGGTGCGGATGCGGGCGGCTCGAAAGGCCCGTAATCCTCGCACCGGAGGACAGGTGGAAGTTCCGGCGAAGTTCGTGGTAACGTTCAAGCCGGGCAAGGAAATGGAAGCTCGTGTGCTGGAACTTGAGCGTCAGGAACATGAAAGGGCTGCTGCGGCTGCCTCTGGTTCCACAACAGCTCGCCCTGGATTCTGATTTCATCGCGACGTCTGGCTTCGGCCGACAGCCTTCGAACATCTCAGACCACTTCCTGTAAGTGTGGCGACCGCCCGTCTAAGCGGCGGTGGATGTGTCCACGGAAGGACGAAGCGATGAAGATGCGTATTCGACTGATGGCGGGGATGCTGCTGGCCTGTGCTTCTATGGGCTGCATGATGCCGATCTGGAGTCCCAATCCGGACGTGCGTGCACGACAGCTGATCTATCAGTCAGAAAGTCTGCGCCATATCCCGGAAATCTGGGAGCGGATCTGGGGTCTGGATCAGCCCGACCTTGCAACTCCGTACCGTGTTCACGGTGGCGTGATCTGAGAAAGTGCAGCGAACTGGCAGGCCGGTGGCAGCATAAAGCTCAGCCGGCCTGGTTTCGCGCGCCTCAGCGGATCTCACGCAGACGTGGTCGTGTATCATCATCGAGCCCGGAAATTTCCGGCCGCTCGGCTCGTATCCGTTCGTTTGGTCCTGCGCCAGGGCGCAGAGACAACCGCGTACCAGCCACTTCAATTTCACTGATCCGGTAGATCCGAACAGCGTTCTCCTGCGCGGCTGACTGTCGCTGCAACGATGGTACGAAGGCTGGTAATAGTCCCCCTTGTCGACCTCGCGCTGGCTCCTCTGCTGCTGCCTGCGGATCTTCCCGCAGCGTGATCTGCACCTCGGGTGTCTGAGGATAGTGCAGGACAAGTTTCAGTGAACTTCCCGGGTCACCCGTCGGCGGGGAATTCAGGCTCGGCGAAAAACTGACCTCCACACGATCCTGCAGGTCTCTGTGCCCCGAGTATTCGAATGTGCGAAGCCCGTCAGAGATCGAGGCTTCAGCGTCATTCAGCTTCCAGCCTGGAGCTGCAGCAACAGAGATCGAACTGGTGCGCCCGATGACTCGCGGGACAGCAGTCAATGTCGATGCCAGCTGCTGCGATGCACTCGCTGGTAACTCGTCGGCACCCAGCAGCTTCGCACACAGCAACAGGGCCGGAATTGGTATCCGCTGCACCATCTCAGGTTCTTCCAGCAGTCCACTCAGCCGCTTTCGGTCACCCGCATGATAATACAGCGAGGCCAGTGCTACGGAACTCTGATCCGTTTCCAGCTGTTCGTCCACGTTGCACAGAATCAGCTCTTCGGCCGCCGTATACCGCTTGTGGCGTCCCAGAATCCACGCACACACCAGATTGGCCTCCCAGTTCCTCGTGGAATACTCAAACGCCAGCTGCGCGGTCTCCGGGGCCTCCGGGTCACGACGGCTTTCCTGAATCAGCGACAGATTGGCCATGCTGCTGGCCAGCATGTCGTCCTGCCGAAAATGGCCTCGCCCGATCTCTGTCAGTCTCCGAAATGTTTCGGCCGCACCTTCGCCATCGCCCATCTGCTGCTGCGTCCTCGCGACGTAGTACCAGTAAGGCGGATAGCACTCCATAAACCGCTCCAGTCGCTTCAGTGACCGCAACCGCACCTCAGGCTTTTCCAGCGCCATCGCTTCTGTCAGCTGATCCAGATCCTGATCGCGGAGCAGCCAGCGGTCCGGAATATTGTTCTTGCGGCTCAGCTTCCAGAAACTATCCAGAAATGATGACGAACGCGTCATCAGCGACTGAAACTGTGTTTTTTCCACTGCCCACAGATCCGAGTCCCGCCTCAGCTGATTGTTGCGGTAGTCCCACCAGCTGGATGCACCCGTCTGAATCACAGATCCAACCTGCCCCGTGGCGGCCTGAGCCCCCATCACAAACAGATCGGTACCCATCTTCCGCTGCACACCTCGACGGAACCCCTCCGTAATGACCGTCCGCTCACGGTCACTGATTTCCACCATCCCGATCTCATCCAGAATGGATCGATACAGCGCGATCACTTCAGGGTCATCAATCTGGTTCAGGTCGATGTTATTCAGAATCCGCTGCTGCTCTTCGTACAGCACCTGCTTGGTGCCCGTTCGGCGAATGCGATGCAGAGCAGCACGGCAGTAATTCAGCGTCACTGCGGTCTTGCGACGAACGATGTCCATCTCACGACTGCCCGCGTCCTCACGGGAATCGCCGAGCAGCTGAGCCAGACACGCCGGGGCAGCAAAAGCCTCACCCAGAAGCACCGCTATCAAAAACACAAACACGGATTTCATGGCAGCGAACCACTGACCGAAGCACCTGCAGCAACCGCACGGCTCACCGACTCGGGCTACCTGCCCAAATCCCAGTCCCGCGACTGAATGCGCACGCTGTTAAGTGCTTCTGACCAGCTGTCGACAGTCCATCCCTGACAGACGCAGCCGTACACTTCGCATACTTTCATCAGATTTGCCGAAGACAATGGCAAAACAGATTTGAATGAAAATTCGGGTGACAGATCGCGGGAAAGGTCGCGTTGCGAAGACTGCGAAGACTGCGGAAAATGCTGTTGGCTCGGAGGTTTCGGCAGAATCTGCCGGCTCATCTGCCCGGCGACGGCTGCAGTGCTCCAAAACGCTGACGAATCTGAGTGACATCGCCGAGCGTCAGCCAGACTGTCCACTGCATGTCAAAACCGGCTGTTACTGCAATCGTGTCGATCGGGGCAAAGTAAGAACAGGCACCGTCCTTCGCACTGCCCTGCCCGGCTCGATAACACGTCAGCTGGGAAGCACGTGGCACACAGCAGCCCAGCCCCTGCCCGTCGCGATTCAACAACGCTGCCCAGTGTTCCGTCATCGGCACGTATTCGTTGGGCCAGCCCGGAGTGCGATAGTGCAGCGGTGCTCCGGTCCACGGCTGGTCACTTGTGCAAACTGCCAGCTGAGAATACTCGGGGTCCGTAAAAACCGCCGGCAGCTCCTGATGACAGGCTGGATGCTCAACCTGGCCCCTGTACTGAAATCGATAGTCAATCCGCACCAGAGGCCCCTGCAGTGAGATCTGCTGAGTCATGAGTGCGTCAGCGATATCCGTACCAGCCGCCCAGTGAACCGGTTGCGTCTCAATGGTGGCTGTGGATTCTGTAACGCTTTGCTTCAGGATCGTGGCCGAACGGCCCTTCCAGTCGCCACCCTGAACCGGGTTCCAGCGCCACGGACGCCCGTTCCAGTTCGAACCATCCTCCCGACCATACCACGACTGCTGCACCAGTCGACCACGGTCAAACGAATTCACCAGACTGCGACTGGCTCCCGCTGCACTGAGCCAGCCAATCGCTCCACCCGAGCTGCGCAGCAGCCCGACTTTCAGGTCCCGATTTCCCAGCCAGATCCAGTCGTCAGTCCTGGCCGCGACTGCAAACCCAGTCGCAGTGCTGCAACCAATTCCGGCAGCCAGCAGACCCAGCGTTCGCCGCCGACCAACAGGTTGGTCAGATCCGGCTGTGGTCAGAGCCTGCTTTGTGCCACCGGTCATGGAATACTCCGGTTCATCGACACCGACAAAACCAGAACTCAGCGGCGAGTCAGAACATCACGACCCACCCATGGACGCAGGACCTCCGGAACCACGACACTGCCGTCTTCCTGCTGGTAGTTTTCCAGTACCGCGATGATTGCGCGAGCACAGGAGATGGCAGTCCCGTTCAGCGTATGCACATACTGCGTGCCCTTCCGCTCCTGACTGCGACAGCGAATATTCAGACGGCGCGACTGGTAGTCGGTACAGTTCGATGCACTGGTTACCTCACCGTACTCGCCCCGACCCGGCATCCACGCTTCAATATCAAACTTGCGATAAGCCGGTCCACCAAGATCACCGGACGCTGTATCGATCACTCGGTACGGAATCCCCAGCGCCTGGAAGATCTCTTCTTCGATCCGCAGAATCTCTTTGTGCAGTGCGTCTGATTCCTGCACGTCCGGGCCGGCGTAACCGAACATCTCCACCTTCGTGAACTGATGCACTCGGTAAATACCCCGCGTCGCCCGTCCGGCCGCACCCGCTTCCGTACGGAAACAGTGCGACAGACCGGCATACTTCAGTGGCAGCACAGACTGCTCCAGTACCTGATCCTTCTGAATCCCGCCCAGAGTAATCTCGGCGGTGGCGACCAGGCTGAGATCCGTGTTGGCAATGGAATAGATCTGAGTTTCATCACCGCGAGGGTTGAATCCGATGCCTTCGAGGACCGAGTCGCGTGCGAGGTCCGGAGTGGTGAACAGCGTGAATCCCTCGCCGCGCAGCTTCGTCAGGGCAAACTGCACAAGAGCCATTTCCAGCAGGACAGCGTCGTTCTTCAGAAAATAGAAGCCCGATCCGGCCACTCGAGCCCCGGCTTCGAAGTCAATCAGATCCAGGCCGGCCGCCAGCTCCACATGATCCTTCACCGGGAATGAAAACTCCGGACGACGGCCCCAGACCCGGATTTCGCGAGCATCTGCTTCGCCACCAATCGGCGCTTGTGGGTCGACGATGTTGGAGATATTAAGTGCGACATCTCGGAATGCTGCCTCGGTGGAACTCTTCTTAGCTTCTGCCTCTTTTAC
>CAXBSH010000287.1:0-7279 GCA_963977705.1 uncultured Planctomycetaceae bacterium
CCGCCAGTGCCGCACGAAGATCGCCCGCCTGCAACTGCTGCAGTTCGGCCAGTGTGCATAAGGCATGCAGACGCGTGGTGGCCCGCGGCTCCGATGTCAGCAGTCTTCGCAGCTGCTGCACGACGCCGTCCGGACGCTGCTCCACCAGCAATCTCTGAGCCGCGTCACGCAGCCAGCCATTCGCACTGCGCAGCTGCTGAATCAACGTGTCGGAGGAAACTTTCGCCGTCGCCAGACCACTGGTCTTCAGAAAAGCAGGCGCCGGTACCCCTGCCGCATCAGTCCGTGGCACCACGCGGTAGATCCTGCCCCGATCATCGCCAGCACGGAAAAACGGTCGCAGTTCGTCCTGACCTTCCTTCGGCAGCCACTGCGGATGCTCAATCATATACCGATACATGTCCACGACCCACAAGGCACCGTCCGGCCCCGTACGCACCATGACCGGACGACACCAGCGATCCGCCGATGCGAAAAAGTCCGTCGCTGCCCCCTCTTCCGCCGGATCACGCTGCAGCCGAAAAGTTGCCCCGTCGTCCACCAACAGATTGTGCTGCACCAGATTACTGAACGGCTCACACGTGAACGCATGCTGCACGCTGTCATCAAACAGCAGCTCGTCCAGATAGACCATTCCCGAACATGCCGAAGTAAAGCGACCGGACTGCTCGAAACTATGATACCGCTTTTCCGCCGCTGCCGCCGGCCACACTCGCGGATTAGACTCCGTCAACAACTGCCGTGGATTCGGAGCAGCAAAGTGAGGGTTCCGCTGGATCGCCCCATCCTCCAGAACATAATGCCACAACGGAAAACTGTTCTGCTCACCAAACCAGTTTCCCCAGACATCGCGATTGCGTCCAAACTGCGACGGTCCACTCTGCGGCTCAATTTCTCCCGTGAACGGCCGGAATCGAAAATCACGACTACCGATTTTCGTGACCTGGCCGGTCAGCGCCGATGTAATCTGACTGTCCGCACCATAACCGGGATGATGACTGCCGATCGCACAATACACCCAGCCATCCAGCCCCCACCGCAGGCCGTTCACTCGCAGCTGTTGATTCCCCTCCAGAAACCCCTGGAACAGTGTCCTGCGTTGATCGCAGTCGCCGTCCCCGTCTGTATCCGTCGCGAGGAAAATTTCGGGCGCTGCCGTGACAATCACAGTATTCCCAACGACCAGAATGCCGTTCGGAAAAGGGATCCCGTCCAGAAATACATGGCTGGCGTCATACTGACCGTCACCGTCGCGATCCTCCAGCACACGAATCCGCCCGCCGGGCTGGCCATTGCCATCCATCCCCGATGGATAATCAGCCATCTCCGCCACCCACAACCGGCCATCAAGGCCCCAGTCAATTGCTACGGGATCTACCACCAGCGGCTCAGCTGCCACCAGCTGCACCTCATATCCCTCACGCACACGAATCATGGACAGTGACTGCTGAGGATCCACGGGTTCGGAATCCGGTCGCAGCACTCGCTCGTTGATCTGTTCAGCATGCTGCACCTGCGCTGCCAGATAATGCTGTCGCACTTCCGCTCCGGTCAGCGGACGATCGTACACTGCAAACTCGTCCAATCGGCCCTCAAGCCCATACAGGCCGTCACTGCGACCACCCAGAAACAGGTCATGCTCAGCCCCGAACGTCGCTCTCAGCTCACCGTCAATCTCCGGCTGCTCAGCACCATCCAGCCACACCGTGACATGCGAACCACGTCGTGCAAATGCGACATGATGCCACGTCCGCGGCTGCAGGACCGTGCGACCTGCCAGTAATCCGTTAGCTTCATTCCCGTTGAACAGAATCAAACGACCATCGTTCCCTGCCCCCTCGTAGTTGCCTCCCAGCCCAAGATGATCGCCTGCCGCCTGCGGATCACCCGCCGGCCCGCGAGAAAAAAAGTAACCTGTGACTGCTCGATCGCTGTTCGGAAAACCATTCCACACCCAGCACTCCACCGTGTAGTCTTCAGGCAGCCCCTGTCGACCGGCTCGCACACGACCGCCGGCAAACTGCACCGCACGATTCCCGCGAAACTGCTGCTGCAGCCCTGCCCCCCGCGGCCCGGGCAGAAAGAACGCCACTCCCGGTTCATAAATCGCCTGCCGTCCCTGACCTGTCGCAGCCACTTGATCCTGCACGCGCCAGCCGTCCTGCAATTGCTCCGAAACCGGCTGCCCCTGCAGTTCACCCAGACGCCAGTAAGCCCACGGCAACGACTGACTCACGGCCTGCGCGTAAGCATGCTGCTCATCGGTCAACGCATTGGCCACATCCCCCGAAACCCGTTCCAGCAACTTCGTCAGCACACTCACAATCTGTGGTTCCGCCTGCACTTCCAGCGCTGCGGTGCGAGCCGGCCAGGTGGTGTAGCCACCCAGTACATGCTGTTCGGGCGGAGGAATATAGCCCTCGGCGCCATTCGCCAGCTCGATATTCATGGTCACAGCCAGCGGACTGGCCTGCTTCAGCTTCAAACCGGTAATCCCGAACACCTCGTCGGGAATCGCTGTGATTCCCAACTCTCCAATCCGAATGGCCTGCAGCTTCAATTCCCGCTCCGGCTCTTCATGCAGAAACAACTGCTCGAACGAATACACCTCGGACCAGCCGCGCGGCAGACGATCACCCACCTCGGCGGAAAGCTTTCGAGCCCACTCGAGACGCCCTTCGTCAGGAACTCGCCGCTGCAGCCGCAATCGCTCTTCCGCCATCGCAAGGCTGACATCTTTCCGCCACTGAATCAATCGCCACGCCTCCAACGCCTTCGTCGCCAGTCCGGTCACATATCCGTCCAGATCATTCGCTACCGGCGGTCGACTGTAGTCCATCCACATACTGTCACCGCTGGTGCCCTGCGACAGCAGACCGACAAACGCACGCGATTGACCGGATGCACCCAGCAATTCGGCAAACCGCTGACCAAAGCGGCCACAACAGTCCGCCGATACCAGCGGAGACCCATAATAGTGCATGGCATAATTCGCCAGCACGGCCAGCGGCCTGCCATCAAGCGAACGCAGGCCCAGCAAAGTGAGGTCTGTGTCGGCAGGGCCCGCTGGACCCGTATGATTTGCACTCTGATAGCCCGGATGCATATGGGCCCGCACATTCCGCACGCCAAACGGATCCGTCATGCTCATGCGATCAGAGCGAAAAATCCAGCGACGACAGTGATTATGCAGATCGTCCGTCACTACTGCCCAGCCGGCTTCGGCCGGCTCCAGTCGTTCCTGTGCCTGCACGATACTGCGGACAATCTGAGCCGGCAGGAACTGCGCATACTCAGGGTCCACCCGACTCCCCAGACAGGGCATGGCAGACGGGGCCGAATGCGTATGAGTCGCGGAGATCAGCATCCGGTCTTCAGGAATTCCCGTCAGCTTCGCAGCCTGCTGCTTCACATCATCCAGCATTTCACGAGGCAACATCAGGCTGTCCACGACGACAATCGCCAGCTGCACAGAGCCATCGTCAAGGACCAGAGCGCGGCTCATTAAAGCATCTGCAGCGCGATCAGCAGTCCGCTCCTCCACCATCCCGTTGACACGCACGGGGAACTGCAGCGGAGTAATATCCACCTGAGCCGCTCCGGCGCGAAACTGAGCAGCCACGCCGACAGCTGGCCCCAGCAGAATCAGCAGGAGACCCGCCCACAATCGCTTCCACGCAGCACACATGACAAGCACTCCGCCAATCCGACCAGACACTGGACGACACCTGATTCATACAGCATAGCATACTCAGCACGTTACTGACACCACCGCGGGTTACTTCCGAGCAACGCCTGAGTTTCAAAGTAAGTTCAGGTCTGAAAGTGCAAAAATCGTGGGAAAATCCGTTCGAATGCGGACCGGCGAGGTCGCAGATTGTCAACCGTCGACAGTACACACTACAATGCTGGGGTCTGCGTTCAAAATGAATGTCTCCCTCGAAGTTCTTCCGCCATGGTCCCCGACATGCGCACATCTCTGATTGCATTTCTGCTGGTCTCAGTTCTGCCGATGCTTTCGGTGTCCGCTGAGGATTGGTCGATCCCGCTGGCCGGCAATACCTATCGCACTGCTCCTGAGCCAGGTGGCCGCGGCTTGCGCCGCGATAACGGCCTTCAATGGAGTGCCACACAGGACGTCTGGACCGTCTACTTCCACGTTGATCGCCCCGCCACTCTGCGACTCAGTCTTGTTGGCAAATTCGAGGCACCTGCAGATCTGCAGGTGCAGGTTGCCGACGCCACACTGAAGGTCTCTGTTCCCGAGGCCACCGATGGCAATGTCGCCGTTGGCAACGTGCAGGTCTCAAAGGACGGCTACGTCAAACTGGATCTCAGCGGTACTGTTCGCAAGGGCGACACATTCGGAAGTCTACGACAGCTGCTGGTGCAGTCAGAGACACCGGATCTGAAAGTTGATTTCGTCCGCAACAATGACGGCAACATGTTCTACTGGGGACGCCGCGGTCCGTCAGCACATCTCAATTACACGGTCCCTCGAGACCTGTCACTTGAGTACGCCTACACAGAACTCACAGTCCCCGAAGGCCAGGACACCATCGGCTCATACTTTATGGCCAATGGATTCAGTGAAGGCTATTTCGGCATGCAGGTCAACAGCAGCACAGAGCGCAGAATCCTGTTTTCAGTCTGGAGCCCATTCAATACCGACAACCCGAAGGACATTCCTGCCGAGCAACGCATTCGGATGCTCGCCAAAGGACCCGATGTCCATGTGGGTGAATTCGGCAATGAAGGTTCCGGAGGACAAAGCTATCTCGTCTATCCCTGGAAGGCCGGCACCGTGTGTCGCTTCCTGACTCGCGTGCAACCCGACAAGGACGGCAACACAACAAGCTACACCTGCTGGTTCAGTGACGCGGCTGATGGGACATGGAGATTGATTGCCAGCTTCCGCAGACCGCAGACCATAACGACTCTGAAGGGCTTCCATTCGTTTCTGGAGAACTTTGACCCCTCGACAGGCCACATCACTCGCCGCGTTCACTACGGCAACGTCTGGGTCCGTGACACCAGCGAGCAATGGCATGCCGTCACGAAGGGACGACTGGGAGTGGATGCCACGGGAGATCAGCGGCATCGGCTGGACTTCGCCGGCGGCGCTGAAGGGTCGCATTTCTTTCTGCAGAATTGTGGCTTCTTCACGACCGCAGCCAAAGCAGGGGATCGGTTCGAAATCACCGCGCCGGCTGGTCAGCCACCACAGTTACCTGCCACGCCCTGACGGCGCAGCAGGGGTCTGGCAGGGATGCCGTGAGTGGGTGATTCAAACCGGACGGCAAGCGGAGCACCGCGATCGGGACGGTAATCGACCGGTGTTTCGGCTCGGCAGGAGCCTCGCCCTCCCAAGGGAAGCTTGCGTTCACTGAATACTGATCACTGATCACTGATCACTGGCATCCGGCTCGGCGGGAGCCTCGCCCTCCCAAGGGGAGTTTGCGTTTATTGATCACTG
Organism: uncultured Planctomycetaceae bacterium; assembly: GCA_963977705.1. Classification (GTDB taxonomy): domain Bacteria; phylum Planctomycetota; class Planctomycetia; order Planctomycetales; family Planctomycetaceae; genus SXXK01. Next base: position 5,477 of record CAXBSH010000287.1, read on the forward strand.
CCAACTGACCACTGATCACTGATCACTGATCACTGATCACTGACCCCCGCCCCGGTGCCATTGCTGAAAAAACCGATGCTATTCAGCCCACTGCATCGCACGACACGCCCCATACAATGCGAACAACCCCCACCATCCAAACAGATCGCCCGAGCTCCCTGAATCCACAACGACATCTTCTTGCCGTCTGGTTTAACCGACCGCAGACTGAGCATAGTAGATCCCCATCGTTCGTTCGGAACCCTGACGGATGTCGCCGATTGTCAAACCGCCTGCCGACCGGTCACGTACCGGCTCTGCGCTGCCACCGCAGCCCGGGTTCGACAATGCGCCCGCCACACCCGCCACAACGCAGCCTCAGACCCAGTTGGACCAGGCTGTCGCCGACTACATCGCCGCTCGGTCGACCGCGCAACCAATTCCCCTGTCACAGCTGACACAGCGTTTCAAACGGCTTGTTCCAGCGGTCGTCCAATTGCTCTATCCGGACCCGCAGCATACTGCCAGCCCGCGGTACGTATGCCAATCACTGAAAAACGAATCTGACTCACTCACTGTCTGGAACGGCACTGACACCAGAACCTCCAGCCCGGTGGTCGTCTACTACTACAGCGATTTGTCGCACTCACAGACCACACAGCTGCTGCATCTGTGTCGTACACTGCAGACTCACCCCCACGCTCAGACAGTACCCATCCTTGATTCCAACCTGCTTCCAGCCGGGCAATTGCGAATCGTCTGTGCAACAGTGAACGGCTCAACCCTGCAGCATCAACTGACTTCAAAACGGCCCAGCGCTCGTGAGTCTGCTGAGCTGCTGATTCCCATCGCTCAGGCCCTGCAGCATTTGCATCAGCTGGGGCTGGCACATCGATCACTATGCCCCGAAAACATTCTGATCGAACCAGACTCATCCGGTACCTTCCTCAACTGTCTGCCACTCACCGCCACATCCGCTTATTACAGTCCCGAACAGGCCGCTGGGGAACTGCATCGTGTCGATCACCGCAGTGATCTCTTCACACTATCTGTCATCCTCTACGAGATGCTGACCAGTGTGCGTCCGTTTGCCGGCCGTACACCCACGTTGCTGCTGCAGCAGATTGCCCAGGCGGATGCCACTCCTCCTCGCAATGTTCAGCCCTCTGTCCCGATTGGCCTGCAACAGATCTGCCTTGACAACCTGCAGCGTCGCAGGACGGATCGGTGTCTGTCGGCCGGCGCTGTTGCCGCCAAACTTCAGCATTGGCTGCAGGACCCATCCGCAGCGTCGGCGCCCAGTCCACAGATCCCGTCACTCAGACTGCTCAGCCCATTCGAAGCCGACGACTTTGAAGGCTTTCCGGAACTGGTCGACGGGCCTCGCGATGTGCACGGAATTCCCGTGATCCTCACTCGCTTGATCACATTCCTTGAGACAACGCACGCTGAGCAGACTTTTGCCGCCGGAGTACTGAGTGGCCCTGCAGGTTCAGGAAAAACTTCGTTCCTGCAGGCTGGCGTTCTGCCACGGCTGGCACCCAGCATTACCACGATCCATGTCGACGCTGCCAAGGGTCATACTGAACGTCAGCTTTTCACGGCACTCCAGATCGCGTGCCCCGAATTGAACTTCGCAGACCTGGCTGACAGCCCGGATTCCTTACCCAAGCTGCTGCACGAAATTCGTCAGACGCCGGGACCCAAAATTCTGCTCGTGATTGATCACTTCGAACACTGGCTGCAACACACAGACGATTACGCGTGTACTCCGCTTGCCATTGCAATGCGGCAGTGCGATGGCAGCCGACTGCAAACGTTGCT
>CAXBSH010000288.1:0-7272 GCA_963977705.1 uncultured Planctomycetaceae bacterium
GAGGCGATCCGTAAGACGGATCTGGTGTTGTGCGACGGTCCCGCAGGATCGGGCAAGACGTATCTGGCTGTGGCGCTAGCACTTGAAGCGTTGCGTGCGGAGTATGTGCGGAAGATTGTGTTGGTTCGTCCGGCGGTTGAGGCGGGTGAAAAGCTGGGTTTTCTGCCGGGGGACATGTTTGCGAAGGTGAATCCGTTCATTCGTCCTCTGCTGGACGCGATTCACGATATGGTGGACTATGATCAGGTCCGTCGGTATATGTCGAATGACGTGATTGAGATACTGCCGCTGGCGTTTATGCGTGGCCGGACGTTGAATGACACATTCATGATTCTGGACGAGGCGCAGAACACAACGGTGACTCAGATGAAGATGTTTTTGACTCGAATGGGCCAGAATTCGCGAATTGTGGTCACAGGCGATTCGACTCAGAACGATCTGGAGCGGGGCGTACAATCCGGATTTCGAGACGCAATTCGTCGACTTTCCAGGATCTCCGGGGTTGCAGTGGTGCAATTAACAGGTCAGGATATTGTGCGTAACAAGCTGGTGCGTGAGATCGTTTCGGCGTACGAAGCGGACGCGGTGTCGGGCTGATAGTTCGGGCACTCGTATCAAGCACTGTCTGGCGCGACGGACGCATATCCGTCGGTCAAAACTTCAATGAACAGTTCATCGCTGGTGAAGCGGCTGTCGCAGGGCAGTCCAGCTGCGCCGGCCCGGGCTCACAGTGTCCGTTTGTGGCGTCCTTGTCGCCTCGGTGTATTCCCTGATGGTTTTCTGAACCATCTCCGGGGGGGCTGAAGCGATGTCATTCTACGGAACTCGCCGTCACCGTCAGGCTCGTGTCTTCCGCCCGACTCCAGGTCTCTGGGATCGCCTTTTGGGGGCATTCCGTGACTACCGCGTATTGACTCTGGTATTGATCTCGACAGCTGCAGTTTGCGGGCTGTTGCTGGCTGCTGGTCTGGGCAGTTCGGGTCAGCGGTGGCGTGAGGGTATGCTGGCATCCAGCGGTATTCAGGCGCGTGTGGCTTTCCGGATCGTGGATACCGAGGCCAGTCGCAGGGCGCGGCAAGACGCCGTAGAGACTGCTCCATTGGTGCTGCGTCAAAGCGGGGACATCATTGACCGTCTGGAATCGCTGCTGCGAACGCAGTTGAGCGTGATTGCCAACACTGATTCGATCAATCAGGTCAGTGAAGAATTGCTTTCGTCGTTCGGCATTCGCAAGGACGGCAGTGAGACTGAGCGTACTGCCTACAGTGTGCTCCGCAATCAACTGAGTACTCCTGATGATTCCAACGGCCGTCGTCTGGACGAATTGATTGCCGAATTTTCGCAGTTCATTTCCGATGCGCGGCGGCTGGGCCTGATTGACAGGAAATCGGCCGTACAGCAGTTTTCAGAGAATCCGAAGGCGACTGAGGCTGAACGGGACCGTGCGATTCAGGTTATCGATGCAGTGGGAACGGTTCTGCACAACGGAGTCCTGAGTGATGTGCTGCTGGAGGACCAGTTGCAGGAGACGGGTCGTCTGGGCAAGAACTGGCAGCTGTACGGGAAGCTGGCGGTGCTGCGAAAGCCGGTCGAGGCGTGGTTGCTGGTGAATCTGAACAAGCAGCTTGCTCGGGACGCAGCAGCAACCGAAGCAGCTCGGCGTAAGGTCGAAGAGAGAACTCAGGATGTCTATCGTGAGTATTCTGCCGGGGATACTCTGGTACCCCCGGAAAATCAGATTCTGGAGACTCATCGGGAGGTCCTGCGTTACGAGCAGGAGGCCTTTGAGCGGTCGCTGACGGGCAGTCAGCGAGGACTGCGATTTCTGGGTCGGATCCTGTTAACAACTGTACTGGTGCTGTTGTTCGGAATCTTCCTGAAGCATGCTCGCCCGGGCATCCTTGAAGACCCGTCGCGACTGCTGCTGTTTCTGGGGATGTGCTGCAGCACAGTGTTTCTGGGTTCATGGGCCAGTCAGGATCCGTATCGGGCGGAAGTGATCCCTTTGCTGGCGGCGGTCATGATCACCGCGATTGTGTATGGCCAGGCAGTGGCCATCATGACGGCCTTTGTACTGACGTTGTTGTTGTCTGCGTCGACAACAGGCAGTCTGAGCAGTCTGATTGTGCTGATGATCGTCAGCGTGGCGTCAGTGCTGCCGTTGCGGCGGATCAAATCGCGGTTGATTATGATCAAGCTGGGTTTTCGACTGGCGGCGATTTCATTTGTAGCGGTTTGGTCTGCCGGAATTCTTGAGCAGGCTTCGATTCCGGAGGCCTGGAAGAATTCGGGGCTATTGCTGGTGGCTCTGAAATATTCCGGTTCGGCTCTGATCTGCTGTTATCTGGTGGCGGGCAGTTTGCCCTTTATTGAGCAGGCTTTCGGGATTGTGACGGACATCAGTCTGCTGGAGCTGACGGGTGTTTCGCATCCGCTGCTGCAGGAGCTGGCTCGACGGGCTCCCGGTACTTACAACCACTCGATGATGGTGGCCGCCATGGCTGAGGCGGCGGCCGAGTCCATAGGAGCGAACGGCCTGCTGACTCGGGTGGGGGCCTATTTCCACGACATCGGGAAGATGATGAAGCCTGAATACTTCATCGAGAACATCACCGAGGGTACCGAGAACCCGCACAAGTCGCTGGCTCCCAACATGAGTACTCTGATCATCATCGGCCATGTGAAGGATGGTCTGGAGCTGGCTGAGGAGAACAATCTTCCTGAGGCGCTGCATCCGTTTATTGCTGAGCATCATGGAACGACACTGGTGGAATACTTTTATCGTGAGGCGGCGCGTAAAGCAGACTCGGATCATCGCTCTGAGGCAGACGAATCCAATTTCCGTTACCCGGGTCCTCGCCCACAGACTCGCGAGGCTGCCGTACTGATGGTGGCCGACGCGGTTGAGAGTGCCAGTCGTACATTGAACGAGCCGACGTCACGGCGAATTCAGTCCCTGGTGCATGACATTATTCTGAAGCGGCTGCTGGACGGTCAGTTTGACGACTGCAATCTGCAGATGAACGAGCTGCGGCGGATTGAGGAATCGCTGGTGAAGTCGCTGCTGGCAGCGCATCATGGTCGGGTTCGTTATCCGGGTCAGCGACACGCCTGAGTGGCTATTGAGCGACGGTCTGGATGAGCAGAGAGAGTGGTTGTGGCAGCAGTCAGGCACACTGTAACGGATTCCACTGCGGGGGCAGTTCTGGGTGCCCTGCGCAAGTGTGATGGCACGCTGACGTGGGCTGTAGCGCGCAGGCTGCTGCAGGAGCGTCGGCTGGGCATCAATGGGATTGTCTGCATTGATGAAGGCCGGCGAGTGCAGGCTGGTGACGTGCTGGAGGTGCGTGAGCGTCCTTTTCCGGAGATTCCGGGAGACGCTGACGTGCGGATTCTCTGGCTGGATCCGCTGGTCGTTGTAGCAGCGAAGCCTGCCGGCATGCTGTCTGTCAGGCATCCCGGCGATCGCGACTGGAGTGAAGAGCGAAAGCGGCAGCAACCGGCGCTGGAGGAGAGTCTGGCGAGGCTGATTCAGCGACGGGAGGCTCGCAGCGGCCCGCAGGCTCGAACGAACGCCTTGAATGAGCGTGGTCGACGTGGATTGCGTGGTGAGTCTGGCGGGAAGTCTGCAGCGGATTCCGGCCTGCTTGCCGTACATCGTATTGATCGTGAGACAAGTGGAATTCTGGTGTTTGCACGAACCGTGGAGTCGCAGCAGTTTCTGATCCATCAGTTTGCCGCTCACACAGTGCTGCGACGTTACTTATGCGTAGTTCCCGGAAACGTGTCTGCTGGCACATTACGGTCGCGGCAGATTCGTGATCGAGGTGATGGGCTGCGTGGTTCATCGGATGATGAAACAGTGGAGGGGTTGGATATGGTAACGCATATCAGGCCGCTGCGTCGATTTGTTGGTTACACGGAACTGGAATGTCGTCTGGAGACGGGTCGGACGAATCAGATTCGGATTCAGCTGGCGGAGCAGGGGACGCCATTATGTGGTGATGTGAAGTACCGTGGGCCATATGGCGCTGCGGACGTCCCTGACGAAAGTGCGGCACCGGGACTGGCGTTACATGCGGCAGAGCTTGGATTTCGCCATCCGGGAACGAAAGAGCAGTTGTCGTGGCAGCTGCCGTGGCCATCGGTGATGTTACGCTGGCTGGATCGGCTGTCGCGCGTTCAGTGATTTGCTGAAGCGACCAGATCCTGAACGACGGCGACGTCTGCGGTGATCTGAGCGATTAGTTGGCTGGCCGAATTGAATGACTGCAGCGGGCGAATCTCGGACAAAAGATCCACATTGAGTCGCAGGCCGTAGAGATCCCCGGTGAATCCGGCGAGGTGCACTTCGATTTTTTCTCGCTGTTCTCCGAAGGTTGGATTCGGTCCGATGCTGACGGCGGCTGGCCAGCGTTGTCCATTGACGTCTGCGGTCCCTGCGTAGACGCCGTGTGCGGGCAACAGTGTTTCAATGCCTGTGAGATTTGCGGTTGGGAAACCGATGGTTCGACCGCGCTGGGCCCCGCGATGCACGAAACCGCTGATGCCATAGGGGCGTCCCAGCAGACGCACAGCATCAGCAACGGCCCGTCGGCACAGCAGGCCACGAATTCGACTGGAAGAAATCATTTCCGCACCGTCATCTGCCGGCGACACAATGCGGCAGGCAATGCTGGCGTTGTGGCAGAGTGTCTGCAGTGTGTCGACACTGCCGGCCCGATCACGACCGAAATGAAAATTGGGGCCCTCCACCATGCCGCGAGCGTGGAATTTGCCGAGGACGACCTGTTCGAAGAATTGTTCGGGGGTCAGTTGCAGCAGGCTGGTGCTGACCGGCAGGACAAAGACGGCAGCAATTCCACTTTCAAGCAGCAGGCGGCGGCGTTCTTCGCGAGTCGTGAGCAGAGGCGGTGTGAATTCCGGTCGCAGGATGGCGATTGGATGCGGATCGAAGGTCACAACAGCCGACGGCACGCAAAGTTCCGTTGCCAGTACTTTCAGCTGGTGCAGCATGCTGGCGTGCCCGCGATGAACACCGTCAAAGTTGCCGATGCTGATGCAGGTGCCGCGGAGCGATTCTGGAACGTGAATCTCGGACATGGTCGGGGGTGCAGGGAAAGTGACCGGTTACGAAAGAAGGGCCGTGGCCAGCGATGGAAATATACGGTCGTGGGAGTCGCAAGACCAGCAGAGTTGGGGGCTGGTGGTTGTGGGAAGCTCTGATTTTCAGCGGCAGGACCGGTGAGACTGCTGATCCTGACCCGGTTTTCCGATTGCTCCACTGACTGCCAGAGAAGTATGCTGAGGGCTGAGCGAATGAAGCGGTCTTTGAGTCGACGTTTTCTGGTCATCGCAGAATCTTCCCGCCTATGGTCCTTTCCTCCCTGATCGTTGCCGAAATCCTGGTGTTGCTGTCCGGGATGGCTTCGCCGATCCTGCTGCAGCAGTCAGCCGAACCGGCCGGGCAGCTTGCGGCGGCGGACTTGCAGTTTTTCGAAGCTGAGGTCCGTCCGATTCTGGTGCAGCACTGCTATGAATGCCATTCTGGTGAATCGCGAATTCTGCGTGGTGGGCTGCGGCTGGATCATCGTGACGGTGTATTACGGGGTGGCGACAGTGGTCCGGCCGTCATTCCCGGGGACGTGCAGTCCAGTCTGCTGTTGCAGTCCATTCGTTATGAGTCGCTGCAGATGCCTCCTGCGGGCCGTCTGTCTGAGCAGGATGTGGCAATTTTGAGTGATTGGGTTCGCCGGGGTGCTCCGGATCCTCGGGCTGACGTCCCGGCAGCAAAACTGCGCCCGGTGGACTGGGAGGCGGCTGAGCAGCACTGGGCTTTTCAGTCGCTTGCTGCAGTGCAGGTTCCGGACGAGCCAGAGCCCTTGTGGTCCACGAACCCCATCGACCGTTTTGTCCGCGAACGATTGAGGCGGGAGGGAATGGAACCTGCGTTGCAGGCCGACCGTCGCACACTGATTCGGCGGGCGACATTCGATCTGACAGGTCTGCCACCGACAGCAGAGGAGACGGCTGCGTTTCTGGCGGACCCTGCGGACGACGCGTTTGCGAAGGTGGTCGATCGTCTGTTGGCTGCTCCGGAATACGGAGAGCGGTGGGGGCGTCACTGGCTGGATCTGGTGCGTTATGCGACGACCAATGGTGCGGACGAGAATCATGGATTACCGGAGGCGTGGCGTTATCGTGACTGGGTGATTCGCAGTTTGAACGCCGATCTTCCGTTTGATCAGTTTCTGGTTCAGCAGCTGGCTGGGGATTTGCTGCCGGTTCCGGAGGATGAGCAGGCGGCGGGCGATCTGCTGACTGCTACGGGACTGCTGGTACTGGGGCCAAAGATGCTGGCAGAGCAGGACAAGGACAAGATGCAGATTGACATCGTGGACGAGCAGATCGATACGGTCAGCCGGACGATGCTGGGGCTGACGCTGTCCTGTGCGCGTTGCCATGATCATAAGTTTGATCCACTGGCAGCGCGGGACTATTACGCCTTTGCCGGCATTTTCTACAGCACTCGCACCATGCAGAATCGGGACTTTGTTTCCAAATGGATGGAACGTCCGCTGCCATCGCGAGCGATCGATGAGCAGCGTCGTGCTCATCAGCAGAGGATTGACGAGTTTCAGGCGGAAACCGAGCGGTTGCAGAAGTCGGGTGTATCCGATGCGGTCAGCAGCAGGAAGGAAGAGCTGGAAAAGCTGCAGAAGCAGTTGCCGCAGCATGCGATGGTGATGGCGGCGGAAGAGGGGCAGCGAGTGAATCTGCCCGTGCACCTGCGTGGCAATCATCTGAAGCCGGGGCCTGACCTGATTCCTCGCGGCATGCCGACAATTCTGACGAGGGCGGTGCCAGCCGAGCAGATTCCGGAGGGTGCCAGTGGTCGGCTGCAGCTGGCTCGCTGGCTGGTTTCACCGCAGCAGCCGCTGACGTCGCGAGTGATGGTGAATCGGCTGTGGATGTGGCATTTTGGCCGACCGTTGATGGGCAGTCCCAGCAACTGGGGTCTGCAGGCGGAACAGCCCAGTCATCCGGAGTTACTGGACTGGCTTGCGTCAGATTTTGTTGAACATGGCTGGTCCATGAAGCATCTTCACAAACGGATCCTGATGACCGATGCTTATCGTCGATCGTCGCGTCTGGATCACTCCCCGCAACATGAAACCGCTAAGGCACAAGACCCGGACAACAGACTTCTGTGGCGAGGAACTTTGCGTCGTCTGGACGCGGAGTCCATTCGAGATCGAATGCTTGTCTCCA
>CAXBSH010000289.1:0-7263 GCA_963977705.1 uncultured Planctomycetaceae bacterium
GTACGAGTGGTGCGACGAAACAGCAGGTTGGACGCAGTCCAGAAGCCTGCAGTCACAGCCACAAAAATTGAATACGGAAGGATGGTTGTCAGATCCATTGTGCTTCAACACGGCTCCGTAAGACGTCAGACTTTGATGTTCACAATGCGATGGATCACATAACCGCCGACAAACTGAGCTGCGATGGCCGCGTAAATCATTTTGCGGCCCAGCTCTTCCTCGAACAGCATCATCACATAACTGCGATTCAGCATGTACACGGCACCGAACAGGGCAATCGGCAGTGCCATCAGCACCACACCGCTCATGCGACCTTCGCCAGTCAATGCCTTCACCTGACCCAGAATCTTGAATCGCTCACGCACAAGTGAGCTGATTTTTCCCAGAATCTCTGCCAGATCGCCGCCCGCCTGACGCTGAATCGAAACAGCTGTGACGAAGAACTGCAGGTCCATGTTGGGGATTCGCTGCAGCATATTGCGAAGTGCCTGATCAATCGGCAGCCCCAGATTCTGCTCGTCGTAAACCGTGCGGAATTCCCCGGCGATCGGCTGCGGCATTTCACTGGCAACCGCGTTCAGTCCGGATGCGAGGCTGTTGCCCGCACGCAGCGCACGGGACAGCAGCTCAAGCGCATCCGGCAGCTGCTTCTCAAATGATTTCAAACGCGAACGGCGACGCAGCAGCAGCCAGATCCATGGCAGCAGAAATACGACCGTCGCCCCAATCGTCAGACCGGTGATGGAAAACTGCAGAGCAAACAGCAGGATGAAAGTTGCGGCAGATGAAATGATGCAGAGCAGGATGAACTGTTCGATCCGCAGCGGTGAATCCGCCTGACGAAACAGCAGCGGCAGATTCTCGAATCGCTGCAGGATACGCCCCAGCATCGTCTGAGCTGTCGTCAGACCGTCACGCAGAATGGCATTGGCTATTTCAGTCCGCGTCGTGGTTGTGCGACCCGTAAACGCTGTCAGTCGCGCCTCAAGATCTGATTCCGAACGATCCGTGAAGACTGAGATCAGCCACAACACCAGTGCCAGCACGCTGACAAAGGCCGAGCCCAGAATCAGATAGACAGGATCCATCAACAGTGAAAGATTCATCGTTCATCATCCGTTTCAGATCGACCGCATGGCACGCTGAGCAAACAAACCACCCGGCAGGCGAATTCCGGATGACTCCATGTGTTCAATACACCGCGGACGAACTCCCGTGGATTCAAAATGTCCCCACGCTTTGCCCTGATCGTTGATCCCGTCCTGCACAAACCGGAAAATGTCCTGCATCACGATGACATCGCCTTCCATCCCGATGACTTCCGTGATGTAGGTTACCTTGCGAGCACCACCCTGCAGACGACTGGCCTGAATGATCAGATTGACGGCCGATGCAATCTGCTTGCGAACTGCCAGCATCGGCAGCTCGTAACCACTCATGTTCACCAGTGTCTCAATACGGGAAATCGCATCACGCGGGTTGTTGGCGTGAACTGTGGTGAGTGAACCGTCGTGGCCTGTGTTCATGGCCTGCAGCATGTCCAGCGTTTCGCCACCTCGACATTCGCCGATGATGATCCGGTCAGGACGCATTCGCAGGGCGTTGCGGACAAGGTCGGTGGCTGTAATCCGGCCCCGACCCTCAATGTTCGGCGGACGCGTTTCCAGACGCAGCACGTGCTCCTGCTGCAACTGCAGTTCCGCCGCGTCCTCAATCGTTACGATGCGGTTTTCATTCGAAATAAAGCTGGAAAGTGTGTTCAGCAGTGTGGTTTTACCGGAACCCGTGCCACCACTGATGATCATGTTCAGACGGGCCTTCATGGCACCTTCCAGAAACATCACCATTTCCGGAGTGAATGCACCGAATTTCAACAGGTCCTCAAGCGTCAGCGGATTCGACCCAAAACGACGAATCGTCAGTGATGGGCCATCCAGGGCCAGTGGAGGGATAATGGCATTCAAGCGCGAGCCATCCGGCAGGCGCGCGTCCACCATCGGCGATGTTTCATCAATTCGCCGACCAACTCGCGAAACAATCCGATCCAGAATCTGCATCAGATGCTCGTTGTCGCGGAAGGTCACCTCCGATCGCTGAATGCGACCGTTCTTTTCCACGAACACGTTCTTCGGACCATTGATCATGATGTCCGCGACGTCTTCTTCCTTAAGCAACAGCTCAAGGGGCCCGAAGCCGAACGCCTCGTCAAGCACCTCCTCAACCAGTCGCTCGCGTTCCGAACGATTCAGCATTGTGTTTTCTGTGTCACACAAATGCTCGACGACCACGCGAATCTCACGCCGCAGGGAATCCCCCTCCAGCTCAGAGACGCGAGTCATGTCCAGTTTCTCCACGAGCTTGCCGTGGATGTGCGACTTCAAAGACTCAAAGTCACTGCTGGTCTGACGACTCAGTTTTCCCAGTGGTGCAATCATTGCTGCCTGTGTCCTGTCGTAATGAACTGTCCCGAAACCCGAAGGAACCGGGCAAACCTGAGCTGATTGGTAAAAACGTTGGGGGGCTTCCCGAGGGAAAACCCGGAATTCCGGCTCCTGCAGATTAGGTCATGTTCGGAGGCTGTGCGGTGTGGTTCCTGGGAAACAAGTGGTGCGGCAACATATGGAAATAAGTCCACAGTCCTCCCAATCCGCAGCATCCGTCCAATCAGTTCGCGCTGCGGTGGTTCGGCGGATCACCACAGCGGAAAACTACTTAGACTGTGACTGACTGCTGCAGACCGTAGATTTGATAAGATGTGGACAAAAGGACAGTTTTTAGAATGTTTTTGACAGGGCGATCCTGGTGTGACCGCCGTTGAGAGGACTTGTACAAATGGCGTTCCAGAGGGAAATGTGGGGGGACTATCGGGGACAGGGGGAGTGCGTGAGTGGCAGTGCGGGCGGGCCGGGCAACTTGAGAGTTGGAAATCAGCCCCCGATCTCTGGATTCGGGGTGTGGTTGATTGAGACCGGCTGCAAATCCCGTTAAGAAACGCAGAAGCTGATTTCCGGGGACCTTTTCAGTGGGCATGGACGGGTACATGAGTCGTCATATTTTTGTCACGGGCGGGGTTGTCAGTTCACTTGGCAAGGGGTTGACATCAGCTTCCATCGGGATGCTTCTGGAGCGTCGTGGGCTGAAGGTGCGGATGCAGAAACTGGATCCGTATCTGAATGTGGACCCTGGCACCATGAGTCCGTACCAGCATGGCGAAGTCTATGTGCTGGACGATGGTTCAGAGACGGACCTTGACCTTGGTCATTACGAGCGATTCACATCGGGCGAGCTGAATCGGCGTTCGAACTACACGACTGGTCAGATCTATTCTTCGGTGATCGACAAAGAGCGTCGTGGCGTCTATCTGGGGCGCACGGTGCAGGTGGTGCCTCACATTACGGATGAAATCAAGTCATCGATTCTGGGGCTGGGTGAATCCGATGTGGATGTGGTGATCACAGAGCTTGGTGGTACGGTGGGTGACATTGAGGGGCTGCCATTTCTGGAGGCCATCCGTCAGATCCCGCTGGACATTGGCAAGGAAAACTGTCTGTTTATCCATCTCACGCTGGTGCCCTACCTGAAGGCGGCTCGCGAGGCCAAGACGAAGCCGACTCAGCACAGCGTGCAGCAGCTTCGTGAAATCGGCATTCAGCCCGACATTCTGATTGTGCGTACAGAGCGTCCGATTGGTCGCGAGCACACCGACAAGATTGCACTTTTCTGCAACGTCGAAAAGCGTGCGGTGATTGAAGAAGTTGACAAAGAGTTTTCGATCTATGAGGTTCCGGTGGGACTGGTGGAACATGGTCTGGACGACCTGATCTGTCAGAAGCTGAATCTGAAGGCTGGTCCACTGAAGATGGATGACTACCAGGATCTGGTGCATCGCATCCGGAATCCTCGCAACGAAGTCACGATTGCGGTGGTGGGCAAGTACATTGAGCATCGGGATGCGTACAAGTCGATTTACGAATCGCTGGATCATGCTGGTTTCAACCATTCGACTCAGATCAATGTAAAGCGAATTGAGGCTGAGGAGCTGGAGCGTCAGGGGCCGGAGCTGGCTTTGAAGGGTGTTGACGGAATTCTGGTTCCGGGTGGTTTCGGCATGCGTGGTATTGAGGGCAAGATTCAGGCCATTCAGTACGCGCGGCAGTCTGAGATTCCGTTCTTTGGTATCTGTCTGGGGATGCAGTGTGCGGTGATTGAGTTTGCCCGCAACGTGCTGGAGCTCAGAGACGCCAACAGTACTGAGTTTGCCGCGGATACTCCCCATCCCGTGATCTGCCTGCTGGAGGGGCAGAAGACGGTGAATCGCAAGGGCGGGACGATGCGCCTTGGGGCTCAGCCCTGCCTGCTGGAGCCGGAAACGAAAGCCGCCAGGGCCTATGCTGCGGGTGAGATCAGCGAGCGTCATCGGCATCGCTACGAATTCAATCCGGAGTATCGTCGGGAGTTTGTGGAAGCCGGTATGACGATTTCGGGAACCAGTCCCGATGGAATGCTGGCTGAGATCGTGGAGCTGGCGACGCATCCGTGGTTTCTGGCGGTGCAGTATCATCCGGAATTCAAGTCGAAACCGCACATTCCGCATCCTTTGTTTCGCGACTTTGTGGGGGCTTGCCTGCAGCGACGTATGGGCCGCGGCGGTTCCGTGTCCGTCTCGGGGGATTCCGTCCGAGCTCAGGGCTGACAGCTTAAAAAGTGCCGAAATCCCGCAACTTTTCTCACCCCTGACAAGCTCCGCCGGGGGGCCTGTCTCACTTTGTGCCATTTTTGGCATTGATAATTGCCAAAAAGTCTTTGGCCGATAGGATTGCCATGCGGTCTGCATGCGCTGACGCTGGCTGCACGGGCTGAATTCTGGGTGTTTTAGGGTTCCTGCGGGGTTTCAGGTGGCTGCGATTGACACTCGTGATCGCGAAATTCTCGAGCATCTGCATCAGTCTGATGGTGCTGATGTGCAGTCCCTTTGTGATCTCCTTGGGGTGACTCGAACTGCCATTCGCCAGCGGATTGCTCGTCTTGAGGCGTGTGGATTGGTGCTGGCCGATTTGCAGGGTCAAAGTCGTGGTCGACCGCGGAACGTGTATCGTGTGACGGCCGAGGGTTTGCATGCTCTGGGCGAGAATTACCGTCAATTGGCGGTGGTTTTGTGGGAAGCGATCACGGGATTTGAGGATGTCTGTGTGCGTGAGCGGTTATTGAATCGCGTGCGGGACGTGCTGGCGGAGCGATTTCGGCGGCAGCTGGGAAGTTGTGAAAGTCTGGACGACCGGTTGGATTTGCTGGCCAGTGAGATGAAGTCCAGTGGTTTCAACGTCGAGTCGGCTCACGAGGGTGGCTTGCGGATTCTGCGTGAGACATCGTGTCCATTTCCGATGCTGGCGGAGGTTGACGACGCGATTTGTCAGGTGGAGCGGCAGGTGCTTGAGCAGGTCCTGGGTGCTCCGGTGCAGGTGCGTTCTCGGTGTCGGGATGGTCATGGGTGCTGTGAGTTTCAGGTGTTGAATGTTCCCGGGGGCTGACGGTTGACTGTTTTGCGTCAGGGCCTGGAAAGTTGCTGGTGTCGTGGTCTGGTGATTGCAGGAATGTGGTGTCTTGGTAGAGTGCGGGCTGCACTTTCCGTGGCCGTGGCAGGCTTTTGGATTCAGTCAGTGCGTACAAATTCTTCGGTAAGGGAACAACTCCGATGACGTGGATTGAAGGTCGGTTCGAAGAGAACGTGATCACCACAACGATTGAGCAGGCATTGAACTGGGGCCAGCAGTCCAGTATCTGGCCGATGACGTTTGGTCTGGCGTGCTGTGCCATCGAGATGATGGCGGCGGGTGCCAGCAAGTACGACATTGACCGGTTTGGTGCTGGTGCCTTCCGTGCGACTCCGCGGCAGGCGGACCTGATGATCGTGGCGGGCACGGTGACATTCAAGATGGCCAGTCGCGTGCGTCGTCTCTACGAGCAGATGCCGGATCCGAAGTATGTGATTGCGATGGGTGCCTGCACCGTGGGTGGCGGCCCGTACTTCAAGCACGGCTATCATGTGGTGAAGGGTGTGGATCTGGTGGTACCGGTGGACGTTTATGTCCCCGGGTGTCCTCCACGTCCAGAGGCATTGCTGGAGGGGTTGATGCGAATCCAGGACAAGATCAAGGCCCGCAAGGTGACTCGCGGGGAAACTGTTCTGCCTGTGCCTCATCATTCCGGCTTTTCTGCTCTGAACGTCTAAGGCGTTTCGGCGGGCTCGGTGTGCCACCATCGGGTAACGGGAATCAACGGTCTGCCAGCGTTTTCTGGCGGGTGTACTGACTGAATCTTCAAACTGAATCCCTGCTGCTGCTGTTCTCTGGAAGGACAGTCAGCGATGTAGTCAGGGGTTCGCAGGGTTTGTTTACTAACGGGAAGTTCCGGGGATATGAGCAGCGAAGTGAATGGTGCGACCGGTGCGGTTGCCGGTGCAACTGGCAGTGTGTTGCGGATCCGTGATCTGCATGTGTCGGTCGCCGACACTCCCATTCTGCGTGGCGTGAACATGCAGATCCGGCAGGGTGAGGTCCATGCTTTGATGGGGCCGAACGGTTCCGGCAAAAGTACTCTCGCTTATGCCCTGGCGGGGCATCCCAACTACACCATCACATCCGGTTCGATTGAGATCGACGGTGTAGAGATTTCCGCATTCGAAGCTGATGCTCGAGCGCGTCTCGGACTGTTTCTGGCCTTCCAGTATCCCGTGGTGATTCCGGGCGTGAAGGTGGCCGATTTTCTGCGACATGCGGTCTCCAACATTCGCAATCCGGATCGTCGTGAGGGAGAGGGTCTGATCGGAATGCGAGAATTCCGCAAGGAAATTCGCGATCGGATGACCGAACTGGGAATGGATCACGAGTTTGCTCGACGGTATCTCAACGATGGCTTCTCGGGTGGTGAGAAGAAGCGGATGGAGATTCTGCAGCTGGCGATGTTGCAGCCGCGGTTTGCGATTCTGGATGAAACGGACAGTGGTCTGGACAGTGATGCTGTGCGAGTTGTCAGCGAAGGTCTGGCAAAGCTGTCCGGTCCGCAGATGGGTGTCCTGATCATTACTCATCATGAGCGACTGCTGGAGTTCAATCGGCCGCAGTTTGTGCATGTGATGCTGGGCGGTCGAATTGTTGAAACTGGTGGTGCAGATCTGGCTCACGAATTGCATGCTCGCGGCTACGCCGACATTCGTGCTCGACATCCCGATGCTGCCCCGGAACCGACTCACACAACACCCGCCGC
>CAXBSH010000290.1:0-7260 GCA_963977705.1 uncultured Planctomycetaceae bacterium
CACTCTTTCCCTACACGACGCTCTTCCGATCTGAAACTGAGTGCGCCGGGACTTGAACCCGGGACCTACGGATTAAAAGTCCGTTGCTCTACCAACTGAGCTACGCACTCTGAATCTCCTGCCAAGCAGCCCTATAGCTTAGACAGCCACCTGGTTGCTGGCAACCGGGTTGGTCACTTTGCCAGGGTCTCTCGATTGAAAGAACATCGGACAGACAGGCCCGTGGACTGCAGGGTTCGGGCTGGGTTTTCTGTTTGGCAGAGGTGGTGATCTGGTTGCAGACTGAGATTGTTTGGCCGGTGGGATGGACGTTTTGGGGCAATTTGGCTGGGAATTCAGTCCGGGTTTTCTGTGTCCAGGCAGATTATGCAGCGTGAGCGGGTGGTATCCGGTGGACAGACGGGTGTGGACCGTGCTGCGCTGGATGCGGCATTACAGTTGGGGTGGCCGGTGGGTGGCTGGTGTCCACTGCATCGCCGTGCGGAAGACGGTCGAATTCCTTCGCGTTATCCACTCACAGAGACTCCGGTACGCTCGTACGCGGTACGTACGGAGTGGAATGTACGGGACTCTGATGGCACTCTTGCACTGGTACTGGCTGAGATTTCCAGTGGAACTCAGTTGACTATTGCTGCTGCTGATCGGCTTGGGAAGCCCTGTCGAATTGAGTACCTGGGGATTGATCAGGGCTGTGTCAGATCGGGGCGGTTGATTTTTCCGGATGCGGAATCTGTAACGTTAGCGGGGCAAGTGGCGCAGGTCGTGCAATGGATCCAGCGGACTGGAATTCGTGTCCTGAACATCGCGGGGCCTCGAGGAAGTACTTCGCCGCACGTGTATTCCGCCGCCAGAGAATTCGTCGTAGAGCTGCTGAAACAGTGGCAGGTTGCGGCAGTTCTTCAGGGATGACGCGGGGGATTCGGGGCTCAGGATGTGTTTCCGCCGCCCAGAGACCGAAAACGTCTGGCGTCCATTCGGTTCCATTTTCATGGAATTCTCTGCGGAACGGCTTAGTTTGGACAATTTGTTTCGCGGTGATGGCGAGATTGTGACTGCAGAATTCTATAATCTGCAATCCCATGTTGTTGTTCCATCTTCCAGGGTTTCTGTGGTTCCGGGAATTCCCATGAGTGCTCAGTACATCATGACCATCGAACATCTGACTCGTTTGTACGACGAGAAGGAAGTTCTGTCCGACATCTGGCTGGCGTTTTATCCTGGTGCGAAGATCGGGGTCCTTGGCAACAATGGTTCCGGCAAAAGCACGTTATTACGGATCATGGCGGGTGAAGACAAGGATTTCATGGGCGTGGTGCGTCCGGCGAAGGGCATCCGCATCGGCTATTTTCCTCAGGAGCCGCGGCTGGACCCTGAGAAAACGGTGGGGCAGTGTATTGAAGAAGCGGTTGTGGAATCGCGGCGGGTGCTGGACCGCTTCAATGAGCTCAGCATGAAGCTCTGTGAAGACCTGACTCCTGAGCAGATGGAGCAGGTTCTGGAAGAGCAGGCGCAGGTGCAGGACCAGATTGATGCTCAGAATCTCTGGGAGCTCGACCGAACCCTCGAAATTGCTGCAGACGCCATGCTGTTGCCTCCGGCTGAGCAGAAAGTGGCAGTGTTATCCGGTGGTGAGAAACGCCGAGTGGCTTTGTGCCAGCTGCTGCTCAGCAATCCCGACATGCTGTTGCTGGACGAGCCAACCAACCATCTGGATGCTCGCAGCGTGCAGTGGCTGGAACAATTTCTGGCGTCATTCCGTGGTACCGTAGTCGCAGTGACTCACGATCGTTATTTCCTTGACAACGTCGCCGGCTGGATTCTTGAACTGGATCGGGGCAAGGGGATTCCTTACGAGGGTAATTATTCGTCATGGCTTGAGCAGAAGCAGAAGCGACTGGAGCTGGAAGAGCGTCGTGAAACTCGTCGGCAGAAGGAGTTGAAGCGTGAACTGGAGTGGGTGCGGATGTCACCGAAAGCTCGCGCCACCAAGAATAAGGCTCGACTGCAGCGTTACAACGAACTGGCAGCCCAGCAGTATGACGAGCGGGATGATGCTGCTCAGATTCAGATCCCCATTACTCGCAAGCTGGGTCAACTGGTCGTCAAGGCTCAGAATCTTTCAAAGAAATTCGGTGATCGAGAACTGTTTCGGGATCTCAGTTTTGATCTGCCACCTGGTGGGATTGTCGGAGTGATTGGTCCGAACGGGGCCGGCAAGACAACGTTGTTCCGGATGATTATCGGTGACGAGCAGCCGGACGGCGGTTCGATGAAGATTGGTGAGACGGTTGATATTTCGTATGTGGATCAGTCGCGTGACTCGCTGGATGGCAGCAAGACGGTCTATCAGGAGATTTCCGGCGGTCACGATGTGCTGGAGGTGGGTTCGTCAAGGATCCATGCGCGGGCGTACTGCGGACGATTCAATTTCAAGGGATCCGATCAGCAGAAGTTTGTGGGGCAGTTGTCGGGTGGTGAGCGAAATCGAGTTCACTTTGCAAAGTTGCTGCGATCTGGCGGCAATCTGCTGCTGCTGGACGAACCCACCAACGATCTGGACGTGGATACTCTGCGGGCACTGGAAGAGGGTCTTGAGACTTATGGTGGCTGCGCGGTTGTGGTCAGTCACGATCGTTGGTTTCTGGACCGCATTGCGACTCATATCCTTGCCTTTGAGGGTGACGGGACGGTGATGTGGTGTGAGGGCAACTATCGGATTTACGAACAGCAGCGTCGTGAGCGTCTGGGCGATGCGGCTGACCGTCCGGTGGCTGGGAGATTCAAGCCCTTGAATCGCTGACAACCTTTTGCATGTGTGCCGGAGTGTGAGATGGATTTTCTGCAGCTGAGTGGCAGGAACGTTCTTGTCACGGGGATAGCCAACCGGAAGAGTGTCGCGTGGCATACGGCCAGTCTGCTGAAGGCTGCTGGTGCGCAGTTGATTCTGTCGGTTCGCAGTGAAGCGAGATTGCAGTCTGTACGGAAGTTGTTTCCGGACGAGCCGATTCATGTGTGTGATTTTTCGCAGCAGTCGCAGATTGATGCTCTACGGGATGCGGTAACGGCGCAGTTTCCCGTGCTGCATGGGCTGGTGCATTCCGTAGCCTTCGCTGATTACTCGGCGGGCTGGCTGCCATTTCACCAGACACCACGATCGGCATTTCTGCAGGCTGTGGACATTTCCTGTTATTCACTGATTGCCCTCAGCAATGCATTCCGTGACCAACTTGATCCGCAGACCGGCAGTGTAGTGACAATCTCCATTTCCACGACTCGCATGGCCGCCGAGAACTACGGCTATATGGCCCCTGTGAAGGCGGCTCTCGATTCGTCGCTCTGTTTTCTGGCCAAGTCATTTTCTCAGTTTTCGCGGGTGCGTTTCAACGCTGTTTGCCCAGGCCTGCTTAAGACTTCGGCATCAGCCGGGATTCCTGGGTATGTGGACAGTTACTTGTTTGCTGAGAAGGCCACACTGCGGAAGCAGGCTGTGCAGACTGAGGAGGTGGCGGCAGCCGTCGCTTTTCTGCTCAGTCCCCGTTCTTCCGGCATAAATGCTCAGGGGTTGGTGATTGATGCCGGCATGGGGATCAATTACTTCGATAATCAGCTGATTCAGGGGGGTGGCCAGCCCTGAGGAGGCTGACTCCGGCGATTCCCGTTCGCTGGATTGTCAGCCGTATCAACAGGAATAACCCCGCTTTTTGTCGGCTGTGCTGCCTTGGGGTGTAGAATCCAGGCGGAAGCCAGTTGGTTGGTGGATTTGAGGACCGGGCAGATGAAGTCGGGCACAGCAAAAGTAGGCAGCCAGCATCACGGACGTATGCGTTCGGGAATGTCTATTGCCTCTTTCCTGCTTGGTTCTGTGTTGTGGGCTGCCGTTTTGGCGTTGGTCCTGTACCTGTATCTCGTGCGTGGCAATAACCGTGGTAGTGCTGTTGGTTCTGCAGGCGGTGGACCGGTAGCAGCTGCAACCGGTGGTGATGCTGCGGGTGGGATGGATGGGGCTGCAGCGGAACCGCCGGACGATGCCGTGGTTGCATCGACCAAAACTATTCGTCTCAGCTTCCCGACTCGCCCGTTGCCCCCATTTGAATTTCCTGAGTGTCAGGGAGGGACGGTCAGTCTGCAGAGTCTGAAGGGGCGTCGCTGGCTGGCCAGCTTTGTGTTTACTCGATGCGTCACAACCTGTCCGGTCATTACTCGTGATATTTCCGTGCTGCACCGCAAGGTGCGTGAGTCGAATCCGGATTTCATGTTTGTGACCTTCTCGGTGGATTCCAGCTATGACACTGCTGAAGTTCTGCAGAAGTATGCTGAAACATTTCAGGCGGATCCTGCGCGGTGGAAGTTCCTGACGGGTGATGAGCAGGAAATTCACGACCTGATTCGACGTGGTTTCGTACAGTATGTGCAGCCGAATCTGGGTGAGCAGCGGAAGCCCGGGTTTGAGGTGGCACACACAAATCGGGCGGTGCTGGTGAACGAGGATGGTCTGCCTGTGGCAACCTATCTGATGACGGTGCCCGAAGACGTGGTGAAATTGCGGCGAGTCATTGAGGGGCGTGAGGAGTTTCCACGTCCAGGTCCGTTGTTGACCACTGAGCCTTCCTCAGAGAATCCCGACGTGCAGTTGAATCTGCTGCCCGCGGATTCTTCGCCAGGTGAACCGGATCCGGGGACGGACACCGACACAAAACCTTCGCCAGCGCAATCCACTGACCCTGGCTGTTTCGTCGATGAGCCGACAGACGATGTCGTGGATGGTCCGTTGATTGATGAGCCGACCGTGTCACAGGCCGATGGTGTTGACGAACCGGGGATAGCGGGAACTGCGACTGGCGACAGCGCGGCTGTCGCGGCAGTGAAGGGTGAGGGGGCTGCTGCTGTGATGCGGACAGAATCTGCGGCCGAGCAGAATCGGGCGATTGATCAGGTTCTGCCGGACTGGGTGAAGTTTCTGCCCACATTGAATGCTGTTCTGAACTCCGTGTGTTTGTGTTTATTGCTGGTTGGTTACTGGTTGATTCTGCATGGTCGGAAGTTGCCGCATCGCAACTGCATGATTGCCGCGTTTGTGGTGTCGGTCGTGTTCCTGGGCTGTTATCTGACTTACCATGAGGCGTTGTATCAGTACACGGGCCGTCGTGGTCGAGCCTTTGTGGGTTCGGATCTGGCGCGAGTGATCTATCTGGCAATCCTGATTCCGCATGTAATTCTGGCGGCGGCGGTGCCAGTGCTGGCATTGCGAGTTTTCTGGTTGGCGTGGAAGCAGCGTTGGGTGCAGCATCGTCGATTAGCGAGGGTCACGTTACCGATCTGGGGATTTGTTTCGATAACGGGCGTTGTGATTTACTGGATGCTGTATCACTGGCCGTGGAGTACGATCGCGCCGACGGCCATAATTCCAGGCAATGCAATCTGAGTACTGCTGCAGGAACTGGTCGAATTGGCCAGTTGGCCGTCGGTTTCCGTGATTTGTGGTCGGGAAAACGTCTGGATTCAGCGGATTCCGATGGAAATTGTGGTCGAATCTGAATGGAATAATGTGGTGGGTGGCGTGGAAGGTATTGTGAAGCGGGGAACAGTAGCCATGAAAGTCAATGCTCTGCGCAGGATCTTCTGCATCAGTATGGTCTTGCTTGCCTGCGGTTTGGGACCGTTCTGTACTACGGTACAGGCATGTCCCGGCTGTAAGACAGCGAACGAGACTGAGTCGCGTCGACCGCGGGCCTACATGATGAGCATATTGTTCATGCTGGGTATGCCAGCTACGATCGTGACGGGTTTTGGGGTGGCGTTTTACCGGATGTCGCGGCAGACGCCTGAGCAGGCGGCGGCATTGCAGCAGTATCTGGACCAGCAGGCTCAGTTACAGCAGACTGCTCAGCAGCAGAATTGAATGGGTCGCCAGGGCGGTGCAATCGTTTTGATTGCTGCAATTGGTAGCGAACCCGGGAAACCTGGGTGGGCCAACCTTGCATCTTGCGTGGTTGTCTGCATACTGTGCGGGACGTCAGCCGAAACGGTTGCCGTAGAAATCTGATCGGGCGATTAACTCAGTTGGCTAGAGTGCATCCCTTACAAGGATGAAGTCGGGGGTTCGAGTCCCTCATCGCCCATTCTCGCAAGTGGCAAACTTGCGAACAAATCCGCAGAGCCCCGAAAAACCCTGTGTTTTTCGGGGTTTCTTCGTTTGGGGTTCTTCGGTCTGCTGTCGCTTGCGGACGTGTTCGGGTCCGTCTGTGGGTCCGTCTGTGGGTCCGTTGCCGCCCGTTCAAAGTGTTCATCCCGCAATTGCAGGTAGTGCTTTGCAGCAACCAACTGAGAATTTCCCATCCATGCTGTGACTGCCTGTAGGGGGAAGGCTTCGGCCAGTTCCGTTTCCCGAGTCGATCGCAGATTCTGCAGCAGCTTCGGCCACGGCTTGAGGCCAGCGCGAATGACGATCTTCTGAAACGTGGTTCTTAGATTCTGCGTTGCCTCACGGTATCGCGTGATCACAGGGCCGCCCACCGTCACCCGCGTTTTCCCTTCCTTTGCCGCATCGATCGCCTGCAGAGCCACGTCGAAGCCCTCAGTGAGCACTGCCGCCAGTTCAGGGAATAAGGGCACCACCCGGAAGCCCTTGCCTTCGTGGTGTTCTGTCTTGGGGCTGCGGACAGTGAATCGCTTTTCCTGCCAGGCGATATCTTCCCACCGCAGGGCCAGCACTTCTGAGGGGCACCGCAGCCCACCCCATCGACATAGCGCGAAGATCATCCGCCACTGAACGTCAGGGCAGGCCGCCAAGATCTTCCCCGCATCCTCACGAGTGATGAAGTGAAACTTTGCCGCGTTACCCCGCACCGCCGCCACCTGATCACCAAAGGGGTTTTCATCGATCAGGTGGCGCCGCAGAGCCGCCCTGAAGAATTGCTTCGCCAGTCCGCAGTATCTGCGAACCGTGTTTTCCGCCTGCTTTTGCCGATACAGGAACGCCCTGAAGCCGTCCGCATCCCCACGAGTGATCGATCGCAGATCCCGATTCTCACCGAAGAACGCCACCAGGTGAGCCACAGCAGAGCCGAATTTGCGCTGCGTTGCCGGTTTGGTATCCGGCCGATCCTGCACATATCCCGCGAGGAACGCCCCGAGCACAGCCGCAGCGCGGGGAGCAACCAACCCCACGGCCGCCAGCTTGTCATACAACGATTGCCCCAGCCCCTGCAGCCACAGGGCTGTTCCACGATCGATATCGGCTGTGTTCAGGATCTTTGCCGT
>CAXBSH010000291.1:0-7258 GCA_963977705.1 uncultured Planctomycetaceae bacterium
GAGCTG
Source organism: uncultured Planctomycetaceae bacterium (assembly GCA_963977705.1). Lineage (GTDB taxonomy): Bacteria > Planctomycetota > Planctomycetia > Planctomycetales > Planctomycetaceae > SXXK01. The sequence goes on from CAXBSH010000291.1 coordinate 7, forward strand.
GTGCTCGGTGGTCCCGGGGGCGTTACCGAGCTGGTGCTCGGTGGTCCCGGGTGTGTTACCGAGCTGGTGCTCGGCGGTTCCGGGGGTGTTACCGGGCTGGTGCTTGGTGGTCCCGGGGGGAGGGCCGAGCTGGTGCTTGGTGGTCTCGGGGAGGACAGTGCGAAATTGCCTTGATTCCGTGGTGTATTCGCAGGATCGCCGCGATTCCCAAAACAAGATCTGCCGTTGTTCCGGTGTGTCTGCGGTTGGATGGTAAGCGTCAGCGGGGGTATGATCCTTGCAGAACCACTCTCTGCTGCGGTCGATTGTTTGAATTCGACCGTCCTTCCTCACTGCTTCTTTTGTGGCCCTGGCAATCATGCACGGCACTGTAGAACTCCCGCCATTCGACTTTCAGCAGCGAACTCGGCTGATCTACGGTCCGGGTACTGTGCAGACGCATCTGGTGCAGTCTGTGCGGGAATTGAATGCCGCTACGGCGCTGCTGGTGACTGATGCGGGGTTGCGGCAGGCCGGCCATTCGACTCAGGCAGAGCGTCTGCTGCGGGATGCGGGTCTGCAGTGTTATGTGTACGACGACGTGCACGAGAATCCAACGTCGGATGATGTTGAAGCCTGCACTCGTTTTGCTCGCGGACGCGGCATCGACGTCCTGATTGGGCTTGGTGGTGGCAGCAGCATGGACTGTGCGAAGGGCGCCAATTTTCTGCTGACCAACGGCGGTCGGATTCATGATTACAAGGGGATCGGGAAAGCTCGTTTGCCGATGCTGCCGATGATTGCAGTTCCTACGACTTCCGGTACCGGCAGTGAGGCTCAGTCGTTTGCCGTGATTGCGGATGCAGAATCGCATCTGAAGATGGCCTGTGGTGACGTCAAGGCAGCCTGTCGCGTGGCCGTCCTTGATCCCTTATTGACTCTGACGATGCCGCTGTCTGTGACAGCGGCCACCGGGATAGACGCGATGACGCATGCGATTGAAAGTTTTGTGACAGTGCGTCGCAACACAATTTCGGGCATGTTTGCTGGTCAGGCGTGGGAGCTGTTGTCAGCCGCATTTCCGCAGGTACTTGCTGATCCTGCCAGCGTGGATGCTCGCGGTCGCATGCAACTGGGCGCATTTCTGGCGGGTGCGGCGATTGAAAACAGTATGCTGGGGGCGGCGCATGCTGCAGCCAATCCTCTGACTGCCCGCTTCGGGACGACTCATGGTCACGCTGTGGGCCTGATGCTGCCGCATGTGATTCGATTTAATGCGCTGCAGTCGAATATCGCCCCGCTGTATGCTCAACTGGTGCAGCGGGCAGGCTGGGGTTCTGGCTCCGGGACTGTGGATGCGGGCATGGCTGGTGAACAACTGGCTGCGGGGTTTGTCAGGCTGCTGAAGCTGGCAGGACTGCCGGTGACTCTGGCAGAGGTTGCGGGTGGAACGCCGTCTGCTGAAGTCATTTCTGAACTGGCGGCCGATGCGGCTCAGCAGTGGACGGGGACTTTCAATCCGCGTCGAGTGGAGGCTCAGGATTTTGCATCGCTGTATGTGCAGGCTCTGTCTTTGTTTTCTGAAGCGAGCGTGTCAGGATGGCGCTGATTGAACTGCGGGATGTCTGCAAAACGTATGATCTGGGTGAAGTGCAGGTACACGCGCTGCGTCCGACAACGCTGAAGATTGAGCGTGGGGAATATGTGGCGCTGCTGGGCCCATCGGGTTCCGGAAAATCCACCCTGATGAATACTCTGGGGTGTCTGGACCGTCCGACGACTGGCAGTTATCTGCTGGATAATGAAGAGATCGCGACGATGTCGCGCAACGCGCGGGCCGGGATCCGTAATCGTCACATTGGATTTGTATTTCAGAATTTCAATCTGCTGGCTCGTACATCAGCGTTGGAGAACGTGGAACTGCCGTTGTTGTATGGTCCAGGAATCTCGGCCCGTCAGCGTCGGCAGCGAGCAAAGCAGATGCTGGAAATGGTGGGGCTGGGATCGCGACTGGACCATCATCCGGGGCAGTTGTCCGGGGGGCAGCAGCAGCGAGTAGCGATCGCCAGGGCGCTGGTGACAGAGCCTTCGATTCTGATGGGTGACGAGCCGACGGGAAACCTTGATTCGAAGACCAGCCGGGAGGTGATCGAGCTGTTTCGTCAGTTGAATGAAGAGCGAGGGATTACCGTCATTCTGGTGACTCATGACCTGAATGTGGCAAAAAATGCGCGTCGAATCCTCGTTTTGAGAGACGGCAGCATTGTGGCTGACACAACAAAGTTTGAGGAGGCGTTTAACTTTCTCCATTCTACCGGATCGATACATCCGGAGGATCAGTCACCACAGGAATGATCCTTACAACCTGAATTCGTGTTTTTCCGCCCTGTGTTGGGCCGATTCTGCTGGCCATGAGCCACGGAAAACTCAGCCAATTTCTACATGTGTTCAGTCTGGCAGCCGGTCTGGTTGTTGCTGAGGGGACAGTGCAGGCACAGCTTGTGCCGGAGGATGAGTCGCGGATCCGCTGGACTCAGCCCAGTGCGGCATCGCGTTACCGGCGTCCGGCGGGACCGGAACCGGTGACTGTGGCGACTCAGGATTCGCCGGCGGAAGAGCGATTTTTGTCATTGAACGAGGCCTTGCGGCGGGCACTGGAAAACTCGGAAGTGATTCGTGTGCTGGCGGGTGTTTCGGCGACATCGTCCGGGCGGACGATTTATGACACCGCCATTGCTGTGACTCCGATTGACATAGCGAAAGCGAAGTTTGACCCGGTATTGCAGGCCAATTCGACGCAGCGTCGCAACGAGAGTCCGTTTTTGAATCCGGTGCTTAAGGAAATCGATGGTCTGACGACGGCGGGTAATGATTATGGGGTGCGGGTGAATGACCGCAATCAATTGGGCGGGACAGCTTCGATCGGGGCGGATAATCGGTGGGACAGTCGCGATATTGGCGGCTTTGCGACTCGTAATCAGCCGGTGATGAGTGTGAGTTATACTCAGCCGATTCTGGCGGGTGCGGGACTGGCGGCCAATCGGGCTCCGATCGTGGTGGCTCGACTGCAGCAGGAGCAGTCGTATTTTCAGTTCAAGGATGCGATGCAGCGTCTGGTGCGTGATGTGATTTCGGCGTACTGGCAGCTGGTGCAGGCTCGCACCGAGCTGTGGGCTCGGGAAATTCAGGTGGAGCAGCTGGAGTTTTCGTTTCGCAGTCTGGAGGCGAAAGCGGATGTGGGATTAAGGAATCGCCCGGCGGCAGCGCAGGCTCAGGCCTCCTGGTCGAATGCGCGGGCGACTCTGGTGCAGGCGCGGGCCAACGTGCTGCAGCGGGAAGCTGCATTGCGGAATATTCTGGGCCTGCCTCCGGAAGACGGTGAGCGACTTGTTCCCTCGACCCCCCCAACTCGGGATCGGATTGAGTTTCGCTGGAAGGAGATAGTGGAGACTGCGCAGTCCAGTCGTCCGGATCTGATCGAGCTGAATCTGATACTGGATGCGGACCGGCAGCGTCTGGTGCAGCAGGCGAATCTGGCGAAGCCCGCACTGGATGCCACGGCCGGGTATCGCTGGAATGGCCTGTCCGGACGGACTCCGGCGGGTGATGCTGTCAGTGCGGGGCCTGGTGACAATACGGACTGGTCGATGGGTGTGGTGTTTACTGTGCCTTTGAGTCTGCGTGAATCGCGAGCTCGGGTGCGTAATCAGGAACTGTTGATTGCGAAGGATCGTGCGAATATCCAGCAGATGCTGCATCAGGCTGAACATCAGCTGGCGACTTCACTGCGAACGATTGAGCAGAATCTGCAGCAGTACGAAGCGTTTCGGGAAGCGCGGCAGGCTTCGGCCTTCAACGTGCGTGCCCAGCGAGCCAATATTCAGGCTCAGCGCGATACGCTGCTGAGCGAACTGCTGGCGATTACTGACTGGGCCAATGCGGTGTCCGCCGAAGCCCAGTCACTGACATCGTACAATACAGAACTGGCGAATCTGGAGCTGCAGTCCGGTACGATCCTGGAGACTCACGGGATTCGCTTTACAGAAGAGCGATTTGGCAGCATTGGTCCGCACGGCTGGTGCATGGAAGAGACCGGCAGTTATCCGCAGAGTCTGAAGGCCAGTGACAATGTGTCGCGATACAAAGAGGAATCGCGAGCGTCTGAAGAGGCCTTTGAGCTGAAGGATTTTCCACGACGACGCAGCGGTGCGGCGACCGGGGTGCCGGAGAATGCCGGTGGTCCGGATCTGCCCGAACCACCGTAAGCTGCGGTTCAGAGGCTGTGCTGAACGCAGAGCGTGAGTGACTGCTGCAGTTGTTGCAGTGATTGCACAACGGATGATTGCTGCGGCAGTCGAGTGGCGGTGCGAGCTACGGCATCACTGCAGGCCTGCCAGAAGGCTGGGTTGCCGGGGAGATCCGCTGCGCTGATGCCCGCAGCATGCTGCAGCAGTGCGACCGTTTCGGAGTGGGCGGCTGCAGCGTAATCGCTGGTGCTGTGTGACCTGAGCAACTGCAGGCAGTGCTGCAGCTGCCGAGTCAGGCTGCTGGCTGGCTGGCTGCTGGCAGCAGCGAAGGGACCGAGGGCCAGAGTACCGGCCAGTGTGAAGAGGGCCTGACGTCGCAGCATGGAATTCTCCTGCCCGCTGGTGGGCTGTCTGGGACTGCAGTTTTGTGGACGCCTTTATTCTGTGAACATTGAGCGAAATGTTCAACAGGATTCGCCGGGTTTCAGGACTGATTTTCCGAGGGGATTCGGCCGCAGTGTCCCTCCAGCTCGCAGTTGAGCAGGTCGATCATCTGCCGCAGTCTGCCGACGGCTCGACGATCCGGACAGAAGGCGAGGCGGGGCAATTGTGCGAGGTGTTCATCGTCCGCTTCGACTCGGTGAGTTTCTGTGCGTTCGATGCGCCCTTTGGCACAGATATCGCTGAATTCGTCATTGAGTCGCTGCAACAGATGGTCATCGGGGGCAATGTGCAGTCTGAGCACGAGGCGTTCACCGATGAATCGCATGCTGTTGTAGACGCTGTAGAACCCGAGCACTTCTTCGACGGCCTGTTCAACACTGTCAGTCACTTTGAAGAGTGACATGTCAGCGGGGGAAATGAGGCCCTGATCGAGCAGATGTGTGCGGATATAGCTTTCGAAGTCCTTCCAGAAGGTGCCGCCGGGCTGGTCCAGCATGACGAGGGGCATCAGGTCGCGTTTGCCGGTCTGCACCAGTGTCAGAGTTTCAAAGGCTTCATCGAGAGTGCCAAAACCGCCGGGACAGGTGACGATGGCGTGGACTTCCTTGACGAACATCAGTTTGCGAGTGAAGAAGTATTTAAGGCTGACCAGTTTGGAATCGCCGGCGATGACGGGATTGGCCTGTTGTTCGAAGGGCAGCAGGATATTGAGTCCCATGGCCATATCGCGTCCGGAACCGCGGTGTGCGGCTTCCATGATGCCCCCACCGGCGCCGGTCACGACCATCCAGCCTTCTTCCGCCATGCGGCGACCGAACTGTTCGGCGGTGTGCCATGTGGGATGATCGGGGCGAGTGCGCGCTGAGCCGAAGACGCTGACTTTGCGGTTGCGGCGATACGGGGCGAAGACTTTGAAGGCGTACCGCAGTTCCCGCAGGGCGCGGCTGAGAATCTTCAGATCACCGCGGGCTGCATTATCGCCGGACAATTTGTCGGCCGTGGCTTTGATTTCGGCAATGAGTTCGGCGTGTGCCCGCAATTCGGGCACGTGTTCAATGACATCACTTTCAGATTCCTGCGGGTGCCGCAGTGGCTGACGAGCATTCAAAGCAGGCTCCTGACCGTTCAGTTCAGCAGGGCTTCCATGGCTTCCTGACGGTTGTCGTAAATGGCCCAGATAGTGTCGAGTGCAGTGATGCGAAGCAGTTCGAGGGCCGGGTCGTTGGCACCGCAAAGTACCAGTTCGCCATTCTTGCGTTTGACGAACTTATGGCAGCGGAGCAGCATTGCGAGGAAGACGGAGCCGAAGTAGCGGACGTTGCTGAGATCGACGACCACCATCGGAGCCTGCTGATCATTCAGCGGTTCCATAATGATGTCGGCAGCGCGTTCGACAAGGTCCCACGTCAGTGATTCGATGCTGGAGGATGGCGTGACAACGACTGTGTTATCGTGCCATTCAATGCGGAAATAGTCGGGAACGTCAGACACAGAACACCTCGGAGGCAGGAGGTTCACACAGCAATGCACCCTGATGGAATTGAGTGCTGCCGGGTGCAGCATATCCAAGTTGACGAATTTGGCAAATGCTGGTGAGGCAGATCACGGTTGGTTGTCGGCGTGATTCGCCGGATTTGCAGAGATTCCGAATTGCCCTGCAGCAGGTCAGCGATCAGAATTCCCGAGTCGTTGGTCTCCATCGCGAGAAACGGGGCTGTTGGTATGACTGAGGGAATTCAGAGATTTGGGGTGCTGCGGTTCCGGACTGTAGCATGGATCGTTGGCATGTGGGCGATTTTTCTGCCTCCGCTGACGAAGGATGTCGGCGATTTGCGGGCTGCGGACGAGCTGCTGACTGACGTGCGGATTCAGACGACTGATGGTGAGCGGCAGATCGCAGGCCGAGTTGTTGCCGAGGGGGCTGCGGGCGAGCTGCTGGTGGAAGACTCGATCGGTCGCATGCGGCAGCTGGTCAAATCGGAGCTGCTGTCGCGTGATGATCGACGTGGTGAGTGGGCTCCGGCCGATTCAGCGGAACTGGCTCGGCAGCTGACGGCTGAGGCGGGGGCTGAGTTTGGTGTGCATGAAACGGAGCATTATCTGGTGTGTTCCAACTGTGGCACCGGATATCACCAGTTTATTGGTAAGTTGCTGGAGACGGTCTATTCGCAGTATTTCAGTTTCTGGGAGAAGCTGCAGGTTTCCGTGAAGGCACCGGAACGGCGTTTACCGGTGCTGCTGTTTCAGTCCGATTCCGAGTTTCAGGCATTTGCCGCTCGAATTCATCCGGAAACGGATTTTGCGGGTGTGCCGGGCTTTTATTCGGTGCGTGACAATCTGGTGCTGGTGGTTGATCTGACTCGCGATCGAACTCTGCGAGATGTGGCGAGCGTGCGGAAGAAGCTGGCGGATCAACCGCAGCAATCAGCACAGTATCTGCGAAGAATGGAAATATCATCATTGATACTTCAGGCTTCGGATACTCAAAGCCAAAGTTGATGATCAAGATCAAGAAGGTATTTCATACAAAGATCTAAATTTCTAAAGAAATTCATTTCTTTTTTGATGAATAGCATTTGTTC